>DAISXE010000021.1:0-20601 GCA_036826015.1 Ilumatobacteraceae bacterium
CTCTACCAATTGAGCTACGTCCCCGTGTTTTGGAAATGTCAGGTTATCGGGTGACGGCCGCAGCGGCTCTAACTCATCCCCTTCTCGGGGGCAGGCAGGGGTACCCTTATGCCCATGGCTGGCGAGCTCATCTATGCATTTCGAATCATGCGCCTTCCGCTCCTCGACGCAGGTGGAGCGGCTATCGGCCGTATCGACGACATTGTGGTGGTTCCTGGCCGTAGCGGCGAAGCCCCACGGGTAACGGGTTTTGTGGCCACCAGCCAGCGCCGCCGCATCTTTGTGAACGCCAACAGGGTGTCGGCTCTCGACACCGAGGGCGCCCGCCTACGCAGCTGGGACGTGGACCTGAACCCTTTCAAGCCCCGCGATGGCGAACATCTGCTGGGAGCCGCAATCATCGATTCTCGGGTGTCTGGCGAGACCGTGAGCGACGTAGCCCTGCGCCCCACCCTCACCTCCCGTGAGGCTGGCTGGGAAGTGGCCAAAGTGCGCCTCACTCGCCGTGGGGTCCTTGGCCGCCGTGCCACATACCGCCTGGTGGAATGGAACGACGTAAGTGGCTTGTTTGCTCCCAGCACCGAAATGGCGGCCGAGGCTGCGCGACTTCGCGACATGCACCCGAGCGACGTAGCCGCTGTTGTGCGCGCGTTGCCACATGCGCAGCGTCAATTGCTGGCCATCGAAATGGAAGACGATCGTCTTGCTGACTTGCTAGAAGAACTTCCCGAGAGTGAACAGCTTGCACTGATCGCAAACCTCGACCTCGACCGTGTCATCGACGTGTTGGAGGAAATGGAATTCGACGACCTTGCCGACTTGCTTGCAGAAATGCCAGCGCAACAGCGCACTACCGTGCTCGACGCAATGGATGACGAAGACGCCGATGTTGTGCGTTCATTGTTGTCGTATGCATCTGGTACTGCTGGTGCATTGATGACACCCGAAATCATTGTGATGGGAGCAAACGCAACTGTTGCAGAAGCATTGGCGCAAGTACGCGACCCCGATTGGTTGGTCTCTATTGCTGCCCAAGTGTTTGTCACCCAGCCACCATTCAAAGCACCTACAGGCACGTACCTTGGCGTTGTTCACTTGCAGCGTTTGCTACGCGAACCACCAAGCACAGAACTTGGTCGGTGTGTTGTGAAGGAACCGACCGTTTCTGCAAACTTGCCAGACCGTGAAGTTGCAGAATTCTTAGCGTCGTACAACTTGCTTGCAGTGGGTGTGTGCGATGACGCCGGTCATCTGTTGGGCGCAATCACCGTGGACGACGTTCTCGACCGCATGTTGCCAGCCGACTGGAGACAACGACGACGTCAGGCGGCAACATCATGAAGCGCCGCAACGATCTCTCTACGCCACGTCAGCGTCGCCGTGTAGGTATTCACTACGATCCCGATGCATTCGGTCAGTTCAGTGAGGCAATCGCTCGTTTCTTGGGGACGGGTCGATACCTCGTTCTTCAAACCATTTTTGTTTGCGCCTGGGTGGTGGTGAACTTCGTACAGCAACTGCAGTTCGACGGTTACCCATTCATTTTCCTCACGCTCATCTTGTCGTTGCAGGCTTCATATGCAGCGCCACTCATTTTGCTTGCCCAAAATCGTCAAGAAGATCGCGACAACGAACAACTAGATCGCGACCGTGCACTTGCTGCGCGCACACAGGCCGATACCGAATATCTTGCTCGCGAACTTGCTGGTGTGCGTCTTGCCTTGGCAGACGTTGTCACCATGGAAGACCTGAGGGAACAGTTAGAGCGCATCACCGATGCGATTGAAAAACTTGGTCCTAGCGAATCTGCTGAATAACAGCATCAACTGATTCACGCATCGCTGCTGCATACTCACGAGGCTGTTGCAACGTACCCATGTGATCAGCATGAAACTCAACCACTGTTGCTCGTAATGCTTCAGCCAAAGCTGCTTGCTTTTCTGGTGGTACCGAACGATCTTTCGTGGTGAGAACAAAACCAGCAGGTACATCCACAGTGTGAGCAAAACCACGTGCATCGAATTTTGAAATCGCCATGCCTGCTTCAGCAATCATCCATGCGTCATTGCGTCGCATTTCTCCCATAAGCCATGGAACATAGCGAGCCATTTCGTGACCGCGTGGAATGATGCGCTTAATACCCCAACGCATCAAGCGTGGTCGGCTGAAGAGACGCGACATAGGAATGATGAATTTCCATCCGGACCGTTCTCTACGAGTGCCACTCCATTCAAGAGACGTGGCCTGCAACACCATTCCCTTCACTAGATCGCGGTGTCGTTGCCACAGCAACAGCGTGATGGGGCCACCCATTGAATAGCCCACTGCAACAACCGACCTCACGCCGAGTGATCGCACTACTGCTGCCGCGTCATCAGCGCAGTCTTCTAATGAGAAGGGTCGATTCGGACGCAGACCACGGCCGTGACCACGATGATCGACACCAATGATTGAGTACGCGCTAGACAACGTTTCATAGGTGGTGAAGAAGTTGACATCTGACGACGCAGTCCAACCGTGCAGCAACAACACTGTGGGTGCGTTTGGGTCTTCGTGCTGATGATGGCGCACGAACATCTCGCCGCGGCCAGGGAGAGAAACTATGCGCCCAGGGAGCAATGGTGGTACATCGATAGTGCTTCCGATTTTTACTGACATGTTTTACATACTCCTACAACGTCAAGGCGATGGTGCGCCATTTTGAAACCTGCTTTTTGTGCAACCTTTTCTAAGGCTGCATCTAACTCGTGCTCAATTGAATCTGATATGCGCACATCATCAACAGAGCCACACACACTGCACACCATGTGATGATGGTGGCCCGTTAGATCTTCGCTCAACTCATATCGAGCCCATTCGTCTGTGGTGATGACTCGTACCACTACGCCCGCGTTTTCTAACACCGTGAGATTGCGATACGCAGACGACTGTGCCAACCCCTTTGCTTGATCAAGAATTTCCGGAATTGATAGGGGTCGCTGTGCGGCGGCCAGCGCGCTCACAATGTCGCGTCGCCCAGGCGTAAAACGTTGACCAATTTCGCCCAACTTGGTGGCCACGTGGTGTGCGATGTCGGCAGCAGCAACGGGGTCTGAATGTTGGTGCGATGCCATGGTCTCGACGCTATCGAGAATGAGTGAGAATCAACTGTTTATGTGGGCTAACGCCCTCTGCACCACGGTGTCTACCAACGACTCAGAATCAGCAATGGTGCCTGGCCGAAGGACGAACTTGCCTTGATCATTTTGAGTAGCGAGCGGACGTTGACGTGGACCGCGACCAAATGTAAATGCCGGCGCAATGCGATGCGTCTGCCACTCCATTAACGGACGCATCAAACGACCCAAGTCTTCCTGCGACAGTTTCGATACATCTGCATCCAAGATTGCGTGTGCAGCAAGAGCCACGCGCGCACCAGAACGAGCCGCCTGCACCCATGGCATTACTTCGTCTTTCATGTCTGGCATATCGCGCACTGCTTCCCACCATTCGCGCGTTGGTGATTCACCTGGCCAATGCAAGTCTCCACGGTACGCCGTAGCTTCGGCGAGCAACCGCCAGCCGTCGCGATCAACTGCTGTGTTCCACGCTGTAAGGGCATCGTCGCCCCGCCACCATGCAGCAGCTGACTCCAACATTGGTAGTGAAGCAAACGGCTCCACCATGGGGTTCCACAAGAAACCACTGCACATGTTTTGCAGTCCGTGTTCGCGACCTTGTAACGGGCCCAAATGCATATGTGCGTGCATCATTGCGTCGTTCACTGGAGCGTTATCCCATACCAATGGTGCACGACCACCAGTGACATCTCGGCGCGCAATCGCATCTTCCACCGTGATGGTGTCATTCACTACGTAGTTTCCAGTCCACATCACTTCAATGTCGTCACCAAGACCAGTGCATAACGCTTCGAGATATGGTGAAGAGGTAAGGCCTGCGTAATGCGTTGGCGTTATCCACACAGGTACATGCAATACATCACGAACCGCATGTGCAATGCGTTGATGATCAGCTGCGGCTTTCAAAACAGGCAAGTCATCGAAACACAACACCACTACCTTGCACCCTGCATGAATGGCGGGAAGCAATTTATTGATGACTTGTTGTTCGGTTGCGTTATCACCAGGGGTCAAACCAACGGCCACTTGCACCGCGGAGGAGCGATGAGATAGTTCCGAAAAACACTCCAACTCTTCATCTGTGAACGGTTCATTCCATTGTTCGCGATGACGCGGTTCTAATTTTGCGGCCCATACATAGGTATTCGAGCCCCAATCAACCATGCGATCAATGATGTGTAATCGCACCTCGTGTGAATACGGCTGACCGTAGAAGCCTTCAATCACACCAAGGATTGATGCCTCCATTGTTAGTTCCCTACGAATTGATGCAACGTGGTTCCTGTTGCAAGCACGCCGTCAAGAATTGTGTCGTTCGGAAGTCTCTCTTGCCCAAGATTGTGCACGCCTGGTGGAACGGTGCCGTTGTGAATTGCAAGTGCGGCGTTAGATGCAACTGCGCCAGCCACCGACGCGAGTCGTTCAGCGACGCCAACAATTTCCACGTGCCTATTTCCGTTTCGCACGCCACGCACTTCTACGCGTAATCCGCCAATGCCGCCTTCAGGGTGTGGCGGCGCAAGCATTGGTAAACGCGCGGTGAGACGGTCTCGCCTAGTGGCAGATACTCGCGATGTAATGCGTTGCAGTGTGATCTCGGCACGTTGCAGTAACAACGGTTCGGGGCTGCCATATCTGTAACAGTCACGTGCGCCAATGGGGTCTGGGAACCAACACAATTCGCGACCACTGCCAGCGGGGCGTTGCAACCATTCGCCGTCGTGCCAGCCAATAGAAACTCCGGCTAATGAATCATGGTGTTGGCGTGCACAAGCAGGGCCACCGGTGCCGTGCACTGCTACGTGTACTTCATCGATTGATTCAAATGCACGCTTCACATGATGCACTAACAAGCCAGTCATGCCCGGCGAACAAGCGGCGCCTGCAATCACAGACACTCCGCGCGCAACCGCACGATCATGTGCGTCGAGAATGGACATGACGTCTTGCAAGTTGTCGCTAGCCGAAACCACAGAAACGCCTTGAGCGATAAATGCAGAGACAAGCGTTGCGTGAGGCGCACCGTGCGCGAGAACTACGACAGAACAATCAAAGAGTTCCGATGCGTGTTGAAAAGATGCAGTGCGTGGACGAATGCCCAACGACTGAAGATGTAGTGCTATTCGGGACCCGACAACGCCAGAGCCCACAATGCCAATGTTGAAGTCACCTGAGGTGGTCACAACAGTTATCTCTGCGGAGTGACCTCGCGCCACCCGCCCTGTGAAGGGGCATCGGGGCTTTTACCCCTGGTGCGCAATACGGCGGCAATGATGCCACCCAAGGAAATAGCAAGGATGGCCTGGCGGATGAATTTCACTGGGTCTCCTTTTCCTGACTCTGGCTCAGAGTGGGACAGATGGTGGGGCTAGCAAGAATCGAACTTGCGACCTCATCCTTATCAGGGATGCGCTCTAACCGACTGAGCTATAGCCCCTCTACGGGACTGCTCACTCTATCCGTGGGTATGGTCAGGCTCAACCGTGCGAGCCACCACTTCTTCTTCGAGGACTGTGACCCGGATACCCCCCACCAATTCGGTGATGAGGTTGAAAACCACGGCCCCAAGCACCCAGATGCCTGTTGCCAGCACGATGCCAAAGAGGCCAAAGAATGCAAAGCCTCGGAACAGCTCCCAGCCCTTGAACGCAAAAGAGTCCCAGCCGAAGGAGGCCATGAACTGCTCGAGGTTATTGATGGTGCCCGTGGCTGAGCCAACATTCCAAAGCAAGACACCAGTGATCATGAGCACCAAGTACAAAGCGGCGTGGAAGACAAGACCCACCTTGAAGACGCTCCACGCATCGATGTCTCGCAAGACTCGTGACACCTTGCGCACACGGCGACGTGATGTGGGGGTTGGTGCGCTTGTACTCACACTCTGAGTGTATTGACTACGCGACACCCAAGATGGTCAACGCGATGCTTGCGCCTGAATCCGCACGCCCTCGGACTGGACAACCACGGTGATGACTCCCCCAATGTCTTCATTCGCCGACTCGATACGAGCACCGGTGATAGCAGCAAGAGATTGCGCACTAGATGATCCGCCGAGCACATAGGCCAATGCGATTGCGTCGGCATTTGTGTGCGCACGTGTGATGCGCAGATATTGACCAGCAACAGTGGCAACTAGAAACACACACACTGCGGTGCATGCGCACCACAACACGAACATCATTGTCACGCTCGCGCGCGAAGGCTCACTCTTCGTCGGTGGAAAGAATTGGTGCGACTGAAGCAACGACTGCGCCATCATCAACGTTCATCAGTTTCACGCCGGTAGCAGCACGACCCTGACTAGAGATCTGCTTGACCTCGGTACGAATGGTGACGCCATTTGATGCAATGGCCACAATCTCATCTTCAAGACCAACCATGAAAGCGGCAACAACTTTGCCCTTCTTCTCATTGATCTTTACGCCGATGACTCCTTGCGTTCCGCGATTCTTACGTGGGAAGTGAACAATCTGCGTACGCTTTGCATAACCAGCAGAAGAAACGATGAGCAATGCATCGTCGCCACGGCCTGGGTCTGCCGACACAACTTCGTCGCCTGCCTTCAACCTCATGCCTCGAACACCCGCTGCAGTTCTGCCCATTGGGCGGACTTGATCTTCGGAGAATCGAATAACTTGGCCGCTTCGGCTGACAATAAAGATGTCGTCGTCACCAGATGTTTCGATAACACGGACCAGTTCGTCTTCACCCTTGAGGTTGAGAGCAATGAGACCATCACGACGGCTGGAGTTGTATGCATCGAACGCAGTCTTTTTAACTTGACCGCTCTTTGTAATGAAGAACAAGAACCGCTCGCCTGGGAATTCACGCGTATCAATAATCGCTTGAATGGTTTCGCCTGCTTGCAACGGCAACAAGTTCACAATAGGAACGCCTCTTGCAGTGCGTTCACGCTCGGGAATGTCTGCTGCGCGAACCTTGTATACGCGGCCACGGTTCGAGAAGAACAACAAGTGTGCGTGTGCTGTGGTGAAGATAACGCGACGAACGATGTCGTCTTCCTTCAGTGCTGCACCCTTTACGCCACGGCCACCACGTGCTTGTGCACGGAACTGATCGGCAGATACAGACTTGACATACTGCGCTTGTGTCATCACGATGACGAGTTCTTTATCGTCGACAAGATCTTCAAGTGCCATTTCGCCAACGTCGTGAGCAATCTGGCAAACACGTGGCGTTGCGAAATCTTTCTTCACGCTTGCGAGTTCGTCTTTGATGACTCCGCGAAGTTTTGAATCGGACGCCAAGATTGATTCGTATTCCTTGATGCGTTCTTGCACGTCGGCAAGTTCTTTTTCAAGGTCGATACGAGAAAGACGTGTGAGTTGGCGCAACTGCATATCCAGAATGTCAATCGCTTGACGCTCTGAGAATTCGTATGGCTTCTTCATCAACGCGTCTTTTGCTGCTGCCGGATCATCACTCTCACGAATGAGCTTGATGATCTTGTCGATGACATTGAGGGCCTTGAGGCGACCTTCAAGAATGTGACCACGATCTTTTGCTTTATCTAGGCGGAACTGCGTGCGTCGTGTGACAACTTCAATTTGGTGCGCAACGTATCCGTTAAGTGCGTCGGCCAAGTTAACGGTGCGAGGTACACCATCGACAAGAGCAACCATGTTCACAGGGAAACTTGATTGCAGCGAGGTCATCTTGAACAAGTTGTTGAGAACAACGTTTGCGTTTGCTTCACGCTTCAACTCAATAATGAGGCTTGTCTTGCCGCCTGACGAGTTGTCGTTGACATCGGAGATGCCTTCAAGATCGCCGCCGTCAACAAGTTCTTGAATACGAGCAGCAATAGAAGAACAACTTGTTTGATATGGAAGTTCGGTGCAACGAATTTCCATACGGCCCTTACGGCCTTCTTCAATAGAAACTTTTGCGCGTGTCTTAATGCTTCCGCGGCCAGTGCGATAGGCGTCGATGATGCCTGCGCGACCAAGAATTGAACCGCCCGATGGGAAGTCTGGGCCTTTCACGAAATTCATGAGATCGTCTGGTGTTGCGCCAGGATTATCAATGAGGTGAATGGTTGCGTCGATTACTTCGCCCAAGTTGTGTGGCGGAATTGATGTAGCCATACCAACGGCAATGCCTTGGCTGCCATTGACCAACAAGTTCGGGAAACGAGCAGGCAACACGCTTGGTTGTTCTGCCGTGCCGTCATAGTTAGGAATCATGTCAACGGTGTTTTCGTCGATGCCGTCGAGCAAACGCATTGCTAATGAATGCAGACGAGCTTCGGTGTAACGAGCAGCAGCTGGTCCGAAGTCGGGAGAGCCGTAGTTTCCGTGGAAGTCGATGAGTGGGTGACGCAGTGAGAACGGCTGAGCCATACGCACAAGCGCATCGTAAATAGCGCTGTCACCGTGTGGGTGATAACGAGCCATGGTGTCACCGGTAACGCGAGCACATTTCACGAACGGACGGTCGGGACGGAACCCTTGTTGTTCCATGTCCCAGATGATGCGACGGTGAACTGGCTTTAAGCCGTCACGAACGTCGGGCAATGCGCGCGACATGATGACGGACATTGCGTAATCGAGGAACGACCGCTCCATCTCGTCCTGCAAAGGAACGGGCTGGATTGGATCACTTGGTGCTGGTGTATTGACGTCGGTCATATGTGTTTCCTGTGATCAGAAGTCGAGGTTGCGAACATCGCGGGCGTTGGTAGTGATGAATTTCTTGCGGCTCTCTACGTCGTCACCCATAAGCACGCTCATCACTTCGTCGGCGATTGCTGCTTCTTCAACAGTGACTTGCAACAATGTGCGCGTGGCACTGTCCATAGTGGTGCTCTTGAGTTCTTGCCAGTCCATTTCACCCAAGCCCTTCAAGCGTTGGAATTCTTTTTTGTGGTTTGGCTTTTCTGCCAAGAAACGATTCTTTGCTTGATCGTCTTTCAGATAAATCTTTTCTTTGCCAACTTCAGTGGAGTACAACGGCGGTTGTGCGATGTACACAAACCCTGCTTCCACCATTGGGCGCATCTGCCTATAGAAGAAGGTGAGCAACAACGTACGAATGTGGCTTCCGTCGACATCGGCGTCTGCCAATGCAATGATCTTGTGGTAGCGAGCTTTGGATGCATCGAACTCGTCGCCCACGCCGCCGCCAATGGCTGTGATGAGCGCTTGAATTTCGTTGTTCTTCAACATTTTGTCGAGACGTGCACGCTCAACGTTGAGGATCTTTCCGCGAATAGGAAGGATTGCTTGTGTGCGTGGATCGCGTGCGTCTACTGCAGTACCGCCTGCAGAGTCACCTTCCACGATGAACAACTCGCTCTCTTCCGGCTTGCCACTTGAACAGTCCTTCAACTTGTCGGGCATACCGGCACCAGACAATGACGTCTTACGACGAACTGCGTTACGTGCATTCTTTGCTGCAAGACGCGCCTGCGCAGCAGCAGTTGCTTTTTTCACAACCTTGTTTGCTTCGGCAGGGTTTTCTTCCAGCCACTCGGCCAAATACTTGTTGGTGCTCTTTTGTACGAACGAACGCATTGGCACGTTGCCCAACTTTGCTTTGGTCTGGCCTTCGAACTGTGGCTCGCGAAGCTTCACCGCGATGATTGCCGTGATGCCTTCGCGAATGTCTTCACCCAGGAGGTTGTCTTCTTTTTCCTTCAGGATGTTCTTGTCGCGCGCGTACTTGTTGAGCACTGATGTGAGGGCTGTTTTGAAGCCTTCAACGTGCATGCCGCCTTCGGTGGTGGAAATACCGTTGGCGTACCCGTGAATACCTTCGTAGTACCCGGTGTTCCACTGAATAGCGATATCGAGTTGCATGCCCTCTTCGTCGTCTTCGTCTTCAAGTGATGCGACCTTGCTGAACAATGGTTCTTTCGTGGCATTGAGATGCTTTACGAAGTCGACAACGCCGCCCTTGTATTGGAAGGTGACGGTTTGTTCTTTGCCAGGACGCTCGTCTGTGAAGACAACTTCGAGACCTTTGTTGAGGAATGCCATTGTCTGTAAGCGCTCCATAACGGTGCGCGCAACGAACTCGGTTCCTTCTGAAGCGAAAATGGTTTCGTCTGGCCAGAAAGTAACTGTGGTGCCGTTCTTGCGACCACGTGCTGGAGTGCTACCTGTTTTTGCAAGCTTGCCCTTTGGTTTGCCACCGTCGACAAACTCCATGCCCCAACGATCTCCGTCGCGGTCAATTTCAAGAACAACTCGACGTGACAATGCGTTGACAACGCTGACACCTACACCGTGCAGACCACCAGAGACTTTGTATCCCTCGCCGCCAAACTTGCCACCGGCGTGAAGCACGGTAAGTACGACTTCGGCGGCGCTTTTTCCCTTGTGAGGGCCAGATGGGTACGGATCTACTGGAATTCCACGGCCGTTGTCATCGACTTGGCAGCCGCCGTCTTCGAGAAGAGTGATGCCAACGCGAGTACAGAAACCAGCCATTGCTTCGTCGATGGAGTTATCGACAACTTCCCAAATGAGGTGATGCAAACCAGCAAGACCGGTGGAGCCGATGTACATACCGGGACGTTTACGAACGGGATCTAGTCCCTCGAGAACCTGAATATCTTTGGCGCCGTAATCGGCGGAGGGGTTCTTTGAGGACTCTTTTTTAGATGCAACCATGGCGCAAATATCCTACCAATTATGAGGTGTCGTTATCGGGAACGTCGCACTCGAATCTCAAGAAAATCCACTTCATCTCCGACGTGCTCTTTCAATGTGGTGAGCAATTGCGCTTCGAGGAATTTCATTTGTGTTGCCCAAGCAGCATCGTCAACTTCCACTATGAGTCGTCTTTTTTCGAGACGTTTTGGAAGCACATGATCGGCGATTGGATCACCCACAATTTCTCTCCAATGAGAAAACAGTCCTAGCGCAGTGGTCTCATCGGACACCTTCATTTTGCGCAACACTTTTCCGAGCACTTCAGACAATGGTCGCGGGGCTTTGCTTGGGCTTGTCCATTCGTCGTCACTCATGATTGCTCTTCCATTTCTGTCGGCTGCGTGGGAACCACTTGACCGTTTGCAATATGAATGATGCTGTCGGGGTGTGCCGCTGGGGGCAAAATGTGTGCCGTGGTGATGACAACTTGGCCCTCGGGCATGTTGCGCAGCAAGCTCTCACAACGAACGGGGTCTAGTTCCGACAACACGTCGTCAAGCACCAAAAGTGGTGCTGTTCCCACCACTTCGGTGACTAATCGGTGAATACCCAGGCGCAGGGCTAAAGCCAATGTCCGGCACTCCCCTTGCGAGGCATGCGATTTCGCAGGCATTCCCTTGATGTGCAAAACAACATCGTCTCTATGTGGGCCAACTGTGCTCATGCCTCGGCGGATGTCGTCTTGGCGTGCTGCGGCCAATGCGGCCACAAGTCCTGGTCGTCGCCACTCGGGTTCATACACAAGATCGATAGGTGTTGCTTCTGCAGCCAGAGATTCATATGCCTCGCTCACAAATGGCGCGAGACGGGCAATCAACTTTGCGCGAGCTTCACCGAGTTGAGTTCCTTTTTGTGCAAACTGCGTATCCCATACATCGAGAGTCATTTCA
Source organism: Ilumatobacteraceae bacterium (assembly GCA_036826015.1). GTDB lineage: Bacteria > Actinomycetota > Acidimicrobiia > Acidimicrobiales > Ilumatobacteraceae > UBA2093. The sequence continues at coordinate 11,689 of DAISXE010000021.1, forward strand.
ATATCTGGAGTGAGGCGGCCATGCGACTGCTTCAGCAACACATTGCGTTGCTTAATGATGCGATCCACTTCAAGGCGCAACGTGTCTAACTTTGGCGACAACGCAACAAGCGCATCATCCAACATGTCGCGTCGCACGCCGGGGCCTTCGTATACCAACTGCAAATCTGTAGGGGCAAACACTGTGGAACGAACAACGCCGAGCAGGTCGCGCACGCGCCCAAGCCTTTGTTTATTCACTAATACTTTGTTGCGACCAGCACGATTAATTTCGGCTTCCACCAATATCTCGCGGCCGTCGTCATGCACAATAACGGCGCGTAAATAAGCCGAGTCTGCGCCTTGTCGTACTAACGCATCGTTTGGTACGCCGCGAAAACTATGCAGTGTTGACAAGTAACTCATGGCTTCCGCCAGACTTGTTTTTCCTTGCGCGTTACGACCAATAACTGCAGTCACACCTGGGTCTAACTCAATGATCGCGTGTTGATACACACGAAAATCAGTGAGTTCAATGCGGCGAATCACCACAGCAGCGACACGCTACAGACGTTGTGGCATGAGCAAGTAGAGATACGACGTGTCTCCGACTGGCTTAACGATTGCAGGTTTGTTTGGCGCACTGGTTTCGATAACAACTTCTTCAGTACCGCATGCATCGACACCATTAGCGAGATACTCCGAGTTGAACGCAACAGTGATGTCTTCGCCAGTGAACTGAGCATCAATATCCTCAACACTTGTTGATCCATCGGTGAGTTGCACGGTGAGGCGAATTCCTTCAGTAGACATTCGCATACGAACAGGCGTCATTTCAGAAGCAAGAACGCGTGTGCGGCGTAATGCGTCGAGGAGTTCTTCACGATTAACAATCGCAGAGTTTGGATTGTTTTTCGGAATGATTGTTTGGTACGGCGGATATTCAGCATTGATGAGGCGCGTAGACAATGTCATCTTTGGTGACTGGAACGTTGCGTCGAGATCGTTAAAACGAACTGTGATTTCGTCAGACATGTCGAGAAGGCGCTGCAATTCGGCAAGTGCGCGCGCTGGAATCAAGAATGAATCTTCTGAACCAGTGTGCTCACCTTCAATGTCGCGCATTGCAAGGCGATAGCCGTCTGTAGCAACTAAACGAATTGCTTTTCCGGTTGAGGCCAACAACACGGCCGACAAGTTGTGTTTGTTCTGGTCTGTGCTGGCAGCTTGAACAACTTGCGCAAGAGCGGCTTTGAAGATTTCTGAGTTGATGACAACTGGTTCACCTGACGGTGGTGACGAACGAGGAAATTCAATTGCGTTCAACGTTGGAATTGTGAACTGTGAACGCTGAGCAGAAATTGTGGCGTTGTCTCCAGCGAATTCAACGGTGATTTTTCCTGACGGCATCACGCGAACAATGTCGTTCAACATGCGAGCGCTTACTAAGCACTGACCGTCTGTGTCTCCGCCTACTGGCAAAACGAATTGCAATGAAATTTCGTTGTCGGTACTGGATGCAACCAAGTTGTCGCCGGTGAGATTCATTTTCACACCAGACAACGCGGGAGTTCCGGCGTTTCGACTGGATGCGATACGCGCTAAAGCACCAAGTGCTTCTGCCAGGATCCCTTGTTCGCTTCTGAACTTCATAGTCGTACTTTCATGCTCGTTGGTTCATTGTATGACGCGGCGATTACCGGAACCGAGAAGTGATGTATATGTCTAATAGTGGTAATAAGTGCTGTGGATTGTGGACAGTGTCCGATTGAGCCTTGTGCACGTTGAAAAGGCCATGTGCACGGCGAACCCCCCATACGCACAGGTTGCAAGCGTGCAACTTGTGTAGTTGTGGAGAACCCCATAGTTGTCCCCGACCCCTCACAGGCAGTCCACATGGTCATCCCCACGAGATTCACAGGCCCGTGTGTCATCGAAATTACGAATTCTTGATTCGTGCAGTGATGTCGGTGACGAGATCGAAGATCTGCTTGTCTTCACGCATGAGGCGCTGGGTCTTGTCGACGGCATGGATCACTGTGGTGTGGTCACGGCCGCCGAATAGGCGAGCAATGGCTGGATAACTCAACTCAGTCATGTCGCGAAAGACGTACATGGCGATCTGGCGGGCAGACACCAATGGGCGCTGGCGAGACTTACCTTTGAGGGCTTCGACACTGAACCCCATATATCCAGCGATTTCAGTGAGCATCTCTTCGTCGGTGCGATGCTTTGGAGCAGTGGCGGTGAGTAGGTCGGCCAACTGAGTCTCTGCCATGGCCACAGTGGCCTCTTCGCGAGTGAGATGGGCATAGGCCGTGACACGGATGAGGGCGCCTTCAAGTTCACGAATGTTGGACGTGATGTGGGAAGCGATGAACTCGAGAACGTCGGCTGGCAACGGGGTGTTGTCGCGCTCAGCCTTGTTTCGCAAGATGGCGAGGCGGGTTTCCAGGTCTGGAGGCTGAATATCGGTGATGAGGCCCCAACGGAAGCGGCCGCGAAGGCGATCTTCCAGGGTGGGGATGGCGTCTGGCATACGGTCAGACGAGATAACGATCTGTTTGTTGGCTCCGTGGAGGGAGTTGAAGGTGTGGAAAAACTCCTCTTGGAGGCCCTCTTTTCCTTCCATGAACTGGATGTCGTCGATGAGCAAAACATCCACATCTCGATAGCGGCGCTTGAAGGCTGCGGTGGTGTTTGTACGAATTGCGTCGACATATTCGTTCAAGAAAGTTTCGGTGGAGACATAGCGAACTTCGTAGTGCGCGTAGTGGTCGTGCACGTACCAACCGATTGCTTGCAAGAGGTGAGTCTTGCCAAGTCCGGCTGAACCGTAAATGAAGAGTGGGTTGTATGAACGTGCTGGTGTCTCGGCGACACGAAGTGCTGCGGCAAGAGCGAACTGGTTTGATGCACCTTTAACGAAATTATCGAACGTGTAACGAGGGTTGAGTCCAACCGCTAAACCCTTGCCACCATTGGCTTTTACAGGGATTGTGTCGACGATTGGTGCTTCGACCAAGACGGCATCATTTTCGACAACTGGTTGGATATCGCTGATCTCGATAATGAGTTCGCGATCGCTTTCGCCGATCTCGTCGAGCGCGTCAATGACAAGCGGGCGATAACGAGTGACAATGCGATCACGAACATGAGCATTAGGAACTTGCAGGCGTAATGATTCATCGTCACTTGTGAGTGCCACAACATCGTTGAAAGTGGAGTACCACACACCTTCAGAGACCTGTGCTTTGAGGAGTTGTGCTGTTGCATTCCACACGGCTTCGTGATTGTTCATTTCCGCCTCCTAAAGTCTCGTCCACAGCACTATCCACAGGGTGTGGACGACTGGCTAGCAGATGTTGCTAGGGAATGTGACCGTAGCAGGAACTGTGGATATCCAAAAAATGGAGAGGCCCAGGGTTTCAGGGGGTGGGTATGTGTGGCGTCGGTCGCGCGCACCGTTAGCCTGTGGAGGTTGTTCGTCTCGTGCCGCTGGCACAGGAATAGCCCCATAGTCCGCGCTCCCCAAAGGAGCTTGCCCCATAGGAGGCGCCATGAAGCGCACCTTTCAGCCAAATAACCGACGCAAAGCACGTAAGCACGGCTTCCGTGCACGTATGAGCACCCGCGCAGGACGCGCCATCTTGAAGTCGCGTCGGGCTAAGGGCCGTCACCGCCTCAGCGCTTGATCGGCCGCATCCAGAGCCGCTCGGCCTTTGCTCGCATTCGCGAAGAAGGTCGCCATGTTCGCTCCGGTCCCCTGTCGTGCACCATGTTGCTTGATTCCTCGCTTCTCGAACCCCAAGTGGGCTACGCCTTAGGGCGCAGCTTCGGGTCCGCCGTGCGCCGTAACCGTTTGCGCCGCCAAATGCGCGAAGTGTTGCGTCTTCGCCTAACCCCTTTGGCCCCTGGTATGTATGTGTTTGGTGCTTCTCCCCGAGCCAATGGCCTTGCATATGCCGATGTGGAACGCCACATGGAATCGCTGATTGCAAAGGGCCAAGCCCAATGACCCAGTCGACATCCCTCCCCTCTTTCACAAAGCCACAAAGTCTGATGATGAAGGCAATTCGCTTTTATCAAGTAGCGCGCCAAGGTCACATTTCGCCCTGCCGCTTTTACCCCTCGTGTTCTCATTACGCCGAGGAAGCCATTGGTACACATGGTTCTGCACGCGGTTTGTGGCTCACCACCCGTCGTCTCTTGCGGTGTCGTCCATTCGGACCTTCCGGATTTGACCCCGTCCCACCCCCCAAAGGGCATGCCTAGAAAGGGCTCATCATGTTTCAACCATTTGCCTGGCTCATCGACACCTTCTACGGATGGACACATAACTACGCCATTGCCGTAGGCCTGGTGGCTTTGGCCATCATGTTGCTCATCACCCCGCTCACATTGAAGAGCACCAAGGGAATGCTGGAAATGCAACGTTTGCAGCCTGAGATGAAAAAGCTGCAGAACCAGTACAAAGGCGATCGTCAGCGCCTCAACGAAGAGATGATGAAGCTCTATCAGGAGCACAAAGTCAACCCGTTGGCCTCGTGTTTGCCGCTGTTGGCACAGATGCCGGTGTTCATCATCATGTTCCAAGTGTTGAACGGCCTGACCCGTAAGGGCGCCGACGGCACTTTCGACCCGAAGCACCTTGAGTCGGGCTCAGAACTGTACGACGCCCTCGATGGTGCTACGAAGATGATGTCGTTTGGGCTCGATCTTGCAATTACCCCACAAAACGCCATGAAGGCTGACTTTGTGAGCGGTATTTGGTACGCGCTTCTCGTAGTGATTTTGGGTGGCCTTTTCCTTGTGCAACAGCGCATGGTTGCTAGCCGCACCCCAACAAACGCCGGCATGTCTCCTGTGCAGGCAAAGATCATGCAGTACATGCCTGTGGCATTTGCTTTGTTCCAGGTGTTCTTGCCCACCAGCTTGGTGGTGTATTACTTGACTCAAACCGTTGTGCGCATTGTGCAACAGGGCTACATCACCCGTCGTTTTTACGGAGAAGATGGTCTGGGGCGTCAAGCACAGGCTGCAAGCGCAAAGGCGCGCGACCTGAAGGACGAAGACGCTAAACCAAGCAAGCAGAAGAACGAACAATCGCAAGCACCCGCTCCTATTCAGAGCAAGAGGGTGACACCCAGCAAGAACAGGCCGACCCCTAGTGGAAAGCCATCTCGTCCGGTTCCCCCCAGCAAGCGAAACAAGTAACGCCGGGGTCGCCCGCGCACAACAACATAAAAGATGAGGTCACCATGGAATGGGTAGAAACAACAGGAAACACACTCGAAGAGGCCAAAGAGGCTGCACTGGATCAGTTGGGTGTCGCTGAAGACGATGCCGAATTTGAGGTCGTCGATGAGCCAAAGGCAGGCCTGTTTGGTCGCACCCGCGGCGAAGCACGCGTGCGTGCACGGGTTCGCCCAGCAACACCGCGCGGAAACCAAGAGCGCCGCCCCCGCAAGGAAAAGGGTGGCGAGAAGTCAGGCGAGCGCCGTGAGTCAAAACCACGTGGCGAAGGACAAGAGCGTCGCCCTCGCCCACCACGCGAAGACCGCCCACCGCGCGAGCCACGTGAGCCCCGCGAGAAGGTGGAAGTGGACCCAGCAATTGTTGGTGAGGCAGCAGCCGAATTCTTGACCGGCCTCGTGACAGCCTTTGGCACCACGGGTTCTGTCTCTGTCAGCCGCGAGGAAGACGAGATCGAAGTACGCGTCGATGGCACCGAGCTTGGTCTCATGGTGGGCCCTGGTGGAGCAACATTGTTGGCCATCCAAGACCTCACCCGCGTGGCTAGCCAGCGTCGCCTCGGCGATCAGGACACTCGTTTGCGTATCGACATTGCGGGTTATCGCGAGCGTCGCCGTGAGGCATTGACCCGCTTTGCTCTCAAAGTGGCAGCAGAAGTCAAGGAAACAGGCTCATCTCGCATGCTTGAACCAATGACATCAGCTGATCGCAAGATCGTTCATGACTCGTTGACCGAAGTTGAAGGCATCACCACACGTTCCGAAGGCGATGATCCTCGCCGTCGTGTTGTGGTTGAACCAGCCGAATAACCGTATGCGGTGCTGTGGCATCGCTACTCTCAATGGCAGATGACTGCCTCACGCAAGACCCTTGAAGATGTGCTTCTGGCTGCCCAACGCCTGGGAACATTGGGTGATCGCCCCATTCCAGAGGTAATTGAGCACGCCCGCTATTTCGTGCAGGCACTTGAAGGCGTGACGGGATGCGTGGCAGATATTGGTACAGGAGCCGGAGTGCCTGGCTTGGTGATTGCCGTCGACCGTCCCGATCTAGACATGGTGCTGGTTGATCGGCGCGAAAACCGGATGGACGAACTGTCTCGCGGCGTCGCCTCGATGGGATTGTCGGACCGAGTGCGAGTGCTGATTGAAGATGTGGAAACCATGGGGAGCTCCCCTGAGCACGCCGCACAATTCGATGCAGTGGTGTGTCGAGGGTTTGGTCCACCCGACCTCACGGCGAGGCTCGCTCGAGCCCTCCTAAAAAACGGAGGAAGGTTAGTGGTGTCAGAACCACCCCTTTTTGACCCTTCTCGATGGCCCGAAGACCTCCTCCAGAGGACCCATTTTGGGGCCCCGAAATACCACCAGGGCGTAGTAGTACTGACTGCAACCCCTGAAAAATAAGGATTCCACAATGTTTCACGTGAAACGTGGGCGAGAGTAAAAACCTTCAGATGTTTCACGTGAAACATTCCCCGACAGACCCTCCTGATGAGATGTTCCACGTGAAACATGTAGTCCTATCCACCAGTTTTCCACAGGCTGCACCTATGATGACGGGTATCGCATCCCATTGCTGTCGAGCAGGAGAGAGAATTCCATGAACGGTTCTGACACGGTTGTCTTGGCCATTTCGCTCCAAAAGGGCGGTGTGGGCAAAACCACAACGGCCATCAACTTAGGTGCCGCACTGGCCGAGTTGGGCTTTCGAACATTGATTATCGACCTTGACCCTCAAGGCAATGCATCCTCTGGGCTCGGCATTCACCCCCCTGACGATGCGCCCACAATCGCTGATGTTTTGCGTCGCGAGGAAACCCTTGACTCCATTGTGGAACCAACGGCCGAGAAGAACTTGTTTGTTGCTCCGGCGCCAACCGGCCAGATGTTGGCCGAAGTGGAAGCTCAACTAGTAGCCGAGATGTTCCCGCAACCACGCCTGAAGGACGCTATTGACGCGGTACGCGATGATTGGGATTACATCTTGATGGACTGCCCTCCTACCCTGGGTCGCCTTACTGTCAATGCGTTCATGGCAGCTGATGCCATTTTGGCCCCTGTGCAGTGTCAATACTTTGCGCTCGAAGGCTTACGTGATCTCAGCGAAGTGGTGAAGCAAGTACGTGCAGCACTAAACCCAACACTTGAAATTGCCCATTATCTATTGACGATGAGCGAAGGAACCAAGAAGTTGTCGCAAGAAGTAGAGAGCGAATTGCGCAATGCCTTCGGCAAAAAAGTATTTAATGCTGTTATTCCGTACAACGTCAAACTCGCCGAGGCACCATCTATGCAGCACAGTGTTTTGAAGCACGCCAGCACATCAAAAGGTGCAAAGGCATATCGAGCAGTAGCAAAGGAGTTGAGTAATGGCCGAAAAGCGAAAACTAGGTAGGGGATTATCCACTCTCATCCCTACTGAGAGAACCGAAAAGTCCGCGGAGCCTGCAACTTCTGCACCGGCAACACCTCGAGCAACACCAGCAGAAGAACTACCCGCATCTGCCTTGCGCGACGTTGCTATCGATTCCATCGTGCCAAACCCACATCAGCCGCGTGTTCATTTCGATGAAGACTCCCTAAGCGATCTGGCCAAATCAATCAAAGAGATTGGTGTTCTTCAGCCTTTGTTGGTGCAAGAGACGTCGCCTGGCAAATACCAACTCATTGCGGGTGAACGTCGTTGGCGTGCAGCACAGCGGGCCAAGCTTGCCGTTGTGCCTGTGGTGGTGCGTAAGATAAGCGAACTTGGCTCAGTAGAACAGGCATTGGTGGAGAATCTTCACCGACAGGACCTCACGGCACTGGAAGAGGCATCGGCGTATCAACAGCTGGCCGACGACTTCGACCTCACGCACGATCAGATCGCAAAGCGTGTGGGCAAGAACCGCACCACGATTACTAACGCGCTTCGTCTGCTGCAATTGCCAGCCACCGTGCAGGGGTACCTTGCCGATGGCCGATTGGCAGCGGGTCATGCACGGGCTTTGTTGTCGTGCAGCGACACGAAAGTAATGGAACAACTGGCGGCCTCTGCCGTGGCTGAAGGCTGGTCGGTACGCGCTGTTGAATTGGCCGTGAAAGAGGGGGCACCAGGCAAGGGCAAGACTGACCCGGGCAAGGGAACCGGCGGAACTACTGGCATGAAGCCAGCTGGATTGTTGGAATTAGAAAACCTCTTGGCCGAATTCCTTGACACCAAAGTGGGAGTCTCCATGAACGACAAACGTGGTCGCATCACTGTGGACTTCGCCGATCTCATCGACCTTGAGCGAATTTATCGCCGAATGGTCGAGGGAATAGAGTAAAAACAACTCAAATTACGACGGTGTAGTTTTCCACAGAACACTCAACCTCAACTGTGAGGTAAGGGTTCAGTGTTATGCACAACTGTGGATTGATTGTGGATAACTAGATCTCGACGGCGGGATTTTCACGCCACGCGTCGAGTGCATCACAAATTGCTGTCGAGACCGCGTTCGTTTTTAACGACACCACTTCGTGTGGCCCCATGGAACACAGCACTGCAGTCATTCGCGTTTCACGCAAGACCGGATGACGAACTCCGAGAGTCTGTACATGTATTTCTGGTGCGCGCGCAGAGATTGCCGCAGCAATGCGTAATGCAAGATTGCGACCACCCACGCTGCAAAACGTTGGAACTTCGTAATAGTAAA
>DAISXE010000022.1:0-18527 GCA_036826015.1 Ilumatobacteraceae bacterium
TCACAAGGCTTCCAACAGGAAGTTCAGGAACAGAACTGGAGAATTCCAGCCAGTCACGCATTGCCTTGTTTGCACCTTCACCAACAGGTAGTCCGGTGTTCGAAGCAATCACGCGTGAAACTCTGTCTGCGATGTGTGGCAACACATTGAGACCAATGAGGCCACCCCAGTCCTGCATATACAAGGTGATGTCGGTGAGGTTCTCTGCCTCAAACCATTTCGTTACCCAATCAACATGGCTAGCGAGTGTGTAATAGGAAGCTTCGTTTGGTTTATCTGATCGTCCAAGACCCATGAGGTCAAGCGACAGTACGCGATGACCGAGCGCAACAAGACCTGTGATCATGTGGCGATGCAGGTATGACCAAGATGGGTTGCCATGCATCAACACAATGGGTGCTGCATCACGCGGGCCTTCATCTACAAAATGAAAACGAAGCGCAGTGCCGTCTGTGGCAGTGATGGTTGTGTAGTGCGGTGCAAAGTTGTAATCGGGAAGATTCTCGAAACAACTATCGGGGGTTCGCATTACCTCCATCAGATTGGACCGTGCGACGTAAACGTATCTTTCGTTGGTCGAACAACGACTGTGTATGTGTCTGCAATCGCTGTCATACGGTGCTCGCCTTGAGCGACTAGTCGTTCTGGGTCGTTCACAACGGCCATGAATGAACGCAACGATGGATATGCAATGAAGCGAACTTCGTCCCATTCGCGCCCGTCACCCATGATGGTTCCTTCAACAGTAAAGATGGCTGCTGCGCCGCCACCATGTTTCTGCGCCACTTTGAATGCTGCGGATTGGTATTCCTCCATGCCGCCCTGTCGACCGCCTTCAATAAACTTCAGAAGGTGTACCACCATGATGGGGCCGTCTTCTGCTGTGGGCGCATGTTCAACTTTGTCCCAGCCCTCGAAATCAACTCGGTAGGAAGGGTCGAGATTCACTGGTTGTGAACCAATCACGAATGTGAAGTCCATACCGGCTTCTTTATGCTCGTGCTTTGCTTGGAAGTCTTCACGATTTTGCATACCGAGGAATGCTTGACGTGATGGGTACTTCACAACACCGATGCGGTGCCATGCGTGATCTTGGCCTGCAAGCTGCAAAACAACGTCGCCTACGAATGGGATAGCAGCGCCGAGTTCCTCGAGTATCTCAACAGGTGCATACAGATCATCTGCCTCGCGACCAGAGATGCCTCGTGAACCATCTGAATACGTTGCTTCTTCCTTGTATTTCATGAAGTTCACCATCCACACTGGGCCGTCGTCTTCTGGCTTGGTGGTGAACATGCGCATGCCATATTCCTTGTTGACTTTTCCGTATCCGGGTTTGTGCTGAGACATTGTGTATTCCTTTGGTAGTTGTTTAGAGAGAGATGATGTGTCCGGCTTCGGGCTTAATGGAGCCAGAGACCAGTTGGTTGTACACATTGGATAATGCGTCCGGACCGCGTGATTCTTCAACCTTCATCCAACGACGAGAATCTGTGATGAAACTTTGCAGTGCAGTGCCTAGGCGGTCATTAAGAACTTCACGACCCCACTCTTTTCCGCGCTTAGCAATTTGAGATGGTGCAAAGAAAAACTCTGGCTGCACACCTGAGAGAGTTGACTTTGATCCACCTTGGTCCCAGTGTGTTGCGCCAATCGCACATGAGTACTTCAGTGCTTCGCCAAAATGCTCATGCACTTGAGATGTGACAGAAAGGTTTCCGGCCATGTCGACGTACACGGTGGGCGCCCAGTCGGCGAGCGAAGAGATGCTGTCGTATGTTGCGACCTCGTCGTACAAGTTCACAGCATTCACAAAGTCGACATTCCCACTTGAGGTGAGACCGATGCAGTGTGTGTTGCCACGCGCACGAATGCTGTGAGCAAGTGCAATGGCTGTTTTACTGGACGCACTACTGATGACAATTTGCCCTGCGCCGAACATTCCATTGTCGAACAGGAAATCTTCTGCGAGAAATGAAGTCATAAAAAGACCACGCAACAACAGGTATGCATGATCGCCTGGCGCTGCATCGTCTGCTGCCCTGTCAAACGTGCGATATGCCATGGCGTGTTTTTCACGATGCGCACCAATGTCAACAAAGCCACCACTTGTTGCAGAGGCAAGAACAACATGGTGATCAGCAGCAGGATAGAAACCGAAGTAGCGAGTACCCACGGCAATGTCTGCGTTTGCTGATGCAGTGACGACACCGAATCCCATTACTGGCAGTCGACCCCAACCATCTTCGGTGGGGAAGAACCCCCAGTAGTCAAGAAAGTCTCCGCTGAGCGCGTAACTCACATTGTTGGATGTGAGTGCAAACTCCTGCAGTGCTAGGGCAACTTCACCTTCTTGTAGCGAAGGTACGGATGTCTCAACAAAACGATTTTTCGTGATGTTGGTGCGGTCAATTTCAAAGTGCATGGCTCTCCCTTAGATACAGAACTTACGACTCCCCACGGTTTCTAGGGCAGTCCGTTCGGAACAGCATCTATTCTCGTGGGAGTAGGGCCGTTCCCCTATAAATAGGGAAAGATAGTGCTATTCCATCAAGGGGGATTTATGACTAACACGTATGGCTTCGAAGGCAAGATTGGTCGCTATGTCAAGGATTCTGAGCCGTGGTTCTCCACGCCGGCTCATCCAGGTGAAGACGCGCCAAACGTCATCTTTGTATTGCTTGATGACACTGGGTTTGCGCAGATGGGTTGCTTCGGGTCAGATATTGACACTCCGAATATTGACGCACTTGCTGCCAATGGATTGCAGTTCACTAACTTTCACGTAACCCCGTTGTGTTCGCCAACTCGCGCGGCACTTCTCAGCGGTCGCGCCAACCATGCCGTTGGTATGCGCACAGTGTCGAACTTCATTACTGGTTTCCCAAACCAACTCGGTCATATTTCAAATCATGCAGCAACAATCGCTGAAGTTTTGGGTGATGCCGGTTACGGAACGTTTGTCTGCGGTAAATGGCACTTAGCCCCAATGGAACAGTGCTCGGCAGCAGGACCTTTTGATCAGTGGCCACTCGCTCGCGGTTTCAATCGTTTCTACGGATTCCTCGATGGTGAAACCGATCAGTTCTATCCAGAACTTGTTGCGGACAATCATCCCATTGATCCACCAGCTGGCCCAGAAGACGGCTACCACTTGTCGGAAGACTTGGTTGACCAAGCTCTGAAAATAATTGCTGACTTTAAAGGTGTGCGCCCTGACCGACCATTTTTTGGGTACATGCCATTTGGTGCAACACACGCGCCACACCAAGCACCTGCTGCATACATGGAAAAGTACCGTGGCAAATTCGATGAAGGTTGGGACGTTGTTCGTGAGCGTTGGTTCAAGAAGCAGATTGCTACTGGTGTTATTCCTCCAGATACTGAACTTTCACCACGCAACCCAGGCGTACAGCCATGGAATGAACTGTCTGAAAACGAACGCCGCCTAGCTGCGCGTTTACAGGAAGCATTTGCAGCATTCTTGGATCACACCGACGATCAGATTGGTCGACTCGTTGAAGGTCTTCGCAAATTAGGTCAATTGGATAACACCATTTTGGTTGTACACGCAGACAACGGCGCGTCTCAAGAAGGTGGCCCGTTTGGTGTTATGCACGAAATGAAATTCTTCAACGCCATCTTCGAAACGCCGGACCAAGCCATTGCGAACATTGACACAATTGGCGGCCCGAACAGCCATACGAACTACCCGTGGGGCTGGGCACAAGTGGGCAACACTCCGTACCGCTGGTACAAGCAGAACACGCATGAAGGCGGTGTACACGTACCAATGGTTATGCATTGGCCAAACGGAATTGCGAAAGAACAACGTGGAACAAAGCGTGATCAGTTCGTGTTTGTTGCAGACATTGTTCCGACTGTGTATGACATTTTGGGTGTTACCCCACCTACCGTTCGCAAGGGTCTTGAACAAATGCCAGTCACTGGGCACTCATTCAAGTCGTTCTTGAATGATGCTTCTGCGCCGGCAACAAACACCATTCAGTACTTTGAGAACGGCGGAAGTTTGGCCATTGTTGCTGGAGAGTGGAAAGCAGTTTTGAAACACACTGCTGGTCAGCCATATGCAAATGAAAAGTGGGAGCTGTTCCATATTGCAAAGGATCGTTCGGAGACGAACGACCTTGCGGAGAAAGAACCAGCAAAACTTGATGAGATGGTTGCGCATTGGTGGGAACAAGCCGAGATACATGGTGTGTTGCCACTTGATGATCGCGGTGTTGAACTCTTTGGTGCGCGCTATCGAAAGAATTCACCACACCCAGAAGATCGTCGATATGTGTATCGACCACCAATGTCTCCAATGCCTAGTCAGGCAAGTGGTGGTTTAGGTGGACGCAATGTCGACCTCATCGCCACTGTCACGTACAAGAAGGGTGATGAGGGAGTGTTGTATGCAACTGGTTCTCAGAACTCAGGCGTCTCTTTCTTTGTTCAAAATGATCGACTCGTTCTTGACTACAACGCATTTGGTGATCACGCCATTGTCGAATCATCTTCGGTAATCCCAGATGGTGATCACGAATTCCGCGTGAAGTTGCGCCGAGGTGACGGCATGGCCGGAAACTTGGAGATTGAGATTGATGGCGTATCTGCAGGCTCCGTTCAGGTACCTCTTTATATGAGGATGATCTCTTCGCTCGGACCAAGCGTGGGTTACGACCACGGTTCTGCTGTGTCTACCCGCTATGCAGCGCCATACGAATACACGGGTGACCTGCATGAGATAGTTCTCGAGTCAAGCCGGGCAAAGCCCGATGTGGCTTCAGCAGAGGCAAAAGCAGAAATGAATCGCCAATAGTCAGAGTTTTGTCACCTGCGTGACGCTTCTTCATCTGCGGTACTACCGTTGGGGTTGGAGGTCTTGTGGTGTCTGGTCAAAGACGAGTAGTAGTAATTGGCGGGGGAATCGCTGGTGTATCTATTGCTGGTGAACTCAGCCACGATCACGACGTTGTTCTGCTCGAAGCCGAAGAAACTCTTGCTCATCACACCACTGGCCGATCAGCAGCAGTGTTGCTCCCTGGGTATGGCAACAAAGTTGTACGAGAACTAACGCAGCGAAGTATTGCGCTGTATGCAGAGCGTTCTGAAAAGTACGAAGTTGAATTGCTAGAGCCTCGTGCTTTTCTACAGATCGCTGGTGCAGATCGAGCAGATGCGTTGCGAGACATTGTTTCAAAGACACCAACAATGCACATGATTGATATTGAAGATGCTTTCACAATGTGTCCGTATTTGCAACGCGATGCAGTTGTCGCCGCCGCGATTGATGAGACAGGCTCTGCGATTGATGTTGCGTCGTTGCATCAAACGTATGTGCGTGAGATTGCGGCCAATGGTGGAGTGATTGTGAAAAACAAACGCGTTGATGCGATTGCACTTGGAAATCCCTGTGTTGTCTCAGCTGGAGATGAAACGTGGGAATGTGATCTTGTAGTGAATGCCGCGGGCGCATGGGGAGATGTTGTGGCGGCCATGGCCAATTGCAAACCAGTTGGGCTCATGCCTTTACGTCGCACTATTTTCACCACAAAGGTTGACCCAGCACTCGGCCGTGGGCCACTGGTGTTCGGAACACCCGAGGCGTATTACTTCGGGCTCGACCATGGCGTGCTTCTTGGGTCACCGGCAGATGAGACATTGTCGGAACCTTGTGATGCACGCCCAGAAGAAATCGACGTTGCCCAGGCCATTGAGTCGGTGAACGAAGTAACAACTTTCAACATTCGTTCTATAGATACGGCATGGGCTGGCCTGCGAACCTTTGCTCCCGACCGGTCACCTGTTGTTGGATCACGATCAGATGAGCCGAATTTCTTTTGGTTCTGCGGTCAAGGTGGCTACGGCATTCAGATGGGGCCAGGGCTCGCTGAATATGGGGCGTTCTTGGTGCGAGGGCTAGTGCCAGAAGAGCACGGCGCGGCGCAAGTGGATGTTGATCGAGTATCTCCGAACCGATTCCCATAGACCTTTAATAGGTGAACCCCTGGTGAACGCTAGGTTGACAACGATGTGACGCCCGTCATAGATTCGCAGTACACCAAGTGTTCGGGGGAATTCATGGAACAGTCAGTCGCGGCATTAATGCAGCAGATCTTGCCAGAGATATCAAACGTCTCAATCGAAGGGTTTGAGCAAATCGCCGGCGGATTCTCGCGGGAAACTTTCAAATGCAACGCGCGAGTGACGCGCAACGGTGGTGAGGAAGTGCTTCCACTTATCTTGCGTAAAGATCCGCCAGATGTTGAAGCAATTTTGCACACCGATCGTTCGGTCGAGCACAACCTCATTGAGTCTTTGCGTCTACGCACCACCATTCCTGTTAGTCGTAGTTACGGATACGAAATGGACCCCGCACCGTTCGGACATCCGGCAATGTTGATTGAGCGTGCAAGCGGAAGTGGCCAAACTTCTGCGTTATTTAATGGTGGTCCAGATGAAGAGCAAGCCGAATCGGTTATCAAACACTTATGCGAAGTTCTCGTGGAGCTGCACAGCTGCTCCATTGACAAGATTGACCCCGACGGCGCACTGACTGACCCATTCCATCGAGGTATTGACATCAAGTCATGGGATGCATTTATGGATTCAACTATTGAATTCTTTGCATCGTCGTATTCATCGTTGAACTACGACCCAATGTTGATGATTGCACTTGATGCCATTTACACATTGCGACGTAACAAGCCGCGCCCTATGCCTCTTGCCATTGTCCATGGTGATTTCAACCCTGCAAACTTCTTATACGAGAACGGTCAAGTGTCGGCACTTATCGACTGGGAAGCGAGCCGAGTGGGAGACCCTCGCGAGGATCTTGGCTGGATGGTTTTGATGGATGCGGTGAGCAACACGCACGTAATGGACTACCCCAAGAAAGAGGGTGGTTTCCTTGCGTATTACAACAAGCTCACTGGTAATGACATCACGCCTGAAGAGCTTGGGTACTTCACTTTGTTCGGCACTATGCAGATTGCAGTGCCAGTTCAGCAATTCATTTCACGCCGCGTGAATAAGGAGTACATGTTGTTGCTTCCTTATTACGTAGCTCAATCAAGCATTCCTGCGTTTCCATTGATGTCGCAGCTGATGGGATACCCGGGGGTTCCAACATGATGACCAGCCCAACCGTCGACGACCTTCTTGAAGGTTTAATTGTCGCACTACAAAATGAAATCATGCCTTTTGTGGGTAGCCCTAAGGCCTTCACAATGTGCCAAATGGTGCAGTCACTCATTCAAGAGGTGCGACAAGTTGTGCCGGTATACGACACGTATGTTGCCGAAGAACACAATGGGATGACCAAGGTATTGCGCGAGACTGCAGCAGTATTGGGAAGTGTCAACGGCCCAGAAGCAGATCGCATCCGGGAACGTGCAGCCACATTGGGCGCGAAAGCCGATGTGCCAATGCCGCCAGATCAAGAACCCATTCGTGCCGCACACCGCGAACTTGGGTATGCACTGCAAGATTCCATTACAGATTTAGACGTCTTGCAAAGGGCAGGACATTCTGAAGCAGATGCAGCGTTACAAGTTATTCGTGGTCACCTGATGGCTCGTATTGTTCGTGATACCGCAACAATTACTGCAGGTGAAGGTATGGCAGGACGCGGATAACGCGTTATTGCATTACTGAAGTCATTGCGTCGAGTGAAACACGCAATGTCATGACGAAGCTAGAGCCAGCCTCGCAACCTTTCAGTTGTGATGCTGCAGCGGTAGCCGCATCTTCTGAGTCAACCACTAAGAACTGCACTGTGTCCCAAAGGCGTTCATCGCCAATGATGGTGCCCTCTGCGTCGTAATTAGCTGCACCGGGAAGGACTGTGTACGCAGCAGCACGATCTGAAGTTTGGCGAACAACCATGACCACAATTTTTGAAAGTGATCCGTCTGGGCGACCATTGTTGTCAATCGCTGCATCTTCTGGTCGACAACAAACAATGATCGTGCGCAACATGCCAGCGGCCTTGTGCTTGTGCTTCTCGCCGAAGTCTGGGCGCGACTGCATATCGATAAATGACTTGCGCGTTGCGTAACGAACAACTGCGATGCGATCCCAATCCTCTGTACCGACGTGATTCTTGAGAACGTCACCGGCAAACACAATGTCTGCACCAATTTTGTTGAGAACTTTGGCTGGGTTGTAACGGTCGTCTGCTTCGCGTCCGCTGATTGCTTTGTCAACGCCGGCATCTTCTTCGTACTGGGCTACTTCGTGGTACTTCATGAGATTCACCATGTAGATAGGGCCGTCTTCTTCAGGTGGGCGAGTGGCTAGGAACATTGCGTATTCCTTATTGATCTTGCCGTAGTTGTGCTTGATGCGTGGCGTCTCAGACATGGTGTACTCCTTGGTAGTTCGGCATTCAGGCTAATCGGCGCCGTAGAGGCTCAGTAGATGAAAGAGAATAGAAAGTACTCGGGGCGTCTGGGGGCTCTGTCGTGAGGATGGAATAGTTTGAGAGAGTTCCAGAGAAAGGGATTGTCAAGATGGCATCAAACCAACAACGATTGATATCTGACATGCGCGGAGTGCGTTACGGCGAAGTTCTTGCCGTGTTTATTAAGGGCGACGAGATTCAAGCTGAGGTCTATGGCACCCAGATGCTGAACGACTGCCCGGCCGAGTTATGGGGCACCCTGGATGCGAACGCAATCAAGGATGAGATGGGCGCTTTCGCTGTGAAGTTGAACGGCCCCCGGCACTGGATGTTGGACGGACTTGGGTCAAAGGTTGCTCCTGTTGAGCCAATAATTAAAGATTTCAATGGTCTCACGATGCGACGAATTGCACTGATTGAATTCGGTAAAGGTGAATCACCAGCAACTGTTCCGTATATGGAGCGCCATGTGAATCGGGGTGCTGTTTTTTTCTGGGATGCAGGCTCAGTGGTCTATGAGTTAGTGAATCCAGAAGGCAAGGCGTACGTAATGCAGGCGTATTGCATTGGCGTTGATCCAACAATCAATCAAAGCAACTTGGCAACCTTGGGGGAGCGACTTTCGCTTCCCCAAGGCTGGACCTATCGATCTCGAATCCTTGATGAAGAATTAGTGGTCGATACCACTGGTCATATTGCAACAGTGTTGCAAGACGAATTTGAAAATACATACACCACGCCCGACTAAGGAATTTTTCATGATTGAAACAAATACACCAGACCCAGATGCACTTGAAAACATCTTTGACAACGCAACAGCTGATGCAGTTGTGAGTGCCAGTGCAGATCGGCGCGCCATTTTGCAAGCAGAGAACGAGATTGCCAAGAAATACTGGGGAAGTTTTCAGCCACGCATTGTTTTGACATTTTTGGCTTTTGCTATGGGGTGGAGTGTGGTGCTGTACCTCGGACTTACTGGTGCAGTTTCACTTTGGGTCGGTCTCGTGCTGAACACATTTTTTGCTGCGACCTTTTATATGCCCATGCATGAAGCTGTGCATAAAAACATTTGGGGTAAAGAAACCCGAGCGCGTTGGGGTGAAGACTTCATCGGCAAAATGTGCTCAATTCCTTTATTGATTCCTTTCGGCTCTCACCGTGGGGGCCATATGCGCCATCACGCCTATACCAATGACTCATCAAGAGACCCTGACCATTTCTCTGATGGTACGAAACGTGAGCTACTGGTGAAGATGCTGGGAATCACGATGGTGAACATGTTCCTACCGTTCTTCGCTCTTGTGCCGAAGACGCGTGTTGTATTGCCAAAAACCATGCTTGGAATTTTTGATATTGCAGGTGGCAGCAAAAAAGAAGGTCTCGCTCAAGTGAGATTTTGGCTGATAACTCATGTCGTATTGATCGGCTCAATGTTTTTTGGTCTAGGTTGGCAAGCACTTGCGCTTTGGTACATCCCAGCACGTTTGCAGTTCGCGTATCTCATCTTCATTTTTGCCTGGTATCCACACCATCCAGCCGGTGAGACAACCCGATACCGTCATACACGAGTAGCGGTATTCCGTGGTTCAGGGTTGATCATTCGCGGTCATGACCATCATGCAATGCACCATATGTTTCCACGCGTTCCCCATTACCGTTTGCGTGCCTTGTGGAATGACGTTGCGCAAGACATGGTGGCAAAAGGTGTTCGCGCTGAAGGCCGAGCAACTGCCGCAACTCAACCCGTTGTTTGGTAACTAAGCTGCCATAGTCAAAGGTACAGTGACATAATGCGGAGACAAAATACTCAACAGATACTGGTTGGGGTTTTAGCGGCTGCAATGTTCTTCCTCACTGCGGGAATTACGGCTTCTGTTCGAATTCCGGAAGCTAAAGCCGCACAGTGCGTCGGCGACGAACGTGGAACGGGCTCCGATGTGATTGTGCGATTTGCTGTCGTTGGCACCTGTCAATGGACAGTGCCCGCGGGCGTAACGAGTGTGCGTGCATTGTTGGTTGCCGGTGGTGGCGGCGGCGGTTCCGACAACGGTGGCGGTGGCGGTGGCGGTGGCGTTATTGATGAGCCAGCACTATCCGTGACCCCCGGAACATCAATGAACGTTGTAATTGGCCAAGGTGGCAACGGGGCTGTCAACAATTTATCCACTGCATCAAATGGTGGTAATAGTCAATTTGGTGGGCTTACTGCACGCGGTGGTGGCGGCGGCGGCAGTATCGATAACACGCCAGGTGCTGATGGTGGTTCAGCCGGTGGTCGTGCCGCAAACCGATACGGCAATGCGGAAAGTGCGACTCTCACTTCGTCACCATTGCAAGGCTTCGATGGTGGTGCAAAAAACCTTGGCGGATTTGGCGGCGGTGGCGGCGGTGGAGCTGGTGGGGCTGGTTTACCTGGCGGTTCTAACATCGGTGGCGACGGCGGGCAAGGTCGCTCGAGTGACATCTTCGGGCACTGTGGCTGTGGCGCATTGCCTGAACCTTCCGTGTTCGGTGGCGGTGGTGGCGGTGGTGGCGATAGCAATACCGCAGGTGTTGGTGGTAGCAACAGCGGCGGCAATGGAAGCCAACGTGGAGATCAATTACCAACGCAAGGAGTCGACGGAACAGGTGGCGGCGGTGGCGCTGCAGGCGGAAGTGTTGCAGGTGGCCTCGGTGAGCGGGGCGGTTCAGGCGTAGTGATTTTGAGGTACGCACGTACTGCTTCCGTGAATGCAGTTCTTTATGAAGGCGAACAGGGAACTTTTACAGCACCAACGGGGCGCACATTTACAGGGGCATCGTACGCAAGTTACGGAACTCCGGGCGGCTCTTTTGGTAACTATGTGAACGGCTCTTGTCACGAACCCCAATCTGAATCAATTCTTGATGACTTAGTGGCCGGACAATCATCAGTCACTATTAGCGCCGACAACGGTGTGTTCGGAGATCCCTGTGGGGGAACCTATAAGTGGTTGGCTTTTACGTTGACACTCTCTGCTCCACCCACTACAACGACCGTTGCTCCCACTACAACCACCACAGTCCGTTCGACAACGACAACGACAATCAAAGCCGACGTAATAATCGATATTCAGGCTCCAGTTTCATCTGGCAGTACTGTTCCCCAAGGCCAAGCATCTATTGCCACAATTGCGCCAGGGTCAAACACACAATCAACACTTGCACCAATGCGAGGATCCACTCTTGTTACCACCACTACTTCGGTTGCACCTTTGAAGCAAGGCGCACAGATAGTGCCTCCACCCACTATTCCAGAAGTTGATACCGGGGAAAGTGCTTTGAATGTTGGAGGTATCCCAGCAAAGATTGCGGTGACTCGAGAGAACAATCAATTGGTCATTCGGTCTGGGGCACTTCAGGCAGTTTTGTCAGGGGTAGATGATAGGGGCGCAACAAGGGCACTTGATTCACAAGGCAATCTACGTCTTGAAGGTGGTGATGTTGTCAAGATAAATGTTGGCGGATTCAAGCCAGGGTCGCTCGTTGAAGTTTGGCTTTTCTCAACACCAGTCAGTTTGGGTACTGCAGTAGTAGGCCCTGATGGCAGAGTAAGTGGAACTTTTACCATTCCAGCCAATATTGAAGACGGGCCCCATCGGATAGCAGTTACTGCGAAATTGTCTAATGGCAAGGATGCGACATTTACATTGGGCATTGCAATTGGAGAAATTAGTAAATCATCAACGGTCACTCGAGTGCTGATCGCAATCCCAATTTCGATTGCCGTAGTAATTGGATTCGTCATACCGAATCGATTGCGCCGACGAAAAAGACTCGTGTAGTTACTTCTGTTTGTTAGTTAAAGACTCGATGTTTTTTGGTTTAGATTGGCAAGCACTTGCGCTTTGGTACATCCCAGCACGTTTGCAGTTCACGTATCTCATCTTTGTGTTTGCGTGCCTTGTGGAATGATGTTGCGCAAGACATGGTGGCAAAAGGCGTTCGCGCCGAAGGTAGGGCAACTGCCGCAACTCAACCCGTTGTTTGGTAACTAAGTCTTAAAAAGGCTGGACTATTGGCATCAATGGTCGTACGGTAACAACAGGTACTTATTTTGAATAACAACGACATCATCTCATTGGATCCCAATGATTTCCACACGGCCATTGCAGCTACTAGTAGAGCATTCTGGCCGGATCCAATGTTCGGATTTTTCGCACGCAATAGTTTGCACGAGCATCACATGCTTCCGAACTATGTCACGGCAGTAATGGGAGACGCATTGCGTCACGGGCATGTCGATGCGATTATTCGCAATGGTCGAGTTGTTGCGACAGCATCGTGGCTCGCGCCAGGAAATGCACCGCGTCCATGGCAACAAGAACTTCGTGTGTCAATCGGTTCTGCACGCGGGCTGATTAAAGGGCGCAATCGAATAAAGGGAATCAAACTTCTGGATGCCATGGCAAAAAAACATCCGGAAGATCCTCATTGGTATTTGGGTCTCTTGGGCGTCGATCCTGCGTTTCAAGGCAAGGGCTTAGGCGGCACATTGCTCACGCATCGCCTTGAAGAGTGTGATGCGTCGCACATTCCCGCGTATTTAGAAACTCAGAAACCTGAGAACCTTCCGTTCTATGAACGGTTTGGATTCAAGGTACGTGACGAAATCTCTGACGATGGATGTCCAACTCTTTGGACAATGTGGCGCGACTCTAAGTAAATCTGAGCTCTAGACGATGGATTCGCGAAGATGGACTGGCTCAACAGCCTTCTTCTTGCTGCGCACGCGAAGGTTGAGAACTTCAACGAACACAGAGAAGGTCATCGATGCGTAGATGTATCCCTTCGGAATCTTCTCACCGAATCCCTCGGCAATAAGTGTGACGCCAATGAGAAGCAGGAATGCAAGCGCCAGAATTTTCACAGATGGATGCGAGTTCACGAAGGTGTAGATGGCTTTGGATGCCACCAGCATGATTCCAACTGCTGCAAGAATTGCAATAACCATCACAGGGACATGCGAGGTCATTCCCACCGCTGTGATGACGGAGTCAATAGAGAACACCAAGTCGAGCACAAGCACTTGGCCAATGACGGCAACAATTGTGGGTGCAGTCTTTGTAGATGTTGCACCTTCCTCGCCCTCTAATTTGTGGTGAATTTCTTTTGTGGCCTTATAGATAAGGAATAGACCGCCGGCAAGGAGAATGAGTTCCTTTCCGCTGAAACCAACGGAGCCCACGGAAAATAGTTCCTTCTTCAGTGTGACAATCCAGCCGACTGCAAGAAGAAGAATTACTCGCATGCCACCCGCTGCGAGCAAACCAATCTTGCGGGCTTTGTCTTGCTGTTCCGGCGGAAGCTTGGAGGCAAGAATGGAGATAAAGACGACATTGTCAACTCCGAGAACAATTTCAAGTGTGAGAAGTGCTGCGAGGGCGCTCCATGCTGTGGGTTCAGTGATCCATTCCATGGGAAGAAGTTAGCAAGCCAGTTGTATCTATGACTGCAATAAGGATTCGCCGCTCTTTCACCAAGCTGTGCAACGTCTTACGGGTGCTGTGAAATGGTGTCAAGAATCTGAGCGACACGGATGGAGTCAGACGGCGGAACGACCCAAGCGTCATTACCCTCGATCATTCGGCTGACATTCTCAACCATTTCCACGAAAGCATTTGTGACGGGGAATTCTTCGACTAGGTCGTTGAATAGTAGGGAACTCGCTTCGTTCCAAGTTGTAAATGATTCGCCTGCGTCGGTGCTGATCTGCCCGAGGGTTCCTTGAATCACGAATTGCTGCTGACTCGGTAGCGCAAATGAACTCACTGCATGCGCGGTGAGTTCATTATTGATGCGCACGGAGACATCGGTCGTTAAATCGATTCCTGTTGGTCCGAGAGTTCGCGCAATATCGGTAATAGTGAGAGCGCGAGCTCCGTGTGTGAGCGCAACCCATGCATGTGCCTGGTAACAACCAACGTCAAGCAATGCGCCACCACCCATTGAAGGGTTGAGACGATAATTGTCGGTCATCTCGGAAGTGAAGGTAAATGCAGTTTCGATGTGTGTGATGTCGCCGATTGCACCAGTAGTAATCAGTTCAACAATGCGGACAAAACGTGGATGCCACCTGCCCCACACTGCTTCGATGAGAGTGCGACCATTGCGCGAAGCGCAGTCAAACATGGCCTCGGTCTCGGTGGCGTTCAAACCAAGTGGCTTTTCGCAGAGAACATGTTTCCCGGCCTCTAGCGATTTTGTTACCCATTCAATATGTTGACTGTTTGACAAACTGATGTACACGGCATCAACTCGTTCGTCGGCCAACAAGTCGTCATACGTTACGTGAGTACGTTCTGGCTCAAGAGTTGCCGAGCGTTTTTCATCGCGACTGGCGACAGCGTACAAATGTGCACCACGTGCTGCATGTACGGCTGGTGCGAGGCCTCGACTGGCAACAAAACCAGCACCAAGGAAACCCCAGTTCACCGTCACGTGTTACGACCGTCGAAGTGTAGGAGTAACAGGAAGTGCATTTTGAACGGCTGATTGTTCGGCCGCTTGCATGATTGCTACGACATTGCGAGATTGCAAGGCGTTTACTTCCATGGGAGTTCCATTGTTGATGAACTCGACGATGGAACGGTGAAACGCATGTGGCTCTAAAGGTTTCAATGGTGCAATGCGTGATGTTCCATCGATGTGATGAACAGAGAGAATCGCAGGCAAGTCAGCAACGGCCGGTTCGCCCGCAGGGTCCCAGTCGCCGATGATTGCACCTTCGGTGCCGAGCACATAAAACTTCGGCTTACGTGCAGCAGCAAGATCGGAATGAACGAATGTTGCTTGTTTGCCAGAAGTGAATGTGACAGTGACATGCGCATGGTCGGCATTCGTTGCGTGTGTCCACACGCGCTTGTGGTTTTGTCCGCTCACGTGTGCAACATCATCGGGGATGATATTTAGAATCTGATCGAGGAAATGGCTTCCCCAGTCAAAAATTGCTCCACCAGAGACTTCTGCGTTTGAGTGCCAATAATCGCACGGGCGTGAATACCCACCTACAAAACTGTCGTAGTGGTACACATCGCCAATTTCACCGGAACGAATAATCGCTCGCATGGTCACAAAGTCATCGTCGAATCTGCGGTTCTGATACACCACAAGCATGAGGTCTTTTTTTGAAGCGAGTGCGATGAGTTCGTCGCATTGATCGGCAGTGAGGGCCATTGGCTTTTCGAGCACCACATGAATGCCGCGCGAGAGTGATTCTTTTGCCCACTGATAATGACTATTTGGTGGTGTTGAGATAACAACAAGGTCAAGGAGGCCTGAATCAAGCATCTCTGTTGCGTCGCTAAATGTTGTTGCCTGCGGTGCAAATTCAAGTGCAGCTGCAACGCGCTCAGGGTTTGTATCGCACACGGCCGACAACTCGAGACCGGTTGTGTTTTGAACTGCGAGGTTGTGCTCATGTCCGATTGCACCATACGCAAGGAGTCCGACGCGGATAGTGCCTTTATTCATTCCTTCAGACTTTATCTGCTGCCCTGACAAGTACAGAAACTAGACCCATGTCCCTAGTGTCACATTGAGTAAATCTCAACGTGGTTCTGAGGAATTGTTTGAGGCGTTCTTTTCTATGGTGAGTAGTTGGCGGCGCAACATGATTCCATCTCCTGGCCCAAGGATGAGTTTTTCAATCAATGAACCCAAAGGAAGCCGTATGCGGGAGCGCATGCGAGTCACCAAACGGGTGCCCTGTGGATCGTCGCGTAACTCATAGGCAAGAGTGAAATGCAAGCGCGGAGACTTCTTGCCAATTGATTGAATTTCGAGCACAAAATGACGGGGTGCATCGACAATTGCCGCAGTGAAGGAAATCGGGCCCGAAGGGATTTTGTCTCCCGCAACAACTGATTGCCATTCATCATGAAGTGAGGTCGCACTCTTTCGCCCGAGGTTGTCGAGCCAGTCGTAGCTGTACCAACCAGCTCGTCCGAAACCCATTTGACGAATCCAAGGAAACACATCCGGTGGGGGAGCGCTAATCGTGATTGATCGTGTTGCGATCAATGTTGCGTCACGGCACAAGTCATCTCCGACAACAGAACTCAAAATTTCTTGTGGGGTTGCACCCCAGTACTGAAAGATCATTGCTCAAGTGAGGACTGTTTTGTGTGGCTATCACTTAACCACTGTTTTGCAACAAGCCAAATAGCGCAAATTCCACACAACGTCCATGCGAGAGTGCGTACAAGGTTTGCGGTCATCAGTCGATCATGCACTTCTTTGTTGAAACCGTTAGCGAGGTCTCCGTGTGCTGGTGCAGACCAGAAACCACTGATGACAAGCACGTTTGCCATGCCGACTCCGTTAAGGAAAACAGGAAGTCGAAAATCGCGACGGTTGCCAAGGAATGCAAGCATCAGAATTCCCAGAAGTGTGAGACCCTCGGTGAGCCACGGCAAGAAAAGAAGTTTTCCAATTCGATTGACATGTTCCGCTTGAAATGCGACGTATGCAGAATCGCCGACATTCGCAAACAACGGATAGTGAACAGTGTGGATGGTCCAGATAAGTCCGACCATGAAAAGTGTTGCAGCCAAGTGAGTTATCAGTATTGGTCGTACGTATCTCTGTAGAGCAGCCATATGGCGAGAGTACCAATAATTTGGAGTAGAGAGAGCCTCTCGCTAACAGCCCTTCAGTTTTTAAAAACACTCGCAGGTCTACACTGGCATCAATCTGGAGGAGACCTCGTGAGTGTGCCGTTGTTTGTTGCCCAAGACATTGGTCGCACTTTGCTCGGTGACAATGTTTGGATGCCAACAGTCACTATTGATGCATCACAATCACCTGAAGTGGCTGACCTAGCCCGTGTACATGTGGTGGAGGGAATCGGAGATGTCAGCACTCATGCAATTCGAGAAGATGACACTGTCTTGATTGGTGTGCAGTTGACTACTCCAGTACTTGCAATGTTTGCGGTGGCTTTCAGTTATGACCTACACCGAGAGTTTTTGAACGAAGTTGCAGATGCTGGAGCGCTTGTTTTTGCAACAACCGATACCCACAATGCGGAACAAGAACGTCCGTTATGGCTGAGCGTCGACATTGATGCTACTTGTTGGTGTTTTAGCTGGTGTAACAGTTGGGGGTGGTGTTGGGGTGATTGCTTCGTCATCTCCAAAAACTGTGACGGTGTGTGCAAACAAAAAGACAAACGTGCTGCGTTATGCCAAAAATGGCAGGTGCGTGACGAAGACAGAAACAAAAGTGGTGTTGAACCAAACTGGCGCTGACGGTATATCGGGTGCTACTGGCGCAGTGGGCGCGAAGGGCGACTCGGGTGCGGCTGGCACGAATGGAAGGAATGGGACTGCTGGTGCGAACGGAACAGATGGTGCTGCGGGAACGAACGGAACAAATGGAACAGACGGAATAGATGGCACGAACGGAACAGATGGTGCTGCGGGAACGAACGGAACAAATGGAATAGATGGGACGAACGGTGCTCTCACGAATTCGCAAACCAAAAACATTTGCGGTGTGAATGGATCAACCGCGTGTGCTGTTGGGCTTCAGGGTCCTGGTGGGGGAATTGTCTTTATGACTCCGTCAACATCAGGTAACACGTCCGGGTTGTTTTATGAAGCTGCACCATCAACTTGGTCATCTCCGTCGGGGGACCCAACGTCGGCGTGGTGTAATAACACAACTAGTTTGCTTGGGGTTGCCTCCACGATTGTTACCACAGGTGCGATGGATGGTGCTAACAAAACGGCTGTGATGTTGGGTGTGTGTACGAGTGGAGCAGCAAATCTTGCTGACGCCTATACACCAACTGTGAGTGGTGTTGTGTATGGGGATTCTCTTTCTACTCTGGGCGCACTCCAGTAACCTCTATCTTGATGACGCAAGGTGTGGCGGCGAATTTCGCACCACATTTCGCACCATCCCCGCCTTCGTGAGGCTGGTGCACAATTCGGCACCGCAGTAGCTATGTAGTAGATGTTTTTGACCCTCGGGCGTATAGAGTTTTCCGATGTTTGCTGTTGGTGAGTGTGTTTTGCCGGAGACTGGCGGGTCGATGTCTGTTGTGATCGCCGGTTTGTTTGTGTTGGTTGCTGGTGTGATTGTGACCCGTTGG
>DAISXE010000023.1:0-18434 GCA_036826015.1 Ilumatobacteraceae bacterium
TTCCATTCGAGCACTGCAGTGTTGCCAGGGAAAACATATGGAAGGTCAAACCATGGAACATCGGTTGAATGTTCTGCACCAATGCGCTTGCCCGCCAAGGTCTCAATGTGAGCAACTGCTTTCCAGCCACTCTTCAACCGCTCAGACAACGGCACCTGCACATCAACCGTGACCTTCACAGTTCCTACTGGCTTCGTGCGTAGAGACTTCTCCTCTACTCCAGCATCAACGCGAACATCGTGAATACCGATGATTGCTTGCGAGCGCAAAAACACTTCGCGATGTAACCCAGCCATCCACCATTGGTCTTGATCTTCCAAATGGCTCTGCGCCGAGTATCTGCACACCACAATCGCCACGTCGTTCTCACCTGTGGCCAAGAACGCTGTTATGTCGTACTCACTTGGCAAGCGACTATCTGTGCCGTACCCAACGAACTCGCCATTCACGTACACCATGTGCACGCTCTCTGCGCCACCGATGTGCAAGATGGTACGACGAGACTTCCATGCGCCTTTCAATGTGAACGTACGACGATGTACCGCTGTTGCAACTGTGGCCGGAAGACTTGGTGGGCGGCCTTGCCACGGCATTTGCACATTCGTGTAGTGCGGTAAATCTCCTAAACCAGCAAGCGTCCAGTTACCTGGAATATCAATACTTTTCCATTGCGCACAGTTTCCTGTGATGGCATCGGCGGGTACATCAGCAACATCTTCGTATCGTGAAATGCTCCACTTACCGTTTAACGAAACATGCCACGGACTTTTTTCGCGACTTGCTAGTCGAGCGCTTGCGATGTCTGCATAGCTAGTGATGTTGCTACGCATGGGCAGCCTGTGAATGGAGACCACTTGTGGATCAGCCCATGGAGCAAGGTCACCTACTACTGGCAATGTCATGACCACATCTTTTCACGGTGAATGAGAACGTGATTACTCACTGGCCTTTGGCTTACGATTCCAGAACCTTGGAATCTTTACTTTCTCCGTGGCCTTCGTCGCCTGCTGCTTTGCCTTATCAAGTGTGCGTTCAGCCCACGTGAATTCCTTGGCAAGAATTGCGAGCCCAGCAATGATGACGAGAATTCCCGGACCGGGCAACACCATCATGGCCACACCAGCTAGGAGAACAATTCCACCAATTATCAAAATAACTAGTCGGCGGAAATTGGTGCGAATAAGGCGAATCCACTGAAGAGGATTATGTAGTCCCTTGGCCATTCCAAATAATAGACCGACAAAAGACCACGCGTAGTTCATGTCATAAGGTGAAGACATGGCTAGGGCGACGGGGACAGAACACGACCCATTCGATGAGGCATCCATCCCCACTCTTCTCATGTGTCTTGCTCAGATCACAGGTGACGACCGCTGGCTACAGGAACCATTCCTGCCCCGCCGCGATACGAATCTCTTTCATGACGAGACTGGTGGCCTTCCAACTGAGATTCAAGACGAAGTGCGGTCGAGCGCCCGTCAAGTACTGCAAGAAATCTCAGACAACTCTCGGCAAGTTCCACTTGAGGTTGACTTAGAGCGATTCACCCGCATGATGCGTGTCTGCGTGGCAGAAGATGTAGCGCCGGAGTACGCACCAATGCTGCTTGAAGAACTGGGGTTTGTAAACCGAGATGTTCGTTGGTCGGAACCCCCTGTTATCCCAACTGGGTTCAAGGTATTGATCATCGGCGCCGGTTTTGCCGGAATCTGCGCCGCTATCAAGTTGCAAGCTCTAGGCATTCCGTTCGTTGTCGTGGAAAAGAACTCCGATATTGGTGGAACTTGGTTTGACAATAACTACCCAGACGCGGGAGTTGATACCCCTAACCACTTCTATTCCTACTCGTTTGCGCCGAATACCAAATGGAAGCACTACTTCTCTAAACGCGCAGATATTTGGCAATACGCGCGTGATGTAGCAGAGAAGTTCAACATTGTCTCATCTATTCAGTTTTCAACTGAAGTACATGCATTGCAGTGGAATACGGAATCACAAACATGGACTGTCACAATTACAAACGACTCTCATTCACGCACCGAGGAATTCTCTGCTGTCATCACTGCAGTTGGTCAACTCAATAGACCAAACCTTGCACCAGCTAGTGGAATTGAACACTTCAATGGCGCTTGGTTTCATTCGGCCCATTGGAACAGCAATGTTGATCTGCGTGGAAAACGAGTTGCAGTAATTGGCACTGGTGCAAGCGCCATGCAGTTCATGCCCACTCTTGCCGCAACAGCAGGTGATGTCACTATCTTCCAGCGTTCACCACAATGGGTGCGGCCAAACAGCGATTACCACCGCACGGTCTCTGAGAACACCGTGTGGCTTCTTGAGAACATGCCGTTCTATGCGCAGTGGTACCGGTTTGGTTTGTTCTGGAGATTTGGTGATGGATTACTTCGCACATTGCGACGTGATCCGCAATGGCAGTTCCCTGAGCGCTCAATGAACAGGCATAATGATCGTCACCGCGAACAGCTCACCGATCATCTGATGCAAGAACTAGATGGTCGACCCGACCTGATTGAGAAATGCCTGCCTGATTACCCACCGTATGGAAAACGCATACTGGTCGACAACAACTGGTACAAAACTTTGCGCCGGGACAACGTGCACCTAGTCACGTCGGCCGTCGATCATGTAACAACCACAGGCATTGTTGACGCAGATGGTGATGCACACGAATTTGATGTCATCATCTTGGCAACGGGCTTCCAAGCAGGCAATCTGCTGTCTCCCATAGATATTCGTGGCGTTTCTGGCACTCCCTTGCGTGACGTATGGGGCGTCGACGACCCTCGTGCTTACTTAGGCATCACCGTTCCTGACTATCCCAATATGTTTGTGCTTGTTGGACCAAATACGTTTGTAGCGCACGGTGGAAGCATCATCTATCAAGCCGAATGCGAGATGCGATATGTCACCGACTGCATTCGCCACATGATTGAGAACGGAATCTCTTCAGTGGAAGTGCAGCAAAGGGTGCACAATGAGTACAACGAACGTGTTGACGCCGAGCACGACCAACTTGTGTGGGCTCACTCGGGTCTTCATAGTTGGTATCGCAACAGCAAAGGAAGAGTTTTTTCGCCTATGCCGTGGCGGTTTGTTGATTATTGGCAGATGACTCACGACTTTGACGAATCTGAATACAAAGTCATATTGAATGGTGCTGCGTCGTGAATCAGCCATCAACATTCAATACTGACGGCGGCATTAACGAGATTCCGCTGCCGGGCGCAGTGGGCAAACTGTGGTTATGCGGCAAGCATTTTATTGGCCCCAAGGTGGAACAAGTAATCACAGACTTTGATATTCAGCACGTGGTGTGTTTAGTAGAAGAACATGAACTTGTCGGACGATACGACAATTACATTCAATGGCATCGTGATAACGCAAACAAGGGTGGCATTTGGTTTGCCATGCCAGACCTTTCATATCCCGACTTTGATGATTGTTTTGAAAAAGTGAATGGACTGGCTGAGTTAGTGCGTGACCAGGGAAACATGCTGGTGCATTGCGCAGCGGGAATTGGACGCGCTGGTACCACTGCCACTGCAATTCTCATGATTCTTGGAATGGATGAAGAAGAAGCCACTCATCATGTGCGTCTTCATCGCCCAATGGCAGGTCCAGAAGCAGGAACGCAACGCAATTTCATTACAGATCTGGGTCGTCATCTCATGGAACAGCGCGGATGGTGAATACCTCTTCATAGTCTGACTCCCACGGGTCATTCATGTGGGCTAGCCTGACTGCAATCAAGAAATCACACAAATCGTGTGCGGAGTGCTGGAAATATCATGAATATCCTCGTTGTAGGAGCTGGTGGAGTTGGGGCCTCAATGGCCTCCATTGCTGAGACACGGAGTTTTTTCGACTCCTTTGTATTGGCAGATATCTCACGAGAAAGGGCCGAGCAGGCAGTTGCCGAACTCGACGACCCTGGAAAGTTCTCGGCCGAAGTTGTTGATGCCGGCAGCGTGAGCGATCTAGTTGCACTCATTGCAAAAGTAAAAGCCGACATCGTTGTTAACGCGTGTGACCCACGGTTCAACGAGCCCATCTTTGAAGCATGCTTCCAGTCGAAGTGCAGCTATCTAGATATGGCAATGAACTTGAGCCATCCTCACCCCACTAATCCATATGAAGAAGTGGGTATCCCCTTAGGTCGGGATCAATTGGCTGCGCATGAATCATGGAAAGAGCGAGGCATTCTTGCTCTCGTAGGTATGGGCGTGGAGCCAGGCCTCAGCGACATTTTTGCTCGTTACGCATCAGATCATTTGTTTGATGAAGTGCACGAGATCGGTGTGCGTGACGGATCCAACTTGTCGATTGACGGATTTGATTTTGCTCCAACGTTTTCCATTTGGACAACGATTGAAGAATGTCTGAATCCGCCCATTGTGTGGGAAAAAGAAAAGGGCTTGTTCACAACTGACTGCTTTAGCGAACCAGAAGTATTCCACTTCCCCGCCGGCATTGGCCCTGTTGAGTGCGTGAACGTAGAACACGAAGAAGTTCTACTCATTCCTCGAGTAGTGGACTGCAGTCGTGTCACTTTCAAATACGGTCTTGGTGCAGAGTTCATTGACTGGCTCAAAACGTTTGCATACCTCGGACTTGACTCCACAGAGAAGATTCGTGTGGGAGATGTTTCTGTTGCTCCGCGTGACGTATTAGCCGCAGTATTGCCAAACCCGGCAAAACTTGGTCACCTCATGCATGGTCGCACATGTGCAGGCACGTGGGTTCGCGGTTTGTACGACGGTGCACCTCGCGAGGTGTATCTGTATCACGTTGCAGATAATGAAACCACAATGCGCGAATGGGGTTCACAAGCAGTGTTGTGGCAAACAGCCGTGTGTCCAGTGGTTGCGTTAGAACTGCTGGCAAAAGGCGATTGGCAAGACACCGGCGTTCTCGGACCAGAAGCATTCGATGCTGTGCCGTTCTTGAACCTGCTTGGTGACTACTCCACTCACCACGGCATTTTGGAAATGGGTCCAGGTATGTGGCCAAGTCCAAAGCCCACGGGGCAACCGGGCTGGGATCGTCCTGTGCGCCGCGCCATCGTTCCTGCGTGAACGCATTGCTGAAGTTATTCACCATTTAGAATTCATTTGTGACAACTCACTCCATCATTTCTCCTGTTGATGGCTCTGTCATCGCCGAACGCGAACTTGCTTCGGATTCAGTTACCGAATCTGTCTTAGCTAGCGCCCACGAAGCGCAAGTTGTGTGGCGTAACACCTCAATTGCAGAGAGGGTTCGTCTTTGCGAAGCCATGGTGCAACATTTGGAAAAGAATGTGGCAGACATTGCTACAGAGATTTCTTGGCAGATGGGCCGACCTGTTCGATACACACCGAATGAGATTCTGCGTGGCGCACAAGAACGCGCCAGATACATGATGTCTATTGCCGAATCCGAACTGGGTGATCTTGCTGTGCCGGAGGTACCGGGCTTTACAAAGTTTGTTCGTCGTACACCAGTTGGCACTGTTCTTATCGTTGCGCCTTGGAATTACCCGTATCTCACAGCAATCAACTCACTTGTGCCCGCACTCCTAGCTGGCAATACCGTTGTCATGAAACACGCATCGCAGACTTTGTTGTGTGCAGAGCGATTCAGCCAAGCCTGTGAAGCGGCTGGTTTTCCGCCTGGCGTGTTTCAACATATTCATGCCAGCCACACAACAGTTGAAAAGATGATCCGTGATCAACGCATCAATTTTGTTGTCTTCACAGGCTCGGTGAATGGTGGTGCAGCCATGGAGCGTGCCGCGGCCGGGCGTTTTATTGCTGTGGGCACAGAACTTGGTGGCAAAGACCCGTCATACGTTCGACACGACGCAGATCTTGCGCTTGCAATTGCCGAGAATGTCGATGGTGCATTCTTCAACTCTGGCCAGTCATGTTGTGCGATTGAACGTATCTATGTTCATACAGACGTATACGACCAGTTTGTAGACGGCTTCGTCGACCTGACGAAGCAATACGTCTTGGGAAATCCACTGGACCCCGACACAACAATTGGCCCAATGGTCAGTACTGCTGCAGCAGCATTTGTACGCAGACAAATCGAAGATGCTTTTGAATCTGGAGCACAGCAGTTAGTGGGCGAATCCCACTTCGCTAACTCCAACACAGATTCCGCGTACATAGGCCCAACTGTTTTGGTCGACGTCAACCATTCAATGAGTGTTATGCGTGAGGAATCTTTTGGGCCGGTCATTGGCATCATGCGCGTGAACAGTGACGATGAAGCAATTCAATTGATGAATGATTCTCCGTATGGGTTAACCGCATCTGTTTGGACTCAAGACCAAGAGGCAGCCCAGATAATGGGTAACCAGATTGAAACTGGGACCGTGTTTATGAACCGATGCGATTACGTGGACCCCACATTGGTGTGGAGCGGTGTGAAAGACACCGGCTCTGGCATTGCGTTGTCGCGGTTAGGTTTTGGCCCGTACACCCGGCCAAAATCATTCCATCTCAAACACAACTAGTTACAGAGAAATCTGCACAGTCTCGGTGACAGACCGCGAGTGGGAGCCAATTCGTAGTTCGATTGGGCCGGTCCATTGTTCCCAGGTTCCATGGTCTGGATTCCAGGTTCTGTATGCATCTCTATCGAGAAGGACTGTTGTAGTTACTGCGCCATTCGCAGCCACAGGCACTCTTGCGTAACCCACAAGCTTTTGTAGTGGTTCATCACTAGGTAAACCAGCGCGGTCAATACGATGCGCATACACCTGCACCACTTCTACTCCATCGCGTGATGATGTATTTGTGACATCCACTTCCACTTCATAATTCGATTTTGAAACAGCACGTGTAATTGCAGTTGATGCATACCCCAAACCAAATCCGAATGGAAACAGGGGTTCGCGCCCAACAGTGTCGTACCAGCGGTATCCGATGAGACGACCCTCTAGGTATTTCGCTGCGCCATTGCGACCAGGATGATGTTCGAATGCTGGTGTGTCTTCAAGACGACGAGGCAAAGTCACTGGCAATCGACCGCTTGGTTCAACATCACCAACAAGAATGTCCACCAAAGCATCACCGAATTCTTGACCAGGGAACCACGCATAGATAACGGCTTCAACATCTTCAAGCCACGGCATAGCCACTGGAGATCCGGCATTCACAATCACGATTGTTCGCTTGCTGACTTTGGCCACTTCTGCGACCAACAAATCTTGATCACCTGGCAATGCGATGGTGTCGCGGTCCCATCCTTCACTCTCCCAGTCATCGTTTGTTCCTACAACAACGACCGATACATCACACTTCGCAGCAAGGTCGATTGCTTCTTGCATCATGTTTTCGTTTAGTGGAGGCATGCAACCAATGCTGAGCCCACT
Organism: Ilumatobacteraceae bacterium; assembly: GCA_036826015.1. Classification (GTDB taxonomy): domain Bacteria; phylum Actinomycetota; class Acidimicrobiia; order Acidimicrobiales; family Ilumatobacteraceae; genus UBA2093. The sequence goes on from DAISXE010000023.1 coordinate 7,385, forward strand.
GAGCCCAGCCCCCGTTGGCGTGTGTCGCACTTCCACCACGAATGAATAGGTGCGACCTTCTTCAAGAACCACCGTACTCAACACCTCAGGCTTACCCATTCCGAAGAATGATCCGCCCGCCGGAGTTTGTGCATTGTCGATGATCACTTTTCCATCGAGAATCACTTTCACAGGCGCAACTGATTCAATTCCAAATGTCCACTCGCCTGACTGATCTGCTGTGAGGTCAGCCGTAAGACGTGCACCAAAAGCAAAATTTGGTTCACGACGCTGCAATGGGTCGCCTGCCCACAACAAACGGAATGTTCCAGTGGTGCCACTTTGCGCGGGTATCGCTTCGGCGTTATCGAGTTCTTGTGGCGTGTTGTAGTACGAGAGCGTCACATTCTGTAGCAATCGTGCATCTAATTCAGGCAACTTCTTATTGATGTTGCAGCCCGGCGAATGTTCAATTCGCACGGCTTTCCCAAGACGGTCTGTTATTGCATCGAGAGGGTGCGATACACGCGTTGGCGTCACATGCGCACTTCCGCCGCCCTGCACCATTGCGGTCGACGCATTTGGTCCGAGCACTGCAATCGAATTGACTCCCTCAATGGAGAGCGGAAGTACTGGTACATCACCAATGGATTCATTACGCAAAAGAACCATGGAGGCAGCTGATGCACGGCGCAACACAGCAGTATCGGCTGCGTCCTCACGCGTAATCTCGGCACCAGGAGGAACATCAATACCACCTGTTCGTTCCATGATGTTCAAAATGTTGCGCGCACATTCACGCACAAGACCTGCAGGCACGTCACCTCGCTCAACTGCATCAATAAGAGCCTGACCACGATGCAATGTTGGCCCTGGCATTTCAAGGTCTAGACCAGCAACTACACCTTCGGCAGTGGAATGAAGTCCGAACCAGTCACTCACGACCATGCCATCGAAACTCCACTCTCCGCGCAACACATCGCGTAATAACCATGTGGAGTCTGCTGCGTATGGCCCATTGATGCGGTTGTAGCTAGTCATTACGGACATCACGTCAGCATCTAACACTGCACGTTCGAAAGGCACCATGTACATCTCACGCAATGTGCGCTCATCGATTTGTGAATCAATCGTCATTCGTTCGAACTCTGTGTCATTTCCGACAAAGTGCTTGATGCAACTGGCAACACCTTGCGACTGCACACCCTTCACATATTCCACTGCTGTCATAGCTGTGAGATACGGGTCTTCGCTCATGCATTCAAAGTTGCGGCCGCCAATGGGTGTGCGATGCAAGTTCACGGTAGGCGCCAGGTGTACACGTGCACCTTTCGCAACTACTTCCCTACCCAACAGTTCTCCAATGCTGCGAACCAGTTCCAAATCCCAAGTAGCCGCGATAGCTGTTCCACAGGGAACATTCATTGAAGCTGGTCCATCAAACTTGCTGCCGCGAACACCACCTGGGCCATCACTTACGCGCATCTTCTCAACACCAAGTCGTTCGTTCGGCACGGTGTTCCACATGTTGCGACCGGCGAGCAGCGACACCTGCTCAGCCAAGGTCATCTGATCGAGAAGGTCATCGACTTTTTTAGACATGACCTAGTCTCGCATTTCAGCGATGACGGTCAAGAAACGACTTGGTGTGCGCACGACCAGAATTCACCATGAATTCAAGGTCGTCTTGCACCAAATCAAATGTGGTGGTGCCGATGTAATCCGTATCGATTGGCACGGTGCGGTCGCGGTCACCAAGGCCCTGATTAGCCCGAGTGAGGTCTCGGGTCACTGCTTCCAACATGTTGAGGGCAAACTCCAACATGTTCTTCGGTGCACGTGCTGGGAACCCCACTAACTGCGTGGTGACATCAAGGCCAATACTCTCCAAGTACGCCAAGACTTCACCAAAATCAACGGATCCGTCTTGCGCAATATCAAGACGGCTAAAAATCTCGGATGCATCATTCGTCCCGAAAATGGATTGCAACTCTTCGTTGCTTAAACCGCCACTCGCAATCGCTGCGTTCAGTTCATCTCGCGATATTCGGCCATCTGCGTTTGCATCAAAAGTATCTAAGTGATCAAGCAACTTCTGTATGGGTCGCTGCAATTCATTTAGCTTGGCTTGTGCTTTTTCTTTTTCCGTGTGCTTGATTGCAAGTCCGGTGTTAGGCCGTGCAGGCGTCGCACTCTTATCCATCCAGCCTCGAGTGATGTCAGATTCATCGGCAGAGACCAATGTGAAACCAACCGTGCGTGAGTTAATAGGGCTAAAGCGTGCAGAACGTGGATAGTGCTCACTTGCATGCTCAAGTGGTTTCATGCGGCGAAGGTACGAATCTTTTGAGTCAAGCGAAAGCCACCAACCGTCAAACACATGAACAGGGTTGTTGCATAACAGTCCACCATCTACGTACACCTCCGGTTCGGGGTTCAGTAATCGATCTAGCCCAGTAACCAAATTGATGGGTTGCAGCATCACAGGCAACGACATAGACATTCGCGTTGCAACTCGTACAGGCATGTTTGGTGTTGTCTTGATGTGGCAATACTCCGTCATCATGCGTGTCACGTTGGTAACAGGGATACAAAGTTCACGCCCACAACGTTCATAGAGTTGTCTAAACGTGATGTCTGCATGACCGGTGGTGTCTTCCAAAATGGAACCCAGGAAGTCATACAGCTTTTGACCAGGGTGCATACCTCGCTTGCGTGCTGCGCGAGCAAACGAAGAAAACTGACCACCAGATCCGTCTTTAGCAACGGATTCAAAATCTGCTGGAACTTTTTCCAACATGTATTGAGTAGAACAACCAGTAGCCGCAAGGAGTGCAAACATGCTGCCCACACTCGTACCCGCTACGCGACGAATGTTGTGAGGATAAATGCCTTCTTCTTCAAGTACCTGCAACGCACCGATGTAGCAATACCCCTTTGCGCCACCACCTTCAAACGTGAGGTTCTCAATAGAGGATGTGGAATGTCCAGCAGATGGTTTTTGCGTGCGTACCTTCACCGATTCCAGTGGCGGCAGTGTGGGTGGTTCCACACTGGAGTACATGATGAGTGAAGCGTCTTTGGCCATTGCCCGATTGTAGTTATTCGAGAACAAGGCGATTTTCCTATGTGCCCGTAGGCTTTCGGGGTGTCTGAGGCCCCCGAAATCTTGAGTGAAGCAGCCACCAGGCGCACCTTTGCCATCATTTCGCACCCCGACGCCGGCAAGACCACCCTCACCGAAAAGTTCCTCTTATATGCAGGCGCAATCCAGACTGGTGGAGCCGTCAAGGCCCGAGGCGACCGCCGCGCCGCCACCTCTGACTGGATGGCAATGGAACGCCAGCGCGGAATCTCCATCTCTTCTACTGTGCTGCAATTCCCCTATCGCGATTGCGTGTTCAACTTGCTTGACACTCCTGGCCACCGTGACTTCTCAGAAGATACGTACCGAGTGTTGTCGGCCGTCGACGCAGTCATCATGGTGCTCGACGTTGCAAAAGGTATTGAACCTCAGACATTGAAACTGTTCGAAGTCTGCCGTTCTCAAAATCTTCCTGTCATCACCTTCTTTAACAAGTACGACCGCCCAGGCCGTGACCCACTTGAGTTACTAGATGAAGTGGAACAACAAATTGGTTTGCGCCCTACTCCAGTTACATGGCCGGTCGGACAATCTGGTGATTTCCGTGGCGTTATCGATCGTCGCACTGGCGACTTTGTTCGTTTCACCCGAGTTGCACGTGGTTCATCTATTGCACCTGAAGAAATTGTGAGTGCCGAACAAGCCGCTATTGATGAAGGCCCTGCTTGGAAGCAAGCACTCGATGGATGTGGGCTTCTCGATGCAATTGGCGCAGACGTAGACATTGAAAGTTTTCTTGCCGGTGAAAGCACTCCTGTATTTGTAGGTTCAGCACTTACCAACTTTGGTGTGCAGATGATTCTTGATGCCATCGTTGACTTGGCACCTGCACCTGCGCCACGGCGCGACGCAGAAGGTGATCCACGCGCACTTGAAGCAGATTTTGCAGCCTTTATTTTCAAGATTCAAGCCAACATGGACCCAAACCACCGTGACCGCATTGCGTTCGCCCGCATTTGCAGCGGCAAGTTTGAACGCGGCATGGATGTTGATTGCGCACGCACCGCGAAGAACGTAGGAACAAAATATGCAACCACTGCATTTGGTTCCGAGCGCGAAACAATTGAAGAGGCGTATCCAGGTGATGTCATTGGGCTCATCAACACTGCAGGGCTACAAATTGGCGATACTTTGCACGCAGGTAAATCGGTGGCATTTCCGGCACTTCCACGTTTCGCACCTGAAGTGTTTGCCACTGCTCGCCCACTTGATTCATCCAAGTTCAAACAATTCCGTCGTGGCATGCAGCAGCTTGACGAAGAAGGCGTTGTTCAAGTTTTGCGCGACCCAGACATGGGAGATGCCGATCCCATTCTTGCTGCCGTTGGGCAATTGCAGTTTGAAGTATTGGCCCACCGCCTTCAGCATGAGTTCAATGCACCGGTTGAAATTCTGAATGCGGATTATCAAGCCATTCGCATCACAGACAAAGAATCAATTCCACGTCTTCGTGAGATTGGCGGCATTCGCATCTTGCGCAGGAGCGACGATGTTCTGGTTGCCCTGTTCCAAAGCAAGTACCGCTTGCAACGGCTTGAAGCAGACGAGCCTGCATTGACATTGATTCCAATTCTTGCGGGCAGTCGGGACTGAAATGATTCTGATTGATGCGGAAGGGCTCAAGGCTTCTCGTCCTGGACGTACTTTGTTCGAAGATGTCTCTATCACCATCAGTACTGGCGATCGTCTTGGAGTTGTAGGCCTCAATGGTTGTGGCAAAAGCACACTGTTTCGCATTTTGTCTGGTGAGTTAGCACCAGATGCCGGTGTTGTACGTCGAGGCCGCAACGCACGCATTGGCGTATTGCCCCAGTTGCCCGTATTACCAAATGGCACAGTGCGCGACGCCGTGGGTGGCGGTTGGCAAGGCGAAGCCATGCTCGACAAATTGGGTATGGGCGACATGACCGAAGCTGACACGCGAGAGTTATCTGGCGGTCAACTAAAGCGTGTTGCACTTGCGCAACTACTTGCTGGCGAATGGGACTGCCTCATTTTAGATGAACCCACCAACCATTTAGATCTTGATGCAATTAGTTTTCTTGAAGAAACTCTTGCGCGCTTTCCGGGTGGATTAGCAATCGTTACACACGACCGTCATGTGCTCGACCGCGTAACAAACCGTGTGTTGGAAATAGACCGTGGTCACGCATACCTACATATTCCTGCAGGCATTAACGCAGGTTCTGGTTACGCCGCGTATCTCACTGCCCGATCTGAACGTGAAGACAATGCAGCAACTGCAGAGCAAGTACGTAAGAACGCAGCCAAGAAAGAGTTGGCATGGTTGCGCCGTGGTGCGCCAGCGCGAACAGCAAAACCAAAGGCACGTATTGCTGCTGCCGAAGCACTCATTGCGAATAAACCCGATGGTCCAGCACGCCAGGGCGAACTAGGACTAGACCTCGGCAGTAAACGACTCGGTTCAAAAGGAATTGAAATTCTTGGCGTCAGCTTTACGTGGCCAGACGGCAGCGAAGTGTTGCGCGCGTTTGATCATGCATTAGAACCCGGCGATCGTTTAGGAATTGTTGGTCCTAACGGCGCAGGCAAGAGCACGTTGCTCGACATGATTGCAGGCCGCCTCACCCCAACTGAAGGAACCATTGATATTGGTCGCACTGTGCAAGTGGGCTACTACGACCAGTTAGGGAAAGAGCTCGACCTCACAAAACGAGTGCGAGACATTGTGGCTGGCGACAAGGGCGCACCGTCGGTTGAAGACCTCAATCTCATGAAGCGGTTTTGGTTCGATGGTGATGCGCAGTTCGCACCCATTCACACATTGTCTGGTGGTGAGCGACGACGATTGCAATTGATGCTTACTCTGATTGAACAACCAAACGTGTTGTTGCTCGACGAACCAACAAACGACCTCGACCTTGACACATTGCGCGCACTCGAGGATTACCTTGACGACTGGCCAGGCATTGTTGTTGTAGTGAGTCACGACCGTGCGTTTATTGATCGCACCGTAGAAGAAATTCTTGCCCTCGATGGTGAAGGTGGCGCTGCACTAGTAGTTGGTGGAGTTGATGCGTGGTTGCGTCAACGCACGGCAAAACCAAACGTTCCTCGTTCTGCACCGATGAAGAACTCTCCCCCACCACCAGCAAAGAAGTCCGGCAAGCGCAGCCCGAGCACCTTGAACCGACTGATTGCAAGCGTGGAAAAAGATATGGCAAAGCGCACCACTCGCCAGACTGCGTTGTATCAAGACATTGCAGATGCTGGTAGCGACCACGTGAAACTTGCAGCACTAGGCGAGGAACTCGCTGAAATTCAGAGCGCTATCGCAGTTCTAGAAAACCAGTGGCTGGAATACACCACCGAACTTGAGAGCTAAGTCTTCTTACCTCGTTCATTTGCAGTCAATCGCTTTCGTTCGCGACTGATGTGTGCAACCACTTGAGATGCAGGCAAAAATTTCTCAGCGCCTTTGCGAGACGCATCGTGAGTATCTGGCATCGCCAACTGCATACGAAGTTCAAAACCAGCCGCAGCCAACAATCGAGTCAGCGTCTCCACAGATGGTGATCTTTTCCCCGACTCATAAGCGGAAACTGCAGGCTGACTTGTTTTTGCTGCTCGCGCAAGATCAACCTGTGACATGCCGGCACGTATACGGGCCATTTGAATCAAATTTCGTGATGAGGTCTCTTTTGGCATATCTGTATTATACCTGTACAGATATATACATACCAGCTCGGTTGGAACGCACTACCCACCCTGCGAGACTCGTACACCGTGTCGTCGATATCTGTCTCTGAGCTTGCGTACAGCCCGCCAGGTGCAGAGCAACTGTTTTTCGATGTCAGTTTTGGCGTAGCTCCTGGTGAACATGCCGCCATCGTTGGCCCAAACGGCGTCGGTAAATCCACCATCTTGAAAATTCTCACTGGTCAATACGAAGCAGACGATGGTGAATTCAGTATCGGTGGAAACTTCTTGCAGATGACACAAGACGTCGGCATGAGCAAGCCAGACGATGCATTACGCGACATGCTCATTGAAGTAGCACCCACCGCTCTTCGCGAAGCAGGTAAAAAACTATTCGCTGCAGAGAAAGCCATGATGAGTGGTGAAGACGACGGCATGGCATATGCCGAAGCGCTCGGAGACTGGGGCGATCTTGGCGGTTACGAGTTAGAAACTCAGTGGGCAGCAGCAGCGCAACGCAGTGTGAAAACATCAGTCACAGATTTTGCAACGCGACTGGTTGGTCAACTCTCTGGTGGCGAACGAAAACGACTTGTCCTTGATTTGCTGTTGAACTCAGGAGCCGATGTCTTATTCCTAGACGAACCTGACAACTACCTCGATATCCCAACACGTGGCTGGTTAGAAGAACAGATTCGTGCATGCAAGAGCACCATCTTGATGGTGAGCCACGACCGCACACTGCTTGAACGAGTGGCTACAAAAATTATTGCCGTAGAAGGTTCTGGTGCGTGGGTGCATGGGGGTTCATATGCAACCTGGCCAGAAGCGCGACAGAAACGTCAAGAACTTCTTGGTGATGACTTGAAGCGTTGGAACGACGAAGAGCGTCGCCTCTTTCACCACATGAAAATCATGAAGCAACGCGCGGCTCAAAACTTCAAGAACGCAACGAAAGCCAATGGTGCTGAAACACGTTGGGAAAAGTTTGTAAAGGCTGGTCCCCCACCACCGCCTGCACCAGACCAGCAGATTTATGTGCGGTTCACTGGCGCAGACTCAGCGCGTCGAGTTGTGAAGTTTGAACAAGTTGCAGTTGATGACTTATTCCAGCCATTCTCTGATGAGATTCACTTCGGTGAAAGAGTCGGCCTCATCGGGCCGAACGGAACCGGTAAGACACACCTGTTGAATGCACTCAATGGCAAGACTGACGGCCTTATTGGAAACATCACTTTCGGACCACGGACTTCCGTAGGCATGTTTAACCAAGTGAATGATCGGCCAGAGTTTCAAGGCCGTCAATGCGTAGACATTGTGCGCGACAAACTGATAGACGAACAAAAATCTATGGCAGCACTTGCGCGCTATGGTCTTCGCAATAACGCAAAGCAAGAATTCCAAACACTCTCAGGTGGCCAAAAAGCACGTCTCGAAATTCTTGGTCTAGAACTTGCTGGTCACAACGTGTTGTTGCTCGACGAGCCCACAGACAACCTCGATATCGAATCATCAGAGGCATTGGAAATGGCACTCGAGGGGTTCGAAGGAACGGTGCTCGCAGTAAGCCACGACCGCACTTTCCTCACACGGTTTAGCCGATTCATCATGATTACCGACGATGGCGAAGTGTACGAATTGCCCGACTTTGATATTGCCCTTGCAGGTCTTCAGGCACCAGATCAACTTGCCACATTGCGTTTGGCCAAGCCCCTCATCGCCAACTAAATCGCCCTTCCTTCTCAACTACTAAGTTGTGCTCATGAGGGATTACTCACTCACCGGACCAGAAGGAGACATCGCCGTTGAAAACGGATTAGCCGGAGCCGACTGGTATCACTCACCTGTTAATCGTCAAGAATTTCTCGCACTCATGACTCGAACCAACAAAACTGCTGCATGGCACACCGCTTTATGGTTTGTTCTGCTCGGCGTTTCTGCGTGGTGGCTCATCACTACTTGGTTCTCATGGTGGACGCTGCCCGCAGCATTAGTGTACGGAACTTTGTATGGCTCTGTATGCGATCCACGGTGGCATGAGTGTGGACACAAAACGGCTTTCGCTTCAAAGCGCGCAAACGAAATCGTGTACCACATCGCATCTTTTATGGACCTTCGTGAACCAATCAGTTGGCGATGGAGTCATCTGCGTCATCACGCCGACACCATCATCGTGGGTCGTGACCCTGAGATTGCTTTTCAACGTCCGCCATCATTCTTCAAAATCTTCTTGGAGATGTTTGCCATTGTCAGCGCACGAGAAGAGTTCAAGAAATACTTTTCAAATCTTGTTGGTCGCCTGACTGCTGCAGAAGCAACCTATATTCCGGAACGTGAACAACAAAAAGCCATTTTCTGGGGGCGTGTTCACTTAGGAATTTGGATAGCTGTAATAGTCCTCAGCATCATCCAACGCACGTTTCTTCCCATCATGCTTGTTGGCGGACCTTCGCTCTACGGCCGCTGGCTATTGATGGTGTACGGGGCAACCCAACATGCTGGCCTCGCAGAAGACGTGCTTGATCATCGTCTGAATACTCGCACGGTGTACATGAACCCAGTGTCACGATTCTTGTACCTCAATATGAACTACCACTTGGAACACCACATGTACCCCGCGATTCCGTATCGCAATCTGCCACAACTCCACGCACTAATTGGTAACGACCTGCCAGCACCACATCCAAACATCGTGGCTGCATACGCAGACATCTTTCGCACCTGGAAGGCACAAAAGAAAGACCCTTCTGTGTTTCTTGCTCCGAAAGCGAAGTAACGCCATCTCGCCACTAGGGTCGCGTGTATGAAAGCTGCTGTTTATTACGAAACTGGTGCGCCAGAAGTCCTCAAATACGAAGAGGTTGCTGAACCAGAACTCCGCTCGGGTGGATTGCTCATCGATGTTGCAGCGATTGCTATTCAAGGTGGAGACACACTGAATCGCACAGGCGGCATCATGGCCTCGAAACCACACATCGTTGGCTATCAAGCTTCGGGTGTGGTGCGCGAAGTGGGTGAAGGTGTTACGGGTTTTACCAAAGGACAACACGTTGTAGCCACCATGGGATTCGGTTCGCATGCCGAAGTCATTAGTGTGCCTGCAGGTTCTGTATGGGCTGTTCCTAATGGATTATCACTGCAAGAAGCAGCAGGTGTACCAATTGAATTCGGCACTGCAGATGATTGCCTTTTCGAGTTTGGCCACTTACGTGCGGGAGAAACTGTTCTTATTCAGGCGGGCGCAAGCGGCGTTGGAATTGCAGCAATTCAGTTAGCAAAAGCTGCTGGTGCAACAGTGTTAGCAACGGCTTCAAGTGATGAACGTCTCGACCGTCTCAAGGAATACGGCCTCGATCACGGCATTAACTACACCAAGGTTGATGCCGCTCAAGAAGTGATGAAGTACACAAACAATGCAGGTGTCAACCTAGTTGTCGATTCCGTTGGTGGTTCAACACTTGAAGGAAGTGTTGCAATGCTTGGGTATCGCGGTCGCATTAGTTGGGTTGGTCGTGCTGGTCGCGAAGAGCGCCCACCAGAAGTGTGGCCCATCATGCAAAAGAATGCGTCCATCAGTGGTGTGTTCTTGGGTGCTGAAATGGCAATGAACCCACAACGCACTCACCCCATGATTGACAGCCTTCTTGCTCGTATTGCAAAGAAAGAACTCACAGTGGTTCTCGATAAGACATTCCCATTGTCTGATGCTGCAGGTGCTCACGCCTACATTGAGAGCCGCAAAGCTTTCGGTCGCGTTCTACTTATTCCATAGTTAACGAGCACAGAGATACAGCACTGGCAACACTTCTGTTGCACAATCAACGCGTGTTATACGACTGCCATTCCTCTTCAGTCCAATGCTGACGTAATTCAGCTGTCACAAAATCTGTCACCCAACGCACCGTGTCTATCCACGGCAAATCTTCTGACATCACTTCGGTGAATGCCATACCCTGGAGTAGTAGAGATGCATCATCAATTCCGAGAACAATCGGTTCACCTTCAGCCGGCGCAACAAGGCGATTCTCCAATTCAATGACTTGTTCAGATGTCCAGGCCATGCGCGTACCAGGCTCAAACATTTGATCGAGCATGATGCCCAGAATTTGGGCGAGCGACATCACCGCTTCGGGCTCTAAATAAACACTTCGTGGTTCGATCATGCGCGCCCCCGGCAGGGATCGAACCTGCGCACAAGGTTTAGGAAACCAATGCTCTATCCACTGAGCTACGGAGGCGGGGATGGTGCGAAATGTGGTGCGAAAT
>DAISXE010000024.1:0-10817 GCA_036826015.1 Ilumatobacteraceae bacterium
AAAGGCTAATGGCAGCGAGCCACGAGCCACCAATGACTTTTATTGGCAACGTCAAGATCTCGCTGGCGCACGGGCTCTCCGGCATACAAGACCTGCTTTTGTGGCCTGCCAGGGTGATGCAAAATCGCTAGATCGTCGAATTGAACGTTTGACGCCTCCAACAATGCCAGCACTCGGCGAGGGTCAAGGCGATTTGCCTGCCAACCCAAACGAGTTGACCAACGCCACTGAGACAATCGCTGCCCCACCACAGGAATTCGCCACAGTTGACGCATGAGAACGCCAGCCGGAACTAGCAAACCATCTTCAGGAACCCAAGTGCGATAGTTCAACGCCACATAGCCACCAGGCTTCACAATGCGCATTGCTTCACTGGTGAGGCGTAACGCATCACTTGCCTTGCAATGCTGCAATGTGATGTACGAGAACACAGCGTCAACAGAATCATCGGGCACCGAAATTGAACTGCCGTCTTCAATGTGAACAGTGCTCAACGCACTTGGCCGCCCGAAGCGCGAAACAGTTTCACGACAGCGCTCAAGAAATGCTGCGTCAACATCTGTTGCAATCGTGGAATCAAAACGACGTGTAAACGCCGAAGTCATGCGGCCAATACCAGAGCCGATTTCCAACATTGTGATCTGCGGTGAGATACCGGACCAACCAAGTCGATCGAGATATATGGCCACCTCTGCATCACCTGTAGCTACAAACTCCTCAAGTGTGAGCGTGTCACCGGTCTGATTGTTAAAGACCCACCCTGTGTCGCGAACAACTTCGTCTGCGTTGCGGCGCATCTCTGCACGGGTGCCAGCTGCACGCCATGGAATGAGCTGTCGCCGTTTCACCATGTATCGAGTATGGCAGGCGTGGCTACTTGCGTTCGGGCAATGGTGCGGAGTACGCCGATCCAGAGTCCAAATCAAACGCAGTATGCAATGAACGCACTGCCATTTCCATGTCGGAGGCAGAAACCACCACTGACACTCGAATGGTGCTCGTAGAGATCATGTGAATGTTTATGTTGTTGTCCGCCAATACACGGAACATTTTGGCCGCAACACCTGGGCTTGTTTTCATGCCAGCGCCCACCAAGGACACCTTTGCAATCTCTGCATCGTGAGTTACTCCATTGGCACCGATTTCTTTTGCAACTCGCGAAACGATGTCTTCGGCAACTTTCATGTCTGCCTTTGGCATTGTGAACGAGATGTCAGTGAGGCCATCTTTTGAAGTGTTCTGCACAATCATGTCCACATTGACGTTTGCGTTAGCAAGCCCTTCAAACAATGCAGCTGAAATTCCTGGGCGATCGGGAACGCCGACAACAGTTACTTTCGATTCGCTCGCATCGTGAACGACGCCAGAGATAATTGGTTCTTCCATGGAGTTTTCTCCTTGTGACTTTTCGTCGCTTACCCACGTGCCGTGTTCCCAAGTGAAACTTGAACGAACATGAATAGGGACATTGTGATTACGAGCAAATTCAACTGAACGCAGTGCAAGCACTTTGCTTCCAACGCCAGCCATCTCGAGCATTTCTTCAAACTGCAACCGAGCAAGTTTGCGCGCTTGTGGCGCAATACGTGGGTCTGCAGAAAAGATGCCGGTGACATCTGTATAAATCTCACATACGTCGGCGCCAAGTGCTGCTGCAATTGCAACTGCAGTGGTGTCACTACCACCGCGACCAAGCGTGGTGATTTCGTGATCGGTGGACACACCTTGGAAACCTGCGACAACGACGACCTTTCCCGCAGCCAACGCTTCACGCACGCGGTCACCTTTAATGTCGAGAATCTTGGCCTTGGTATGAACCGTGTCGGTGATGATTCCCACCTGAGATCCGGTGAAGCTGACTGCCTCTATGCCGAGGCCAGCAAGGGCCATGGAGACGAGGGCCATGGAAATTCTCTCGCCGGTGGTGAGAAGCATGTCCATTTCTCGGCCGGGATGTACATCTGAGACCTGATTGGCAAGGGACAAAAGGTTGTCCGTGGTCTTTCCCATGGCTGAAACCACGACAATGACGTCATTGCCGTGCTTTTTCGTATAGGCCACATGGTCGGCAACGGACTTGATGCGGTCCGGGTCTGCCACCGATGTGCCACCGTACTTTTGAACAATTAGTGCCACCGCTTTCAAAGGCTACCTGTATGCCACTAACCTGCCGACTTCGTGGGAACAGATAAAAGAAGCCGCCAGAAAGCCAACCGAGAGATAGCCCGTCAGGCGCGTATCCGACGTCAGAAGATGGAGAAAGTCCGTAAACGCGGCCTCATCTTTGGTGTTGGCATACCCGTACTGGTGGTTGCTCTATTCGGAATCTCAAACTTCACCGGGTCAGGCGATTCAGATAGCGCCAGTGACACCACTGAGCTTGCTGGTCCACCAACTCTTGAAACTTTGCCCGGACGTCAGATCACCGGCGCAACACCATGCCCCAAGACCGACGGCACAGAAGAGCGCGCCACCATTTTTGAAAAAGCGCCATCTATGTGTATCGATGCCACGAAGTCATACACCGCAACATTCGACACCACAGAAGGTGAGATTGTTGTTGCACTCGACACGAAGAACACACCGAATACTGTGAACAACTTTGTGACGTTGTCGAACTACGGCTACTACAACAAGTCATACATTTTCCGAACCGATCCTTCAATTGACATTATTCAAGGCGGTGGCGCAAGTAACACCGACGATCCTGGGTACACGATCAAAGACGAAGGAACTGGTTTCAAATACTCTGCTGGCGACTTAGTCATGGCTCGCAGTTCAGGTGAAAACTCAGGTGGCGGACAGTTCTTCTTTGTCACTGGCCCAAAGGCATCTGTTCTCGACAGCCAAGGCACATACGTCACCTTCGGCAAAGTCACCTCTGGACTTGACATCACCCAGAAAATTCTGGCTCTCAACAGCGGCGAGGGCGACCTTGGTGGCGCACCAAGCCGAGCCGTTGAAATCCGCAGCATCACCATTACTGCCAAATAAATCGCACCAATTGTCTCTGTCAGTTGGTAACTGGCAGGGTTCCGTTGTTAGCCTCGCAAGAACCTACTGGGAGGTTTTCACGTGAAAAAAGTTGGCATCTGCGGATCAGGAATCATGGGCTCGGGCTTGGCCGAAGTAGCAGCAAAGGCTGGCTACACAGTTGTCGTGCGCTCACGCAGTGCCGCCACAGCACAAGCAATGATCACCTCAATTGAAAAAGGTCTCGACAAGCAAGTGCAGCGCGAGAAGATCTCTGCCGACGACAAGGCCGCCATCCTTGGTCGCTTGTCTGCAACAGACAAAATTGCCGACCTTGCCGATTGCGATCTCGTTATCGAATCAGTTGTTGAAGATCTTGCAGTAAAGAAGGCGCTCTTTGCAGAACTTGATAAGGCAGTAAAGCCCGAAGCAATTCTTGCAACCAACACGAGCACACTTCCTGTTGTTGAAATGGCAATGGCCACCGGACGTCCCGACAAAGTTTGTGGCATTCACTTCTTCAACCCTGCAACTGCAATGCCGCTCGTTGAAGTTGTTCGACCAATCACAGCATCTGACGAAACAATTGCTGCTGCAAACGCATTCACAGCACAATGTGGAAAGAACGGCGTACAAGTTAAGGACCGTGCAGGTTTCATTGTGAACGCACTTCTGTTCCCTTACCTCAACAACGCAATTCGCATTTGGGAAACAGGCACAGCGTCAATGGAAGACATCGATACAGCGATGAAGGGTGGCTGCAACTTCCCAATGGGACCATTCGCATTGCTCGACCTTGTCGGCCTCGACACATCACTCGCAATTCTTGAAGCTCTCTATGCCGAGTTTGCAGATTCGAACTACGCAGCAGTGCCAACATTGCGTCGTCTTGTTGCCGCAGGCAAGTTGGGACGTAAGAGCGGTGAGGGCTTCTATACATACTGATCCCATTGGGGTCTCATGAAACTTCCCGAAGATTGTCGTTGGAGTTTCCCACCTATCTCTGATTGGGACGCGCGCGAAGATGTCGTTGCAGTTGGCGCCGACTTAGAGCCAGACACGCTTGTGTACGCATACAGTCGCGGCATTTTTCCGATGTATCTCGACGAAGAGAATGAGGCGTTGGGTTGGTGGTCGCCGACACGTCGAGGCATCTTGCCGCTCGATGGTTTGCGAATCACAAAGTCAATGCGTCAATCTGCGCGCAAATACAAATGCACCGTCAACCACGCTTTCGATCAAGTCATCGCTGCATGTTCTTCTACTCACGAAACTGGTAACTGGATCAACCAACAGTTCATCGATAGCTACACACAATTACATGAACAAGGAATTGCTCACAGTGTTGAAGTGTGGGACGGGCCAAACAAACTCGTTGGTGGTTTGTACGGCGTGCGCATCAATGGCTTCTTTGCTGGTGAATCAATGTTCCACCGGGAGCGTGACGCATCCAAAGTTGCACTCATGTACCTCGTCGACATCATGAATGCCGCGAGCATGACATTGCTCGACACCCAATGGAAGACCGAGCACCTGGGGTCTATGGGTGGCATCGAAATCCCCCGAGCCGAGTATCTGGCTCTTTTGGAGCAAGCTGTAGCCGAATAGCCATATGGGCGTGGGGAACTTGGCCCTGCGTTGCCATACTTGAACGGTGACGAACGCTGACACTCCCCGCCGCGACGACCCATGGTTGATGCGCACCTATTCAGGCCACTCCACTGCTGCAGCATCTAACCAGCTGTACCGCACCAACTTGGCCAAGGGTCAAACAGGTTTGTCCATCGCATTCGATCTTCCAACACAAACTGGATACGACCCAGACCACGTGCTCGCCACTGGTGAAGTTGGAAAAGTTGGCGTGCCAGTCGCGCACCTTGGTCACATGCGAACACTTCTCGATTCCATTCCGCCAGGAAAAATGAATACGTCGATGACCATCAATGCAACTGCTGCATGGATGCTCGCTTTGTACGTTGCAAACGGTCGTGAACAAGGCGTCACGTCTCAGGAACTTCGCGGCACAACACAAAACGACATCGTGAAGGAATACCTCTCTCGCGGTACCTACATCTTTCCTCCGGCGCCATCAAAGCGTTTGATTGTCGACATGGTGGCGTGGTGTGCGCATAACGCGCCGAAGTGGAACCCAATGAATGTATGTTCGTACCACTTGCAAGAAGTTGGTGCGACACCTGTGCAAGAGATTGCATACTCACTTGCAACAGCTATTGACGTACTCGATGCTGTACGCGCAAGTGGTCAAGTAGACGACGCGCAATTCGATCAGGTCTTTGGTTCTATTTCATTCTTCGTGAACGCTGGCATTCGTTTTGTTGAAGAAGTGTGCAAGATGCGCGCCTTCACTGAATTGTGGGATCGCATTGGTCGCGAGCGATACAACGTCACCGATGCAAAAGCGCGTCGTTTCCGCTATGGCGTACAGGTGAACTCACTTGGTCTCACCGAAGCACAACCTGAGAACAACATTCAACGCATCGTGTTAGAGATGCTTGCAGTCACACTTTCTAAGAACGCACGTGCACGCAGTGTGCAGTTGCCTGCGTGGAACGAAGCCCTTGGCCTGCCGCGCCCATGGGACCAGCAATGGTCGCTGCGCATGCAGCAAGTACTTGCATTTGAGTCTGACCTTCTCGAGTACGAAGACATCTTTGATGGTTCAAAAGTTATTGAAGGCCGAACAGCAGAATTGCGTGATGCCGCGTGGGCTGAACTGGAAGACGTTCTTTCGCTTGGCGGCGCATTCAACGCTGTCGACGAACTAAAGGGTCGCCTTGTGAAATCAATGGCGCTACGTACGCGTCGCATCGAAAACGGCGAACAAACTGTTGTTGGTGTTAACTCCTACACCGAAACCGAAGTGTCACCACTTGGCGGGACCAACAACATCCTTGTTGTTGACCATGCAGTAGAAGCTCAAATGATTGCCGATGTTGAAGCATGGAGATCATCTCGTGACAACGCACGTGTCACTGCTGCTCTTGCTCATTTGCGTAAGGCCGCAGAGTCAGACGAGAACATCATGGAAGCATCCATCGAACTTGCAGAAGCAGGTGGCACTACTGGTGAGTGGTCGCAAGTGTTGCGTGAAGTCTTCGGTGAGTTCCGCGCACCTACTGGCGTAGCCGCAGCCGTTGGCCGCCGCACTACAGCATTGGCCGAAGTTGCCGAATACGTTCGCACCATTCCAGGTGGACCACCGCGCTTCTTGGTTGCAAAACCAGGCCTCGATGGTCATTCCAGTGGTGCAGAACAAATCGCAGTTGCTGCCCGCGACTCTGGCATGGAAGTTGTGTACAGCGGTATTCGTCTCACCCCGGAACAAATTGTTGCCAGCGCCCGTGACGAAGATCCAGATGTAATCGGACTCTCCATCCTTTCTGGGTCTCACATGCAGTTGGTGCCAGACGTTGTAAAACGACTTCGGGCTGAGGGCGTGGATGCTCCAGTCATTGTGGGTGGCATCATCCCCGAAGAAGACCGCGACTGGCTGTTGTCCCACGATGTGGCGGCGGTTTATACGCCAAAAGACTTCGATATTGCTCGCATTATGCGTGAAGTGGCCGAATTAGCTGCCGCGCATCGAAACAATTAGACCCAATTGGGAATGCCTTCGGGCAGAAGCGTGTTGAATTGTGCCATGAGCATTTACTCCACACCCATCGCAACACTCAACGGCCAACCAAACGCATTGGCTGCAGCCGAAGGCAAAGTAACTCTTGTTGTCAACGTGGCAAGCAAGTGCGGACTCACACCTCAGTACGAGCAGTTAGAAGTTTTGCAAAAGGCATACGCAGAAAAAGGTTTCACCGTTCTTGGTGTGCCATGCAATCAGTTCATGGGGCAAGAACCAGGTTCACCTGAAGAGATCGCAAGTTTCTGCAGCACAACATATGGCGTCACATTTCCACTCACAGAAAAAATCGACGTAAACGGCGATGCACGTCATCCGTTGTACGAAGCACTTACTCCAGTTGCCGACGCAGAAGGCGTGAATGGCGACATTCGCTGGAACTTCGAAAAGTTTCTTGTAGGTCGTGACGGAAAAATCGTTGCACGTTTCAGCCCAATGGTGTTGCCTGACGCACCGGAAGTTGTTGCTGCAATCGAATCTGCGCTCTAAGCGCCACAGTTGCTACGCGCGTTCGCGTGTAATAAAAGAATCGAGTACAGGTGAAGACTCGAGACTTGTGATGAGTGCATAACGCGGGAAGTCGTGATTGTGTACAACCACATGCCACAGACGTTGTGTGTCCACCACAAAACGTGCACCTTTGCTGAGAGGCACACGACGCTCTGTTGAAGGGTCTGGCAATCCGTCCGGGCCGTTGTCCATCAGCAACATATAACTGTCTGGGCTATCAGTGAGCTCTAGCCACGTACGTACAACCCAGCCTTCATTTTCAGGGTTAAATCGGTTGTTGTCGTCGCGGTGAATAGACCGAATTGCGGTGTCACGATCTTGCGGTTGCAACTTGATGATGCGCACTCGTCCAAAGTTGGCTCCAATGGAATCCACATAGTTTCTTAACGTTGGAGCAATGTCTGCATTAGATGTCCACAGCGCATCTTTGTCAGTTTTTCCTTTGTCCCAAAAACCGCGGCAATCAAGTTCGCCATCTGCAGATGCAATTGGTGCGAAGTTTGTGTCGCCACCACTTTTCCAATCCATGTATTCAAGTGATTCCCATTCAGATGATGGAACCTCGAACGGTGCATTTTTCAACGCAACAAAACCAGTGTCTGCAAGACAGTCAAGTCGCACGTGTGGAGTGTGCAATGGGATTGCTACAGACCAGTGTTCTTGAGTGGGCCAGAAGGTTGCAGTCATGTCTTTAGTGTATGGAAATCAGATGCGACCATGTGTTCATGGCGGCATGGTGGTAGTTGCGCCTATCGCTACAAAACCGTTGCTGGGTGGGAGTAATAGAACCGTGCCAGCAGACACACGATCTGGGTCCTTGATTTTGTTGAGTTCAACAAGTGCCGGGGCACTCAAATTGAATCGCTGCGCGATTGAAAATAACGACTCGCCGGATTGCACGGTGTAGGACTTAGGAACATACGTGGTAGTCGGTCCACCAAAAGTTGTAGTGGTTATCGCAACTGTTGTATCGGATGATGTCGACGACCCACTATCCGTTAAGAGACCACTGAGAATTGCAAGGGC
Source organism: Ilumatobacteraceae bacterium (assembly GCA_036826015.1). Classification (GTDB taxonomy): domain Bacteria; phylum Actinomycetota; class Acidimicrobiia; order Acidimicrobiales; family Ilumatobacteraceae; genus UBA2093. The sequence continues at coordinate 8,165 of DAISXE010000024.1, forward strand.
AGCAAACGCGCATGTGCTCCACAACAGATACATATGAAGGCGAGTGCGCAGGAACATTCCTGCCATGTTATGACTCAATGCACACCTGCGTGTGTCCTTCCATCTGTTCATCGTCATCATCACTGTCGTAACCTGTAAATCCGATGAATCCCGAGACCCGTACCTACCCTGGCGCTCGCCGACCAGACCGCAGCTACCGCCATCATGCAGATGGTGTCGATATTGCCGTCTACGAATGGGGCGCAGAGTCCGACCCTGTGCTCTTTTTGGTTCATGGTGGGTCTGACTTTGCAGGAACATTCGATGTATTTGCTCCCCTGCTTGCAGCCGGAGGCTGGCGCGTGGTGGCGTGGGACCATCGAGGCCATGGCGACAGTGCTCATACAGCCTTGTACGGATGGGACGCAGATATCCGCGACGCACTCTCGGTGATGAGTTCAGTGACTCGCTCTGCCGCGCCGGTCGTAGCCCACTCAAAAGGTGGCGCACTCATGATGCAGTTAGCGGACGCATGCCCGTATCGCATTTCTGCGATGGTCAACATCGATGGCATGCCGAGCAAGCGCCGCATGCCAGACGTACCCGACCATGATCAATCACGTCTTCTCGCAGACTCCATTGGATCGTGGCTCGACTTTCGGCATGTTGCGCATGACTCGTTTCGTAAACCAGGCACTTTGGAAGAACTTGCACAACGTCGCGGCAAGATGAACCCACGTCTCTCTATCGAGTGGCTTGAGTATTTAGTCACCGTTGGCGCACAACAAGACGCAGATGGTTGGAGATGGAAACTTGATCCAACTATGCGATTCGGTGGTTTTGGTCCGTGGCGTCCCGAATGGGCATCGTTGCGCATGGCAGCACTCACAATTCCATTTCTTGGATTATTGGGAACTATCGATGAGCCGATGGGCTGGGGCGCACGTGCACGCGACGTACTGCCATGGATTCCAGCAAGTGGTCGCCTTGAAGTATTGGAAGACATCGGCCACTTCATTCACATTGAAGAACCTGTCCGCGTGAGCACAATGATTTTGGAGTTCTTGTCATGAGCCCAGTGATGCTTCAGCACAATCAAATCTCACTCGCACTACACCAGGTACGCGAAGGCACAGGCCGTGCGCTTCTTCTGTTGCATGGTCTTGGAGACAGTGCGGAACAAATGTCAAAACTAGATGTGAAGTGGAACGGTCCAGTGTGGGCACTTGATTTCACTGGTCACGGACAATCAACAGTTCCCCGTGGTGGCGGATACTCCTGCGAAATACTCATGGCAGACGCAGATATTGCGCTTCGTCATCTTGGTGAAGCGACTGTGTTGGGACGTGGCCTCGGCGCGTACATTGCATTCTTGTTGTCGGGCGCTCGACCAACGCTGGTGCGTGGTGCAATTCTTCTTGACGGCCCTGGTCTTGCTGGCGGTTCCATTCACGCAACTTCAAACACTGAAATCAACGACATCGGTGAACGTGCCGGCCAAACTCCGGATCCGTGGGCACTCATCGAATTATCTCGTGATGCTCGACCACCTACGTACACCACAACGTTCGCGCGACTTGCTGCGAACGGTTCTGGCCTCGACGAACCCATTGCAGTTGCATGCAAAGTGGCACCACCTTGGGTAGAAGCAATTGCTGCTGAACCGGGAGTGATCACCGACATCAGCATGCAAGACGCACTCGACGTGTACGCAGCGCTCTAAAGATTTCGCTGAGTAACCACACCTGCAAGGTGTACGAGCGCATCATATGCATCGCCTTGCATCTGTGATCTGTCAAGCGCACGCACGGCCTCGTCGTGCAGCGACGTAATGCGTTGTTCAATCGCTGCTAATGCTCCGGTGTTTATAACTGCTTGCTGAATTTGAGCGACGTCTGCATCAGTGAGATCTGGTCGGCCTACTTTTTCCAGTACAACAAGATCCTCACCCTTACCCATTGCACATGCGCGCGCGAGTAATGGAGTCGGTTTTCCTTCGCGGAAATCTCCACCTACAGGTTTTCCAGTGACCTCAGAATCACCAAAGGCCCCAAGAATGTCGTCCCGCATTTGAAATGCATCACCCACAGCTAATCCATAGGTAGAAAACATTGGCATCAGGGCCTCACCACGTTGTGCATCGGCTGCTACAGCACCCAAATGTAAAGGCCGCTCAACGGTGTACTTTGCGCTCTTCATCCGACAAATAAGTTCAGATTCATGCATATCTCTCGTGCGACGCGATGACCCGAGAACATCGAGATATTGACCAATATTCATTTCCATTCGAAGGTCATGCCAAATGAGTCGTGCTGCGGGAGACAGTTCGTCCATCATCGAGTCGGACAACACATACGTGAAGTCGCCAATAAGAATGGCCGACCCCTCACCATGACGTCGAGATTCGCCTGACCAATGTTGAGTGTGATGAAGATCAGCAAGAGCACGATGCGTTGCAGTTCTGCCACGCCGGGTAGCAGCATCGTCAATAACGTCGTCGTGAAATAGTGCGGCAGCGTGAAGCAATTCAATGCCAGCACCAATGCGCGGTGACTGCGCAGACATAGGGTCGCCACCTGCAGCAACCCAACCCCAATGGGCAAACTGCGGACGAAGACGCTTTCCCCCGCCCAGTACTAACGATTCAATGTGTTGAAAGATGACTTCCAAGTCG
>DAISXE010000024.1:10917-13470 GCA_036826015.1 Ilumatobacteraceae bacterium
ACTTTTGTGGCCAACACGTCGACATCGACATTGTTGGAATCGAGCTCCCCGAGAATTGTCTCTACCTCGCGCATTGCCTCGGCATAGCCAGATGGTTCTTCGGTCGTAATTTTCTTAGTGGCCATTAGGCAACTCCTTCTACTGTGCTGGTCACACTGCCGTCGGCAAGCGTGGTGATGACTTTTTCGCCAGGTGAAATTTCAGAAATAGAACGCACAACGTCACCTTTTGCATTGCGCGTGATGCTCCACCCACGAGCCATCGTGATGGCAGGGTCGAGCAATCTCACGGCTGCGGCATGCATTTCAAGTTTTTGTACTTGACGATCTAACGATGTGCGCGGACGAGTTCGCAAACGTTCCACAGCAAGAGAAATGCGTGCACGAGACCGAGTAAGTGCATATTCAGTTAGTTGGCGAAGCGAATGCGCAGCATCTGATAACTCACCATAAAACTCTTCCACGTACGCAATCACTGTCTGAGCGCATGCTGTTGGTGTTTTGCTAGCAGTATGCGCCACAAGGTCTGCGATGCTTGTGTCGATTTCGTGACCAATGCCGGTGAATACCGGATGCGCACATCGTGAAATTGCTAACGCCATTGTCTCGTCATCGAATGCTGCGAGGTCTCCCTTTGAACCACCACCGCGCATAATCATGACAATGTCAATATCTGAGCGTCGAGAAAAAGTCTGGATAGCGGCAACAACTTGGGCGGCGGCCGCTTCACCTTGCACATTCACATCACACAATGTGATGTGAAAACCAATACCCGATTCTTCTAGTTGCTTGAGTGCGTCTATGTACCCGGCTGCTTGGCTGCTGGAGATAATGCCGAGACGTAAAGGAACGAGCGGCACTTCAAGACGCTTGTTGATTTTGTCGACACCCTTTTCCAACAATTTACGAATGAGTTCTTCACGTTTTGCAGCGATGTCACCGACAGTGAACTGCGTGTCGACATCTTTGATGATGAGTGACAACTCACCGCGCACAATGTAAAAATCAATCTCACAGAAGAAACGAACCCGCATGCCATTTTGAAGTGCTAATCCGTGCGTCGCTAACTTTGCTGTCACTCGCTTGAGGTCACCACTGTTCGCAAACAACTTGACATCGAGTTTTGCTTTGTCTTTTCCCTCACCATCGATGAGTGAGAAATAATGACCAGTGGCGTGGGGCTGAGATTTCATGCCCTCTATTTCGCCTTCTAACCAAACACCGCCAGCAAACATTTGCTTGAGTGCACCTTTGAGAGTGACCGCAAATTGGGTGACCGTAAAGGCGGGAACGCCATTGAGAAGTTCAGGTTCCTTTGCCATATGCAACCAGTCTAGATTTCGGCTGCGTCAAGCCCGAATGAACCGCCGGCTCGTACTTGTGAGGCATACATTCCGTTGCGGGCCATCAATGCGTCATGCGTCCCTTGTTCCATGATGCGACCATCATCGAGCACCACAATCAGGTCAGCATCTCGAATAGTGGAAAGACGATGCGCGATCACCAAGGCAGTGCGGCCATGCAACGCAGACTCAAGTGCTTCTTGCACCAAAGACTCATTTTCGTTGTCAAGGTGGCTAGTGGCTTCGTCCAGAATCATGATGGCGGGGTTCTTCAACAACATGCGAGCGATAGCAAGCCGCTGTTTTTCGCCACCCGACAATCGGTACCCGCGCTCGCCTACCAACGTGGCTAATCCGTCTGGCAATGCGTAGATGGTGTCTTGAATGCGGGCAGCTTCACATGCGGCAATTATTTCTTCCGTTGTTGCATCGGGTTTTGCGTAGCGAAGATTTGATTCAATTGATTCGTGAAACAAGTGTGGATCTTGTGACACCACACCGATTGCATCATGTAGCGAGTCACCAGTGAGGTCGCGTACATCATGACCATCTACTAATACTGCTCCGTTTGTTGCGTCATACAAACGTGGAACCAATGTGACCATGGTGCTCTTCCCAGAACCACTTGCACCCACGATGGCCACTGTGGAGCCAGCGGCAATTTTCAACGAGACACCTTTCAATACGTCAACATCGGCATCGCCTGATGGCGCACCTGGTAGCTCAAGCGTGGCGACCGAAACTGCCGATGCCGGCGGATAGCGAAACACAACATCACGGAATTCAACTTCACCACGTGGGTCTACCAAGTCGTAAGCGCCAGGGCGATCAAAGATGTTGACAGGCGCATCGAGTACTTCAAATACTCGATCGAAAGATACAAACGCAGTCATGAGGTCTACGCGCGCGTTAGTGAGACCAGTGAGTGGCTGATAAATGCGTTGCACGAACGCGGCCATCGCAACAAGCGTGCCAGCAGAAATTCCGCCGGAGACAACAAGATGAGCACCAACGCCGTAAATAGCAGCGGCACCCATCGCGCCAACCAAACCCAGCGCTACGAAAAATACTCGGCCATACAAAGCCGCTTTTATTCCTGTATCACGCACACCTGCTGCTCGTTTGGAAAACACAGATACTTCGCGATCGCGACGACCAAATAGTTTCACCACAATTGCACCAGACACATTGAAGCGTTCGTTCATCTGTGT
>DAISXE010000024.1:13570-18432 GCA_036826015.1 Ilumatobacteraceae bacterium
CAAATAGTTTCACCACAATTGCACCAGACACATTGAAGCGTTCGTTCATCTGTGTATTCATTTGTGCATTCAAATCCATTTGTTGACGTGCGATGAGTCCAAGTCGAAGTCCAACACGTTTTGCAGGCGCTACAAAAACCGGCAGAACTACTAGAGATAACAAGGTGAGTTTCCACTCCAGAGCAATCATGGCTGCAAGAGTTGTGACGAGTACAACAACATTTGACACAACGCTGCCAAGAGTTGATGTCACTGCGTTTTGCGCACCCACAACATCGTTGTTGAGACGACTCGTGAGGGCACCAGTTTGTGTGCGTGTAAAAAATGCAACAGGCATTTGTTGCACTTTGTCAAACAAGGCAACGCGAAGGTCATAAATAAGACCTTCACCGATACGCGAACTCAACCAACGTTGCACAATTGCTAAACCCGCATCGCCAATTGCCGCGAAAACAACCACAACTGCCAGTGTTGTAATGAGACTGCGATCCTCATTTGGTATTGCCGTGTCCAAGATTGCACGGAACAATAACGGTGGAGCCAGAGCGAGCAAGGCCGAAACACAGATTGCTAAAAGAAACCAGACAATTTCCCACTTATATGGGGCCGCGAAAACCTTGACACGACGCAAGGATTCTCTCTTGAGTCGCGCCCCCTTGACGGCCTCTCCGTCGCTTGGCAGAAACATATGAGGACCCATTCGCACACCGTTGAGGCTACGGGCGAACATGCGCCTAGTGTCTGTAATTGTGTTCCGTCGTCTTGCCCTCTGTAGCGCACTCGTCGTTTTGTCCTCCGCCTGCGCAGGTGCAGCCACATCTGATTCCACTAGCCCAGTCGGCACCACAATCCAGCCTGCCGTCGGAGGCACCATCAATTGGGCTGATTGCCCGGCGACCGACGGTGATGGATTGAAGTGCGCTCGGTTGAAGGTTCCGTACGACTACGCCGAGCCTTCAAAGGGTTCTTTCTCACTGAAGCTCGTGAAGCATCCCGCTACATTTCGAACAAAGCGCATCGGCAGTTTGCTTGTGAACCCCGGCGGCCCTGGGTTTGGTGGTACCACCATTGCCAAAAATGCCAGTGGTTACCTCAGTTCAGATTTAACAGATGTGTTCGATGTGATTGGCTGGGATCCGCGAGGTACAGGCGACTCCACTCCTGCTGTTGATTGTGTTGACAACTACGACGTGTATTTTGCGACGGACCCCACACCAGAGACCGAGGCACAACGCGAAGAGCTCGTCAATAGCACCAAGGATTTCTCAGCGGCATGCGAAAAAAAGAGTGGCGAGATTTTGCCCTATGTCTCGACTAACTCCACTGCACGCGACATGGATGCTATTCGTGCTGCATTAGGCGAAGACAAAATCACATACTTTGGTTTTTCGTATGGAAGTGAGTTAGGTGCATCGTGGGCAACTATGTTCCCCACCACAGTTCGTGCTGCAGTACTAGACGGAGCAACAGATCCCACCTCTAGTTACATGGAGGGTGGTCTACAACAAGCCAAGGGATTCGAAGATGAACTGACGAAATACCTCGAGCAGTGTTCGGCAGACAAAGAATGCGCTTTTCACAATGGTGGCAAAGCCGAAGAAGCATTCGATGCACTCATGACATCTTTAGATAGAAAACCACTGTTGGTCTCAAAGAAACGAACGGTAGTTAACTTGTCTGTTGCACTTACGGGTGTCACAAACGCAATGTATTCATCAAGCATTTGGGAATCATTAAGCACCGCGTTGAAAAATGCGCAAGGTGGAGATGGCTCAGGACTGTTGCAATTGTACGACGACTATTTCCAACGAGACTCTGATGGTACGTGGGGAAATGAACTCGAGGCGTTCAACGCCATTCTTTGCTTGGATGACCCGGGTCCGAAATCAATTGATGAAACTGAATCGTGGACACCAAAGTTCCAGGCTGTCGCTCCTCGTTTGTGGACCACTTTTGCAACCGGTTACGGCTGCGTTTTCTGGCCAGCGAAACCAGACCCACGCATTCGCATTACTGGCATTGGCGCAGGCCCAATTGTTGTAGTGGGTACAACTGGAGATGCTGCTACACCATTAGCTAGTTCGCGAAAAATGGCAACTGAGTTAGAAGATGGACGATTGATTGTTGTAGATGCAGATCGTCACACTGGTTATGGTCACAATGACTGCGTCGTATCAGCAGTCGACAATTACCTCATCACAACCGAAGTTGACTTCGCCGAGAAGGCTTGTTAGCTAGCGACCACCGTGGCTGTGCGCAGCAGGTGCAAATTGACGAAACCATGTTGGGTTCCGAGTTTGCGCATACACACGTCCTGGCCCAGAGATTTCAAATACGAAACCCTCTCCAGACTTAATGGTGTTCATCCAGCCCGATGCAACCTTTTTAAGTTGCAGATTCACGCTTGAACTCATAGCGACTAGGTGTCCAGAATCGAGAACCAATGTCTCGCCCGCTGCAAGATCGTAAATGTCAAGCGCGCCGTAACAGTTCAACAAAATTTCTCCGTCACCCTGTGCGTACACCAAGAATCCGCCTTCGCCTCCGAACAGGTTCTTGAAGCCGCCCCACTTTGCATCGAGCGTGACACCCACTGTGGTTGCCAACCATGAACTACGTGTAAGCATCCATGGCTCTGCAGACGTTGACGGCAATGTGATGATGTCACCTGGTAACCCAGGTGCAAGATCTACCCATCCGCCATTCGCACCAGCAGTAACGGTGGAGATGAAGAATGAATCGCCGCCAAGCACACTGCGTGACAATGACTTGAGAAATCCACCTTCCATTTTTGAGGTGAGTTCCACTCCCGAAGACATTGCAACCATGGCGCCAGCCTCAAGTTGAAGTGCTTCATTTGGTTCAAGTTGCACACGTGCAACTGAGTAAGCGGGTTGATGACGAAGAGTTATTTGCATCCCAAAAGTGTACGCAGTGTCTCAGTTGCAAATTGATGACTATTTAGAAACTGTTTCCACACGCGGTTGCAGAAGCGCTACTACACCACAAAGTGCACTACATGCCGCAATGAAATACCAACCACGTTGGAAGCCGGCAAGACCATCTGATGAAGTCTGAATAGTGACCACCAACGCAACGCCAACAGCCGACCCAATTTGGCGGGAAGTGTTGTTTATTGCACTTCCGAGCGAGAAAAGTGTCGGTGGTAGTGAATGCACTGTTGCCGCCGACAACGTGGGGAATGTGAGACCGATAGAAATTCCGAGCACGAACATCAGTGGTAACCACTCAGACCAGGGCGTTGGGTTTGTTCCAAATATTCGGGCACTTATAAAAACAAGAGAGCCAAACAAAAGAGGGCCGCCTACCAGAAGTCTTCTAAACCCAATTCGAGTTATATGGCGGCCAATTGCAAAAGACGTGATGGCTACGATCACGGGAGCAAGCACCGAGTACAAGCCAGCCTCCAGAACGCTGTACTTCCATACGGAGCGCAAGAACAGAACGTTGTTCAAAATATTTGCGGAGAACGCTGCACCGAACAGAAATGTTGCGGCATTAGCCACCGAGAATGAACGAATCTTAAACATTGCCGGCGGCATAAGAGGCACAGCGTGCGTGATTGTGCGGCGTACAACAACAACTCCGAATATCACTGCTGCAATGAATAGAGCGAGGACGAATGGATCGGTCCATGAGTATTCTTCTGCGCGAGAAATACTCCACACAAGTGACGCAACCGTCAGTGTTACGAATATTGAGGCGCCAATGTCTGGCCGAGGCGAATCAATTCGAGGAGTCTCCTTCACATATCTTGCAGCCATCAACACAACAATGAGACAGATCGGAACATTGATCCAGAAGGCAGATCGCCAGCCGAAAGTGTCAACAAAGAACGCGCCCAACGTTGGACCCGAAGCGACACCTAATGCACCAACGGCTCCATTCCACGCAACAACTTGACTTCGTCGTTCAAGCGAAAACACAGATAGCAACAAGCCAAACGATGCCGGAGTCATGATGGCACCACCAACACCTTGAACTGCGCGTCCTGCGATGAGCATGCCCATTGATGGAGCTACAGCGCAGACAACTGAACCAGTCAAGAAGAGCATTGATCCGAGTTGGAACAGTCTCTTGCGACCAACGCGATCTGCAAGGCGACCAGATACCACAAGCAAAGATCCAAAAAGAATGGAGTACGCGGTGACAACCCACGAGATGGTGCCACGGCTGACGTCGGGAAAATCTGCGGCAATCTCTGCGAAAGCAACGTTTACGATTGACAGGTCCAATGTTGAAATGTACGCAGCAATTGCAGTGACAACAAACGTAGGCCACGGGCTCATTACGCGGTTTTCTGATGGCGATGAAGTCTGACTCATGATTTCCCCTTGTGGTACAGAAAATGTACCATGTTGGCATGAGCCAACCGCGGTCCAAGAAATCTGTCGCCTCCGGGCAACGCAGTTATGACATGAATTGTCCAATTGCAATGGCTCTCGATCTGATGGGAGACCGATGGACCCTTCTGATATTGCGCGACCTCTTTATTCACACGACGTATCGCTATGTGGAACTTCGAGAAAGTCTCACGGGTATTTCTCCCACACTGTTGTCTCAAAGAATTAAAGACCTCACCACTAGTGGATTGATAGAGCAATGCGAGAAGCCCGATTCAGGTCATGTTGCTTACAGACTCACAACCCGTGGAAAAGAGACAAAGCCCATCTTGGTTGCGTTGGCAAAGTTTGGGCTTCCACATATTGATGGACGAGTAGCCGACAAAGCGTGGCGAACCTTCACAAAGAAATAAACAAAACGACCCAGCCGAGGCTGGGTCGTCATGGAGGAAGGAGGGGGATTTGAACCCCCGGTGGCTTTAACACCACAACTGTTTT
>DAISXE010000025.1:0-18131 GCA_036826015.1 Ilumatobacteraceae bacterium
CATGAGACAAAGCTTCAGCAGCAAGGCAACTGAATGCCACTCCATCGCCAACGTAGCCACCGGCACTGGCCTGGCCCGTCGTTCGATCTGCAAGTACGGATGGGTGCCAGTCGCGATGAACACCGAGTGAACCTCCCCAACGATTGGTGATTTCAACAGATTTGGTGGGGGGCAACAACTCGTGGAGAGTGGCTTCCAGAAGTTGGTGCACAGAGGCTTTGTTATCGAACTGCCCGCCAATTCGGCTGGCGAACTTATAGGGCGCGCCGCGTCCACCAAATGCGATGCGGTCATCTGAGGTTCGTTGCGCGTACACAATCATGTTTCGCCCGTCGTTCCAAGTCTCTCGTCCATCCCAACCGATGTCGTTCCATATGCGTGACGATATTGGTTCGGTGGCGATCATGTAGGAATACAGGGGCGCAATGGTTCGACGATGTTTTGGGAGACGGGCAGTGAAGCCTTCCGTAGCACGTACGCTCCATTTGCAATTGACTGTGGCGGGACCATTGATAGTGAGCGCACACAACGAACGGTTTCCGATTTGTGAAACGATTGAGTCTCCGAAGAACGTGACACCTTTTGCTATCAATTGAGTGACGAGGCCGTCTAGCAGTTGAGCAGGATTGAGAGAAGCACAATGCGGTGTAAATGACGCACCGAGTGATTTAGTGATCCTTATGCGCTGCTGGGATTCGGATGAAGAAAGTGATTGCATGAATTCTTCGCCGAGGCCTAAATCCCTGTACATCTTGAGGTCAACCATTTGTCTGGCTAGTTGTGCCTCGTTGCGTGAATAGGACAACGTTCCTGAGTGACTCCACCCACATTGGATGTCGTGCTTCGTGATGTGTGCCCCAATGTCTTCAACGGTGCGAATTAGGTGCTTTTGAAGATTGATGGCTGCTTCACGGGAGGTTTCGGTAGCAATGGTGGCCAACGAGGTGGGGTATAGAGCACTGCACCAGCCCCCATTTCTGCCGCTGGCGCCGAAACCTGGCTGACGAGCTTCAATGATTGCAATAGACAGGTGTGGGTCTATCTCTAAAAGGTGGTGTGCTGTCCATAGTCCGGTGAAGCCAGCCCCGACAATCGCTATGTCGCACGACAACTCTCTGGGAAGAGAATCAAAATTCCAATTGAGTTGTCCGTTTCGCCAGAGGGACTCTGGCCATTGCGCGAAAGTTTCATTCACGAGGCTGAGGCTAGACCAAGTGGCTCAACTCGGTGTTGTCAATCAAACGAATTGAGCCGAACGTGGCGGCAATGCAAATAACGCTGGCGTTAGTCGGAATCTCAATTTCTTCCATTGTGTTTGGGTCGACGATAACTACATAGTCAACCTTGCACAGAGGTTCACTCGCAAGCACCTGAAGACCTGTCGCAATGAGTTGTGATGAACTCACGTCTCTTGCATGAAAGGCGGAAATCATCGCGCGCAGTGTCTGCGGCAAAACGACTGCCGCCTGTCTCTCCGTTTTAGTGAGGCGACTGTTGCGACTGGAAAGAGCCACACCGTCATGGTCACGCACGGTGTCCTGTCCAACGATATTGATGGACATATTCAAATCTGTTACCACCTGTTGAATGACCGCCAACTGTTGTCGGTCTTTCTTGCCGAAGTAGGCATTGTTTGGATTGACAGTATTCAGGAGTTTGACAACAACAGTGGCAACGCCATCAAAATGGCCTGGGCGACTTTCTCCCTCAAACTTTGTCGCTAAGTGACCGGCACTAATTGACGTACTGAAACCCTCGGGATATACAGCGGAAGGTGACGGTGAATACAGAACATCCACATTTAGTGATCGAAGAAATGATGAATCGCCGTCCGCGTCTTGTGGATACTTCTCAAAATCTTCGGAATTAGTGAATTGAGTGGGATTCACGAATATGGATACAACCGTGTGTGTGTTCTCTTCTGTTGATTTTCGAATGAGAGAAGCATGTCCCTCATGTAAGAAACCCATCGTTGGCACAAACCCGACTGAGGTTCCTTCGTCATCTAAATTCTTCCGCCATTGAGTCATTTCCTCAGGTGAGGTGATGATCAACATTGTTATTGGAAGCTATGTGCTTCGTCTGGCCACTGTTGAGAATGCACTTCTGCAACATACTGACGAACTGCATTGGCGGCTGTGGTTCGCAGGTCTGCATACGCTTTGGCAAATGTGAAGGTTCGTGGTGACAATCCGAGAAGGTCGTGCATGACTAGAACTTGCCCGTCGCATGAAACGCCTGCTCCTATTCCAATGGTGGGAATAGAAACCTTTTCGGTGATGCTTGCCGCAAGAGACGCAGGTACGGCTTCAATAACAACTGCACATGCTCCAGCTTGTTCTACAGCATGCGCATCTTCGAGCAATCTCTCCCTGCTGCCGGCTGCGTCTCCCGAGTTGCGACCCTGCACCTTGTTGCCGCCCATGCGGTGATAACTCTGAGGGGTTAGACCAATGTGTCCCATCACTGGGATGTCGGCTGCCGCGATTGCGCGAATCTGCTCTGCGACATGGATTCCGCCTTCGAGCTTTACGATCTCAGCGCCAGCCTTAACAAGACGAACAGCATTATCAACGGCATCCTTGACTGAACCTTGATAAGAACCGAACGGCATGTCGCCGACAATCAAGGCAATTGGCTTTACAGATGCAACAAGACGTACGTGGTATTCCATGTCTTGCATGGAGACACCCAACGTGTTGCGTTGTCCTTGCATCACAGTTGCCACAGAATCGCCTACAAGAATCAGGTCGACGCCAGCCTCATCGACGATGCTCGCAAATGTGGAGTCGTAAGCAGTAACCATCGCCAATGGCGAGTGTGATTCTTTGCGCTCCCGCAGCTGGGGAACAGTCATTTTGGCTCTTTTGATGTTCGACATTGCACCACCTTTGCCTCAAAGGCTATGAGTGCATCACTAATGGCGCACTAATGAAACGGTGAAAATCGTCTCAAGGTGTAAAGAGGGCGCGAATCTCTTGTTCAGGGTCGAGAATAAGTTCTGTTTTTATGTCGATTCGCAGTGTCGATCGGGTATCCGTGTCGTACTGCGCCCATGAGGGATGACCGTGATGCGCGAATTGAGTGATTTCAGCCGAGAACCTGTCGGCGATTGGCTGGCGGTCGCTTCCGTCTCCAAGAAACATCTCTGCTCCCGGCGCCTCAAGGTTGCCGAACGCAAATGGAATGTCGAGAGCATGGCAACAACCCAAAATGCCGCCCATGGCAGGTGTTTGCCAAGTGAACCAGTACATCCAAGTTGGTTGGTTTGCAGAAACACGTTGCTCCGCAAAGGAAATGGCACGCTGACGAAATCCAGTGTCGGTACTGACTGCTGATATCAAGTCTTTAGCAGACTCGTTAGGGCGCAGTTTTTCATAGACCTTGCGTGCCTCTGCTGCGCGAGAACCAAAAGTTTCTGCCGATGATTTTTCCCACGTAGAGGCATCAGCATCGGCAAGTCTTGGATCAAAAGCTGACCATAATTTGTTTTCATCACGATTGGTTCCGACAACAAATTGCACAGCAGATTTGCTAGCTACTTCAAGGATGTTCGGCTCAAGACCAACACCGCCGCCAGTTGGTGCATAGAAATCGAAAGCTGAACTAGCCGTGAGAAGTTGTGCGGTTTGGAATTCCAGAAGTTTCTCAAGCGGCATCTCGCGTAGGTCATCGATGGTGCTGACCCCAGCAATTTCGAAGAATTGTTTTGCCAACTCTTGACTGCGTGGATGTTCACGCAACTGTCCTATGGATGGGCTCATGGCCCATACTCGATGAAAGAGGCCTTGTGCGCTTGGACATGCCATGAGGGAGATGACAGCTGAACCACCAGCGGACTCACCAAAGATCGTGACGTTGTTCGGGTCACCGCCAAAGGCAGCAATGTTCTTGTTGACCCACCGCAAAGCCGAAACCATGTCGAGTGTTCCGTAGTTGCCGTCACCGAGGAAGCCCAACGCGCCGAGTCTGTAATTTATGGACACAACAATTGAGCCCTGTGATGCAAGGTTTCCTCCGTGATACCAGGCCGTTGATCCAGAACCATTTGTGTATGCACCGCCATGAATCCACACGAGGACTGGTTTCTTTGTGTCTGGTGAAGGAGTTTCGGATGCAAAGACGTTCAGGAATAGACAATCTTCAGCCATGTCTGCCGGATTGAATCCAAGCATGGTCTCCAGCATTCCGGGAACTTGTGGGCTTATAGAACCAAACTTTGTGGCGTCGTAAGTGCCCGACCATGAATCAATATCAACAGGTGCTTCGAATCGCTTGGCTGATGCATAGCGAATGCCAAGAAATTCTAATGAGCCATTCTCATTCTGGATTCCAGAGATGTTTCCGCCGGGACATGCGATTGTTGATTTGTTAGACATGAGGCAAGCGTAGTTTGGTCACGCGTGAAGGTGGCTAGCGTAGGAACGTGTCGCGTCACTACTTCGGAAGAGCCTTCGGCAAACTGGTCACAGTTGGAAGTGAGAAGGCTACCTTCTGGGCTTCTATAGGGCCACATAATTCACGTAGTCGAAAGTTCGCATCGTTTGGTGAGCGCAGCATGATCATGTGGAAACCAACAACGATTTTCAACGAGCAATACATCTCAATTGGTGATGACGTGTTGATCGGGCCAGGAGTCGCATTGTCTGCGGGGATGGTTCCGGGCCAGGAATGCTTGGTATCCCCGGTGGTCACAATCGGAGATCGATGCCTTATCGGAAGGGGTAGTGGGATAGTCGGCCATTTCTCCATCTCAATTGGAAACGACGTATGGACTGGTCACCATGTGTACATCACGGATCAGAATCATGGTTACGAAGATATTTCGATACCAATTTCTAAACAGTCGCAACCGGAACGAGCAGTCGTGATCGGTGACGGATCGTGGTTAGGTCACGGGTCAGTTGTGCTGCCGGGAGTCACAATCGGAAAGCATGTGGTGATTGGCGCCAATTCCGTAGTCACAAAGAACATTCCTGATTTCAGTGTGGCCGTGGGTGTGCCTGCAAAAGTGATTCGACGATTTGACGAGTCTCGCCAGGAGTGGACCTCGGTCTAGACAGACAAATCAAGTGGCGGCTGGCATGCCTTCATTTTGTTTTCTCTGGCGAATTTGCCCAAGCGTTCGCTCACAGGTACGCCTTCGACTTCGGATTCGGCGAAATATGGCCGCGTCTGTGACGTCATTAACGCCTGTGCAAAAAGCCTTCGATCTTTTATGTAGAGCCGATATTCAGCAATCCACAACGGAACAATGGCTTTACCTTTTTCATCAGTTGGTTGATCACTTGCAATTAAATTGATGGCATCTTCAAGTGCATCTGTTGCCTTCTCGACGATCTTTGACTTCTGTTGCAATGCAAGACTGTCGTTTGGGTTCATCTCGGTCAGATCTTCAAGAGCGAAGCGAATGTTTTCTGCCTTCATGCAATGTGCCTGAGCCCTTTGTGTCCAAGCTTCATCCTTAATCTTGTTCACGCTTTCCCGTGGCGCAAAGATAAAGGCATAGACCCACATCAGTGCAATGAGAGAGCACACACTCCATAGAACAATGCGGCTAATTACACGAGTAGACATGAGTCAATTGTAGGAGTTATTTGGATTTGGAGGGCCGGTAGGAGATAGCCAAATGACACAGAGCAAGTGCAACTCCAATAGGCAGGGCCCACACCCCGAGGTTCACGTTCAAATCAAAATAATGATCGAGGCTGTATGTGCCTCCACCCAGCATGGCGAGCACAGTGGCGACTGACATGATCGCGGCGCAATATTCCCAACCGCCATTTGGCAAGAAAATGAAGTAGCCAACTTTCCAGTGAACCGTAATGATGGCAACAAGCATGAGCGCTACGAAAGCCACACACGAAGGCCACAGCAACAGTCCACTGGCTACTAACAAACCCGCAACAATCTCTGTAGTGGCTGCCGTCCTGGCCTGAAGGTTTGGCCACTTCATGCCCATACTGGCGAACCATCCGCTCGTGCCGGATATTCCAGAAGAACTCGAAAACTTGTTGTAACCATGAAATGCCATGGACAAGCCGAATGACAGGCGAAGTATCAGTAGGGCTACATCTGGATTGTTCATGTTGACACTTTAGGTGCATCGTGGTTGTCGGTCGAGAACTGTCAGAATAAGGAAGTGAGAGTTACGCGCCTAGTTGCACGATCCTGTTTGATCATGCTGTCAATGTCGCTAGTCAGCTGCTCAGCCTTTTCTTCGAATACCGACACTTGTGACTCTCGAGTTTCAGTGGCCGATTTTCTAACGTCCTTGCGCGATGGCGTCGGCGCAATAGCCGATAGTCAGTATGCATCAATTCGAATGTCTGCATTTGACGCTTACGATGCAACAGTTGAAGCAATGAACAACGAAGATACTCGTTCTGCCGCGTCAGTGCTCCAACCACGGTTACAAAGATTTCTGCAAGAGATGGATGACTTGTCGTGGGATCTGAGTGTGGTTGCCGATTCTGTTGAAGCACTCGAAGCCTTAACTGCGCTGAACTCCGACGACTCTTTGCAGCAGGCCAATGTTGTTGATTCATTCATGATTTCGCGATGTGGCACGGCCAGTACTGTTATTCAGAATCCGGGCGTTGAGATAACACTGCCGGGCCCTGTAATAAGTCAACCAAATGACTCGCTCCCTCTCACGGAAGAACCGAATGAACGGTCAGAAGCGGCTGCTTTGGGATTTACAGTTGCGACCGCATTCAATCTGACTCTAAGCGAATCAGAATTGGTGTGCCTCGGAACAGCGCTGACTGGTGTATATGACGCAAGTGGCAATAGCAAGAATATTGACCAGTACACCCAACAATTTCAGAGTGCATTTAGAAACTGCAACATTGACGTTGTGATTGACTGAAGTGATCTAAGGAAAGATTGATGAAGATAACTCTCGTACGACACGCGCAGCCAGAATGGGTAAAAGATGGGTTCAGTGTCGATAATCCACCACTGACAACTCTTGGTTTTGAGCAAGCCGAATTGCTAGGACAATGGTGTGAGGGACAACACTTCGACGAGGTGCTTGTGTCTCCGTTAGTTCGCACGCAACAAACGGCAGCACCTATGTTGAGGTCGCTGGGTCGCGCTCTAGAAATTGAACCTTGGCTTGAAGAGATCCGTAATCCCGTTTGGCATGGAACTCCTGAAGAGAAGGCTGCAGAAGCATGGCGAGCCGAGAAGAACAAGAATTCGTCTGATCGTTGGAGTGGCATAGATGGTGGCGAGAGTGTTGTCTCTTTCGTTGACCGCATCAACGTCGGAGCAAGCCTTTTTTTGGAAGAACGAGGAATTGTGCGGGCGAACACGGATCTACCTGTATGGCAAACCTCTTCCACGTTTGACGATGACGCCAGCATTCTTTTGGTAGCTCATGCAGGTACAAACAGTGTCACTATTTGTCATCTTTTGGGAATGTCGCCTACGCCATGGGAGTGGGAGAGACTTGTTATAGGGCATGCAAGTGTAAGCGTTGTCGAAACGCTTCAGTTAGGAGATGGCATCACCTTCGGACTTTCACAGTTATCTGGTCTTGAGCATCTTCCAGTCGCTTCACGTACATACTGATAACAGCAAGGGGTCCATCGTTTAGGCTTGCTCGTATGACAACAAAAAAGTCGATTAATAGTGACGCCCTGAAGATGACGTCTTTCCAAGTATTTAGCAAACTAGAAGGTGCAGTGACTTCTGGAATGATTCATCTAGGGGATCGACTCGGTCTTTATGAAGCTTTAGCAAAGGGTGAAGGCGATACATCTGAGTCATTGGCGCTCAAACTGTCCCTACATGAACGGTGGGTGCGTGAGTGGCTTCACAACCAAGTAGCTGCGCGTCTTGTTTCGTGCGATGACTTGTCTGCAGTACCTCCTGTTTTTTATTTAACTCCGGAAGCAATTGCGGTGCTGGCTACTCCGGACCATCCCGCTTATGGGATGGGCATGTTCCACCGTCTCCCTCAGACCATGAACGCCTTGAATTACATGCCAGAGTCATTTCGTACCGGTATCGGTCACGATTATGACAGCCACGGACCCGAAGGTGCCGTAGGTATCGAACGTAGTTTCGAGCCATGGAACCAGAACTTCCTTGTCCCAGTGGTGCTTCCAGTTTTGGGACGTGCGTACGACGCTCTCAAGACTGGAGCCAAGGTGGCTGATATTGGGTGCGGTTCAGGTGGTGCTGCATTGTTAATGGGCAAGACATTTCCAAATAGCACTTTTGACGGTTTCGACATCTCTCAATTTGCGCTTGAACGTGCAGAGGAGCGAAAGAAGAACGAAAGTGCGTCAAATGTTTCGTTCTACGATCCGCGTACGCATGCGATATCCCAGGACAATAGCTACGACATTATTTGTACCTTTGATTGCATTCATGACATGACTCGCCCTACTGAAATGATGAAGACAATCCGCCGTGCTCTCAAGGATGATGGGACTTGGCTACTCGTAGACATCAAGGCTCACGACTCTCTGGAGCTAAATGTTTCTAAGAATCCAATGGCTTCTCTTCTGTACGGCATCAGTGTCTTAAGTTGCATGTCGTCAGCTATGTCTGAGCCAGATGGTGAAGGACTTGGCACATTGGGGTTATCAGCTCAAAAGGCCGAATCCATGGCTCGCGATGCCGGATTCACATCCTTTGAGCGTCTGGACATTGATCATTCTGTGAATGCTTTTTACGCCGTAAGGCCATAAACCAAAATATCCCAACACACCTTGGATCAGCGGCGTGTTGGGATATCGGTGTCGGCACAAAGCCGAAATCTATGGCGCAGGTACTGGAAGCGGTGTGGTGACGCTGCATGCATCAACTGCTGCAACAACTGGAGTTGGATCAATTGCTTCGCCACCGAAAGGGTGAACCTCTAAGTGCAGGTGAGGAGTGGTTGTGCCACCGGTCTTACCGAGATATCCAAGAACTTGTCCGGCCTTAACTTTGACGCCAATACCAATTCCGTCTGCAACGCGTTGCATGTGGCCGTAGAAGAAGTATGTTCCGTCAGCGCGAGTCAAGCGAACACCGTTACCGGCAAGCTTGTCAGTAGCTGTTGAATACATCTTTGTGATGGTGCCATCAGCAACTGCGTATAAAAGGTTTCCTTCTTTTGCGATGATGTCAACACCAAGGTGAAGGCGGTTTGTACCGCGTGGTGCGTGCCATGTGTTCTCGTATGAACAAACGCCTTGCACTGGGAACACTGAGATGCTGATCGTTGGAGCAGCAACAAGACCCAACTTGATTGCTGTCGGTGTTGTGAGAGTTCCGGTTACTTGAAGTCCATTTGCTGTTTGATATTTCCGAAGAGCAACAGTTGTAGCAATTCCAAAGATGCCATCAGCGCCACCCTTCACTGCGATATTCGAAGCAATAAGGGCCTTCTGTAATGAACGAACTTTGTCGCTCTTATCTCCACGTGCAGGAAGCTTGCCGACGATTGCAGAGGTATTGGCAGCTGCCGCAGAAACGGTCGGTGCTGGCGCTGGTGCAGGTGCGGCCACAGGTGCTACGAGTCCGAGAGCCGATGCTGTCGATGCATCAAGAAGTCCAGTGGCTGGCAATCCTTTTGCGCTCTGAAATGCTGCAAGGGAAGAAGTGGTTCCAGAACCGAACATGCCATCAACGCCACCCTTTACAGTGATGCCCGCAGTGACAAGTGCCTTCTGGACAGTAAGAACCGAAGCGCCCTTAGCGCCGCGTACTGGAAGGGTGTCGACCGTAAGTGGGTACACCACGGCTGGAAGGGTTGTGGTTGGAGCAACTGTGGTTGTAACTGGAGCGATTGTGGTTGTGGTCGCATCTGCAGACACTTTCAGAACTTTTGCGGTTGGAGCGTCAACAACTCCTGATGCGCGAAGTCCGACAACTTTCTGGAAACTCTTCAGTGCACGCAATGTGTTCTTATCGAAGACGCCAGTAACGCCACCCTTTAATGTGAAGCCGTTACGCACGATTGCTGCCTGTACGGCTGCTACGTGCGCACCTTTGTCGCCGAACTTTGGTTGTCCTGGAGCGGTTTTTGCAGTTGGTGCAGCGGAAACGGTTGCTGCTTGTGCTGTCTGAGGCAATGCAACGAGGCCCATTGAGAGGATTGCTCCCGAAATGATGACTTTGCTGATTGTGAGTGTGCGGTTGTGAGACATCTGTCTTCTCCCTTGTTGATCCGGTTAAGGGATCGGCAGGTCGGGAGGAAACTTGAGGAATTTCTCACAGAAAATGTTTAGTTGGTTACTTAGAGTGGTCTAAGTGGTGACTCCATCACTAAAAGTGCTGAGATGTAGGCCTTGAGAGAGTTTCTAATGGGTTCAATGACCCAATCTCTATGGGAACATGGCCTAGAGGCAGGGGGTCTCCATGGGTCTGAGTCAGTTATCGAGAAGCGTGTCGGGGGCCAGAGTTCTGATCACCGGTGCTGGAAGCGGCATGGGTCGGGCGACGGCGCGTCTATTTGCCGACGAAGGGGCGAGAGTCTTTTTGGCTGACTGGGACCGCAAATCCTTAGAAGTTGTAACGACGGAGATCCAGGCCATGTATGGGCCAGATAGTGCGGCATGTCTGTCCGGAGATGTTGCGAACCAGTCTGATCGTGAGTTGTTGATCTTGGCCGCAATTAAGTTCATGCGTGGAATCGACATTCTCGTTAACAATGCTGGAATCAGCCGAATCTCTTCCGTGCACTCTGATGACGAAATCTTCAATGCAAACTGGGACGAGACCTTGGCGATAAACGTTTCTGCACACGCTCATCTGATTCGCCTTGCGTTGCCGTACTTGCTTCAAGCTCCTCATGGCGGACGCATAGTGAACGTTGCTTCGACCGAGGCAGTTGTTGCTACTCGTGGACTTGCTGCCTACACCGCATCAAAACATGCCGTGATTGGCTTGACGAAAAGTTTCGCTGTGGAATTGGGTCGTAGCAACATCACGGTAAATGCGATTTGCCCGGGACCAATTCTTACGGGAATGACATCAGCTATTCCTGAAGACTCGAAAGAGAAATATGCACGGCGAAAAGTTCCGATCGGTCGATACGGCGATCCAGAAGAAGTTGCTCATATGACTCTTAGTGTTTGTTTGCCGGCTGCTTCGTTTCTCAACGGAGCGTCAATAGTTGTCGATGGTGGCATGTCCATCAATCACGGATAGTTACTGCGGTATGTAGCCGTCGACCATGCCAGTGAATCCGGATGGGGAGTGTGCGCCGAGAACAAGCGTTTCAAGAATTCCAATTCCTTTGTGCTGTGTTCCATCCGACAAGGTGCAAGTGACATGGCTAAGTGTTTGTGTATGTAAATGTTGCATGTCCATGGGTGTCTCCACTGGAACTTGAAAACGTTCCCCACCTGTTTCGAGTTCACCCTTCCAATTTCCATGACCCCATTCGGCGCTGAGATAACCAAGCCCCACCATTTGGAAGTGAGTGATTGGATCGAATACAAGGTGAGCGGTTTCATTCGAGAATGTATAAGTGACCTCGAATTTCTCTGAGCGACGAGTACCTGCTTCATAGTGGTACGTGTAATCAATGCTGTGAGCATGTCGAATGGTGTCGTCTCCCACAAGCATTGCTCCGGACTCGTGCCATCTTTGACCGTCGGCGTATTCGTTTACGTCAAATACAGTTCCAAAGGTTTCAAAGCACACCGGTGCCCATAGCCAGTAGAACTGTGGAAGAGCCTGCAGTGGTGCTCCCTGTTGCACTCGTTCTCCTATTCCACGTATTCCCCAAGACCTGTCTCGTGACCCGACCACTGTTTGGGGTTCAACTTCAATTCGTACGCCATCTACTTCAATCCACCCAGACCACTGGCCCAACTGTGTGAGTCGTGTGTATTGCATGGTTGTTCTGTTGCCGGCGCGCACGAGAAACGGTGGCTCTTCATAGGGCAGCGAGGTCGCTGTGTATGTAACGTCAGCCCGTACACCGTGTTCCTTCATGTCCACCAGGATTCGATGCTTACGCATAGGTTCCAGAACTTGAATCTCAATCGGGCCGATTTTTGTGCAGAGCATACGGTCGTTGTTCGCTCGCGCCGAAGCATGAACATTGACCTGCTCGCCTTTAACTATGACGCTGAAAGATGCATCCATAACATGTCGATTTGGGTACAGCCCCATTGCCGCCGCGAAGAACAGTGCTCCATCACGTGAGTATCCGTTGAAGAAGTATCTGTCGTAATGGTTCGCATCGCCAGATGCAGGATGAGCTATGGGCTCCGATGTCTGGTGAATAGGGAAGTCGTCATAAGAAGTGATCATGACTGTGACCGTAGCCACCTGTGGGTCGTTGGAACTAACGGGACCGCCAACCCCCGAAGGACATAGATTGAAGTCATGCCTACGGTCTCCCAGAAGTCCTTTCGACTGGTGATGGGAACCGCATTGGGCTCGGTGTGCCTCATTGTGTTTACTGGGGCTCTTGTGCGATTGACTGGCTCTGGATTGGGTTGCTCCGACTGGCCGAGATGTAACGAAACAAAGTTTGTTGATGTTTCCACCGGGCACACAATGATTGAGCAAGTTAATCGACTCTTCACTGGAGTTGTTTCCGCTTCTGTCATTGCGGCTGTTCTGCTTTCGTATTTCCGCAAACCACGTCGTACCGATTTAGTCAAATTGTCGTGGGGTTTGATCATCGGCGTTTTAGCTCAGGTGGTTATCGGTGGCATCGTAGTGCTCACAGGATTGAACCCGTATGCCAATATGGCACACTTCCTCGTCTCCATCCTTCTCATCACCAATGCGTTTGTTTTGTATCGCAGATCAATGTCAGATGCTCCCTCGATTTATTTACGGCGATTAGCTTCAGGCCATTCTTTTCTTCTTTTGGCATTGGCCGTACTTAGTGCATTGGCAATTGTTACAGGCACTGTTGTGACGGCTACTGGACCGCACGCAGGTGATGAAGACGCTGTGCGGTTCGGTTTCGCGTTCACGAACGTCGCACGATTGCACGGGGTAACAGTAATGGCCACTGTGGCTTTTATTGTGTTTCTTGCTGTGAAGGCAAGGAAGTGGTCCGACAAGAGCTTTAGTGAGGCTGTGCAAACCCTTTTGTTTGTGGCCTGTTTTCAAGGGGCTATTGGCTACACGCAGTATTTCACTGGAGTGCCTGTCATCCTTGTGGCCGCTCACATTATCGGAGCCGTTTCATTCTGGCTAGCAATTTGTAATGTGCTCTTCGAGGAATCACGCTCTTAGTTAGATTCAGTCACCAGGTCGTACAAGTGATGACAATCGTTGAGCGTGAGCACACTAATTACATCTGCAATTTTCACTGTTGTGATGCTCGTGTTCTCAACCATCATCCATAGCGAGCGTTGAGTGCCGAGCAGGTCTGCCAAGAATGCGTTGATGACTCCACCATGGCATACAACGGCGATCGTTTCCCCTTTATGTTGATTGGCGAGTTCGCGAATCTTTGAAGAGACACGTAGACGAAAAGCTGCGTCACCTTCTCCATTAGGAATGCCATCCCATGTTCCACTCTTGGTCCACTCGACATACTCGGGGTCCATCGATGCGGCTTTCTTGCGAAACTCTCCATGGCTCCAATCTCCGAGTTTTACTTCTTCAAGATCTTCGTGGATGTGTACTTCCAAGTCATGGTGCTGAGCAATCGCAAATGCCGTGTCAAACGCGCGCAGAAGGTGACTGGAATACACGGCAGAAATTGCCGCGCTCGACAGTCGTTTACCTACGGCCTCCGCTTGCTTTTTGCCCTGATCGTGTAACGGAGGATCAGTAGATTCGGGAGTTCCCGGAATGATGTCTGCTGAGCGTCCATGGCGAATCAATAACACACGACATCCGTCTCCGACAGAACCATCAAGTGTTGGCTGAGGCACAGCTGTGGCGTCTGGAGTGCGAATAGCATTTGGTTCATTCATGCTTGTTATCTTTGTCGGTATGACGAAAGAAGATGAAGTTCTCCTAGAGATTGAGGACCACATAGCAACAATCACACTGAATGCGCCTGGTCGTATGAATACCATCTCGGGGCAAATGTTGACTCAATTGTCGCAACGGCTACTAGAGGCCGACTCCAATCCTGAAGCTCGAGTCATCATTCTTACGGGTGCAGGAAGAGCTTTCTGCGCAGGCCTGGACTTGGGGTCACAAGCAGGCAAGACAGAGTCGCTCGGAGTTTTGGATAACACCGAAGCAAACATGGTGGAGTTCGATATTCGTGATGCTCCACCAATAGTTCTGCATAACTTGGATACGCCAGTCATCTGCGCTCTTAACGGGGGAGCAGCCGGCTACGGACTTGATATTGCACTTGGCTGCGATATTCGTATAGCAGCAGACACCGCGAAGATGGCTCCAGGGTTCGCAAAGCGAGGCATCCTTCCTGAAAGTGGCGGTACCTGGTTGCTTCCAAGAATTGTTGGTTATGCACGAGCTGCCGAAATTGCCTTCACAGGCCGGACGCTCATCGCAGATGAGTGTCTAGAACTTGGATTAGTAAATGCAGTCGTTCCCGCAGATCAACTTATGGATTCGGTTCGTGAGATGGCTGGTGAAATCGCTTCCAATGCGCCGCTTGCGGTACGTGCGATTAAGAGAATGATGCGTGCTGCCGAGACTGAAACTTTCGAACAAAACGTGCACCATGTGTTCTTGCAGTTGCTTCCACTGTTTCGTACCAAGGACTTCAAGGAAGGCGTTGCCGCCTTCATTGAGAAACGCCCTCCGCGATTCATTGGGCGATAGCCACAGTGGAACAATCCGAAGCCCTGAAGATTCTGGGCTTGTCCGCTACTGCAACGCATCAAGATGCTCGTAGTTCTTGGCGTGTTTTAGCTAAGACGCACCACCCCGATGTTGGTGGAAGCGAGATCAATATGGCTCGCATCAATCAGGCACTGGAGACGATTCTCGACATGCAAGAGCCTGTCGCAGAAAAGAAGCAGTACGACTCACATATTCGTCGCGACGTCTCCAGTTTCACAGTGGACGTTCTTCCAGTCGTTTGTTGGAATGCCCTTGAAGTAGTTGCGGCGCATTGTGGTCCCATCATCGTTGATGACCCTCCATACATGATCGAGTTTTCGCTTCATGACACGCACATAAATCATTCATTGCAAGCGTGGTGTCGATGCGAACTGGTTCCCGAAGCCGGTGCAACAACCGTTCACCTCACAGTCGGATCAACTCGTGCGTCAGAAACACCTGATGTTGAAGAAGTGAGGGACTTGCTGGTCGGGACACTCAATTCAATTGACTGGGACTACGACTAACTAGACGCTTTGCGTAAGCGGTCGCGAACAGCCAATCCGAGCCCGTGAGCGGGCGGCAAAAGTGCAACTACAACATCAATTTCTGATTCGTCAGCCGTACGCAACGATGAATACAAACGAAATGCATATTCCTGGACTGAATCGAAATGCAGCGAAATGCAGCGAGTACGAGTAGTCGAAAGTTCGGACATCTTGTTCTTTAGTTCTTCAATTGTCTCTACCAAAACAACGCGTGCATTCGGAGCGTAGTGACTGGTGAGCATGCCAGGTGCACGTGATTCTCCAGTGTCGGCTTGCATCGAAATGTGAAGCACCGCCTCAATGTCATCTTTGCTGATTGATCCCGGACGAAGGATTGTTGGTTTGTTGATGCATTCCACGATTGTCGATTCAACGCCGTGTTCACATTGTCCACCATCGAGGATGTAATCGACAAGATTGCCGAAGTCGTTGTAGACATGTTTCGCCTCAGTGGGACTGACTTTTCCAAACAGGTTTGCTGATGGTGCAACAACTCCGTCTGCAACTAAATCAAGTAGAGATTCTGCAACAGTGTGACTCGGTACTCGAATCGCCACTGTGTTTCGACCACCAGTGACCCAATCAGGCACACGTGACGTGCGAGGGACAAGAAGAGTCAACGGTCCTGGCCAAAAGGCTTGGGCGAGCGCTGTTGCGTCCGAATTGAAATGGCCCCATTGCGAGAGGTCTTCGGTAGGTGAGAGATGAACAATCAATGGATGGTCGTATGGCCGACCCTTGACATCAAAAACTCGTCGAACGGCTTCTTCATTGCTAGCCAGTGCTGCCAACCCGTACACAGTTTCAGTTGGCATTCCAATAACGCCGCCATCGCGTAGCAGCGAAGCGGCTCGATGAATGTCTGACCCAATTTGCCCGACAGTACTCATGTAGCCAGAAAATCTAGAAGCACATCAATAAACGAAAATGCTTCTGTCGTTGCGAAGTGGTCCGTGTTCTTCAGCGTCACCAATGAAGCATTTGGGAAAGATGCAGCAAGTTGGTCGGCAGGAGCCGCAAAATCTTTATCGCCAATGACCACTCGAATCTCGTTCTGAATGGATTCAAGTTCTTCAGGCTTGATTGGATTCTGTGGTGGTCGTTTCATAATTGCTGTAAGTGCGAGCACATCGTTACCGGGTTGATTGCCATAATGAGCAAACATGCGCGCAAACGTATCCGTCTCGGGCGCGCGACCTTCGAGCGCATCAATGATTCGTTTATGAGAATCAGGTGCTGACTGCTGGAAGACTCCGTCTCCGATTCCCGCTAGGACAACTTTTCCAAACCTGTGGGGCGCCTCGATCAACGCCCGAAGGGTCGTGAGTGCACCGAGTGAGAATCCCACTACGTCTACCAGTCCAGTCGATGGCAGGCGGTCGAGAAGCCACGAGGAAAGGTTGACGTAGGCCTGTGGGTCGTGGGGCTTCTCTTCGTCGCCATGACCCAGAAGGTTGATTCCTATGACCTGGCGGCCAACATCGTTAAGTAGGGCGTCTATTCCGGGCTTCTGCCATGTGTCGACGAAATTGCCGCCCCATCCGTGGATAAGGACTACTGCGGAGTTCTCTGAAGATGCCATCCCAACACGGTAGTCTTGCAACGCCCTATGCGGTTCCTACATGATCTCCCCGCACACGACCTGACGTATAACGACGTCTTTATGGTCCCGTCTGCTTCTTCTGTGCCATCCCGATTCGATGTGGATCTTCGTACCCCAGACAACATCGGCACGAACATTCCCATCATCGTGGCAAACATGACCGCGGTAGCAGGGCGCCGTATGGCCGAGACAGTTGCCCGCCGTGGTGGTTTGGTTGTTCTTCCTCAGGATATTCCTATGGACATCATCGAGATGGTTGTTCGCCATGTGAAATCGCGCCACCCAATTTTTGAAACCCCAATTACTTTGGGACCTGAGGACACCGTGGGCGAGGCGTTGAGCCTGATACACAAGCGTTCCCATGGTGCAGTGATTGTGGTCGATAGCGGAAATCGTCCCCTCGGTATTTTCACTGAGCACGACGCAGCGGGTTACGACCGATTTACTCAGCTCAAGAACGTGATGAATCCAGACATGGTTCTATTCACGGAACAACATTCGGTGGAACAAATGCATGATTCGCTCATTGAACAGCGATTGTCGTTTGCTCCTGTGGTGAACGCTTCGGGGATATTGCTCGGAGCTATTACACGTAAGGGCGCATTACGCAGCACTATTTATAACCCAGCACTTGATTCGCAAGGGCAATTCCTCACTTCTGTTGCAGTAGGAATTAATGCTGACCCAGCCGGTCGTGCAAAGGCTCTCGTTGACCTTGGTGTTGATGTTCTAGTTATTGACACTGCGCATGGTCACCAGCAACGCATGTTGCAAGCGATTGAAGCAGTGCGCAAGGTGGCTCCAAAGGCAATCGTTGTCGCGGGCAATGTTGTGACCAGAGAAGGAACCCGAGACCTCATCAACGCTGGTGCCGACATCGTAAAAGTTGGTGTGGGTCCTGGCGCTATGTGTACAACTCGCATGATGACCGGCGTCGGACGTCCACAGTTCAGTGCTGTCTTAGAGAGTGCGGAACAAGCGCGCTCAATGGGCAAGCATGTGTGGGCCGATGGTGGCGTTCGCTACCCGCGTGACGTCGCGCTTGCAATCGCAGCGGGTGCTGCGAATGTGATGTTTGGTTCATGGCTTGCGGGCACATACGAGTCAGCAGCAGACACGCTGCGCGACACAGAAGGTCGTTTGTACAAGGAAAGCTTCGGCATGGCGTCAAATCGTGCTGTTAAGAACCGTACGCGTAGCGAGTCTGCAGTCGAACGTGCTCGTAAAGAGTTGTTTGAAGAGGGCATCAGCACATC
>DAISXE010000026.1:0-17153 GCA_036826015.1 Ilumatobacteraceae bacterium
CCTACATAGTCAACACAGACGTCGAGCACGTGAGAACCTTCACGAATTTGCTCGGTGGCCATCTTCAGACATGTATCCCAGTCTTCGCGCAACATTGCATCGCGAAAAGCCTTCGAACCGTTTGCGTTGGTGCGTTCACCAATGATGAGAAAGCTGTTGTCCTGAGCAAGCGTGACAGGGGAGTACAACGAAGACACGCTTGGTTCAAACTCTGGTGTGCGTTGTTTGAGAGCGACACCTCGCACTGCTTCAACTACTTGACGTAAATGTTCGGGAGTTGTTCCGCAGCAACCGCCAACAATGCCAATCCCAAGATCGGCCACGTGGCGGCGATGAAATTCAGCAAGTTGTTCGGGAGTGAGGTCGTAATGCGTTTTGCCATCGACAACACTTGGCAATCCGGCGTTAGGCAAAACACTGATGGGGATTTGCGAGTGCTGGCTGAGATAACGCAAGTGCTCTTGCATTTCAGAAGGGCCTGTTGCGCAGTTAATACCAATGACGTCTGGCTTCATTGCTTGTAACGATGCGTATGCAGCACCAATCTCGGTACCCACCAACATGCGTCCGGTGGTCTCCATGGTGACTTGCACCTGGATAGGAAGAGTGCGACCACATGCAGACATTGCGCGGCGACATGCCTGCATTGCTGCCTTAATCTGCAATAAGTCCATGCACGTTTCAATGAGGAAAAGATCAGCGCCACCATCAATGAGGCCGCGAGCTTGTTCTTCGTAGGAATCACGCAAGGTGATGAAATCAATGTGACCAAGGCTTGGCAACTTTGTGCCAGGTCCGATACTTCCCGCTACATAACGTGGGCGTCCATCGGACTCGTATGAGTCGGCGACGCGGCGGGCAATAGAAGCGGCCGCAACGTTGAGTTCATACGCCTGTTCTGGGATGTTGTACTCGGCCAACACAGTAGAGAAGCTGCCAAAGCTGGCTGTTTCAATGGCGTCAACACCTGCATCAAGGAAAGCACGGTGCATAGATTCAATGACGTCGGGGCGAGTGAGGCACAGCATTTCATTGCAACCCTCAAGGGACTCGCCACCAAAGTCGGCTGGACCAAGGTCTAGATCTTGTACGAAAGTTCCGAAAGCGCCATCGAAAACGATGACTCGTTCGTTGACGGCTTCGAGGTAGGGCTGGCGACTCATGACTGCTCCACGCTACTTGTGAAACCCATAGCGGTGCTTATCTCTGTGGCAAATATGAGGTGTGAAACCTGCCGTAGAGGAGCCCCGCCCCATAGAGTCAATGGCATGGCTCGCGAGAAGATCTATACCCGAGAAGGCGACGACGGAACGACAGGCCTCTTTTATGGAGGTCGAGTTCCGAAGGATTCTGAATTACCACGCGCATACGGTGCAGTCGATGAAGCACAAGCTGTCATTGGTCTTGTTCGTACTGCGGCGGGGCATGGTTCTGAAGTGGATGCCATCGTGGTGCCCATGATGAAGGATTTGTATGTCCTCATGGCAGAACTTGCGACATTGCCAGAGAATCGACACAAACTCACGCCGGGGAAAAGCAGCGTTACTTCAGAGATGGTTGACCGTCTAGAAGCCATCATCGATGACCTCGACACAAAGTTTGACCCTCCAACAGAATTTGTTGTTCCCGGTGAGCACCCAGTGTCTGCATGGTTGGACTTTGCGCGCACCACGGTGCGCCGAGCTGAACGTCAAGCATTCGGGGCCGCGCCGCCACCTAGTTATGTGGTGCCGTATCTCAATCGTTTGTCAGACTTGTTGTGGACAATGGCGCGTTGGCAAGAAGGCGTTTCTCGACCAGTCAAGAGCCTGTAGTCGCTTCGGCGATAGAGCGCCGAGTGCCGCCACATAGAGTGGGGCTATGCGTACTGCTTTTTCTGTATCAAAGTCCGTTCCAGCCAAAGTGGCAGCCATCGTTATCCCGGTTGCTGCTTCTGGTCCTGTTCCCGGTGGTGTTGGGCTCAATCGTGTGCAACTTGCTTCCTTAGGTTTTGAAGGAAGGGCATCGCAAACACAGACATTGCCACCTGCTGCAGGCAAGACAGCAGTGCGAGTCCTATTAGGAATCGGTGAGGTCCGCGATCTAGATACCACTGTGCTTCGTAATGTGGCAGCAACAGCGGCGCGCGCGTGCGCACGGTACGAATCAATTGCCACCACATTGCCTGGAGTAATTCGCGGTAGTGCAAAAGCGCCAACGCAAGCAGTCGTCGAAGGTATTGCGCTCGCGCTTCATCGTTGGGTTGAGTTAAAGAACGACAAGTCTGGGCTTTCAAAGCTCACTTCAGTCACGTTGGTGTCTGCTGAAAAAACTGCAGAAGTGCAAGCAGGCATGTTGATGGGCATTGCCACATCTACCGCAGTCTGCACTGCACGTGACTTTGCAAACACTCCGCCGTCGCACCTCACGGCACGTCAGTTTGCAGATCATGCTGTGGCGATTGCCAACGCATCTGGTGTCGAGGCCACCGTCTATAACCGCGACCAACTCATTGCAATGGGATGTGGCGGAATCGTTGGTGTAAACGCCGGCAGCACAGAGCCGCCACGCATGGTGAAGTTGGTCTACACGCCGACTGCAGCAAAAGGAAAAGTGGTTCTTGTCGGCAAAGGTGTGATGTACGACTCGGGCGGTATCTCATTGAAGCCCAGCAACGAAAGTCATGCCGCCATGAAAATGGACATGAGTGGTGCAGCAGCTGTCCTCGCCACCATGAGTGCGCTACGCGCATTGAAAGTAAAGACACAAGTCACGGCTTATCTCATGTGCACAGACAACATGCCAAGTGGAAGTGCGTTGAAGTTAGGTGATGTTCTCACTATGCGCAACGGAAAGACCGTTGAGATTCATAACACCGATGCTGAAGGTCGTCTCATTCTCGCCGATGGTTTGTCGTTGGGTGCGGAATCAAAGCCAGATGCCATGATTGATATCGCAACACTCACTGGTGCATGTCTTGCAGCACTTGGCAAGCGGATGGCCGGAGTACTTGGAAATAATGCTGGTGTCATTGATCAATTGAAGGCATCGAGTGTGCGCACGGATGAATTGTTGTGGGAATTGCCACTGTTTGCTGATTACCGCAGAATGCTTGACTCGAACGTTGCAGACATGCGCAACATCGGTGGGCCGCTTGCTGGCGCAACTACTGCAGCATTATTCCTCAATGAGTTCGTAGGTACTACGCCGTGGGCTCACCTTGATATTGCCGGCCCGATGGATGCCGACGGTGACAGCGGTTGGCTCAATCGCGGAGCAACTGCTTATGGAACTCGACTCCTTATCGACTTCTGTGCAAATTTCACCAAGCCATCTAAAAAGAAGTAGCTAGTTTTCTAGCGGCAACAAATATGTTGCTGCCTCTTCAAGATGTGAATTCCACTCAGGTACTGATGACGGTTCTGCAAGCGGAATCACAACGAACTTGGATGCTCCAACATCAATGAATTGTTGAATGGTGTCCTGCAGTTGTTTCCAACCTTGAGGCACCAGCACTGACACATCTTCAAGGTCTGGTCGGCGAACTTTGAGGCCGGCAAGTAATTGTGGTGGTGCATCACCGATGACATAAGGGATAAGTACGCCAAAGTGTTCGTCTTCTATCTCGCGGTCATGTTCTGAAGCAACAGTACTGATTGTCTTCCAGCCTGCTTCTGCATCTTGTGGAGTAACAAACGATGGCAGCCATCCATCAGCTAGTCGCCCAACGCGCTTCAGTTCACTCTCAGCAATTCCACCTAGCCATACATCAGGTGGTTGTTGTTTTGGTTTTGGACTCACACGCAAGTTGTCGTAGTTGTAGAACTCTCCGTGGAACGTCACTTCATCATCCATCCAACAAGAGCGAAGTACTGCAAGTGCTTCATTGAACATCTTGGCTCTCTTGGTGCGTTCAACACCGAAAGCTTGTTGTTCATGGACATCTGCAACGCCAAGACCGAAGGCAGGAAGTAGTCGTCCGTTTGACATGCGGTCGAGGGTTGCTAATTCTTTTGCCAACACAATGGGGTTGCGGCCAGGTAGCACCATGACACTCATTCCCACCTTGAGGCGTGTGGTGCGTGCCGCAGCCATAGACATCGCAACGAGAGGGTCTGGGGCGTCTCCACCAATCCGCTCGCTCAGCCACAGGCTGTCAAAGCGCAGACGTTCAAGTGTGTCTACGACTTCAAGAAAACCCGTGTCATTGAGGGTTGTTCTTACCCCTAGGCCATAACCAATGCGAACCTTCATGTTTTCCATGCTGACACATGAGGCCCAACGCAATAGCCTCGGCGCATGGCTTCTAATACTTCTTTTGACCCCATTGCCCAGTTTCGTCTCGACGGCAAAATTGCGATTGTCACGGGAGCGTCTTCTGGCCTAGGAGCACGGTTTGCTCGCGTCTTGCATGCGGCAGGAGCAACCGTGGTGGTCACAGCCCGACGTCTTGATCGCCTTGAGACACTGTCTGCGGATTTGCCTGGCTCTCTTGCTGTGCAGTGTGACGTTGCACAGGCAAGTGACCGTGAGAAATTAATTTCAGAAGTTCTAGCAAAATTGGGACGCATTGACATCTTGGTGAATAACGCCGGCATCACTCACAAGATTGCAATTGAATCTGAAACGCTTGACATGTTTGAAGAGACAATGGAAGTGAACACCACTGCGATTTGGCATCTGTGCAAACTGGCCGGAGAAAACATGGTTGCTAATAGAAGTGGCACCATCGTGAACGTTGCCTCCATTTTGGGAATGATTGCGGGAACGCCAATTAAGCAAGCGAACTACGCCGCGAGCAAAGGCGCAGTTATTGCTCTCTCGCGTGAGATTGCTGTGCAGTGGGCCCGAAAAGGTGTGCGCGTGAACTCCCTATGCCCGGGCTGGTTTGTAAGTGAGATGACAGCAGGAATGGATACAGACGACAGTTCACAAAAATATGTGATGCAGAACTCTCCAATTCCGCGCATGGGTGCCGAACATGAACTTGATGGTGCATTGCTGTTTATGGCCAGCGATGCATCTTCCTTCATGACTGGACAAACTGTGGTGGTTGACGGCGGCTGGACCGCTCGATGACCGACCAGCCAGGCACGATGCCTGCACGTGAGGCGTTGTCTGCGCCCGGAGTGCGACCACTTCTCATTTCAAGTTTTGTTTTGACAACAGGTGTCATGTTGCAAGCTGCTGCACTGGGCAAGCACATCTTCGACATCACTGATTCTGAATTAGATATCGGGTGGCTTGGGTTGGCCGAATTCATGCCTGCTGTCTTGCTTGTGCTCATCACTGGCACGATCGCAGACAGGCTCAACCGAAAGAAAATTTCCTTAGTTGCACAGTTCGGAGAATTCGTCTCTTCTATTTTGTTGATGTTTTATGCATTAACAAACCCAACATCGGCCGGACCAATCTTTGCCATTGCAGTCTTGTTCGGTGCGTCGCGTGCGTTCCTATCGCCGGCGTTGCGTCCCATCGCGGCAATGATTGCTCCTTCAGGGGGCTTGCCCCGCGTCATTGCTTTTTACAGCGCTACATGGACAGGTGCGGCTATTTTAGGCCCCGCCGTCAGTGGCTTTTTGTACGCAGTAGATCCAGCTCTTGCGTATGGAGTGGCGGCAATTCTCATTGCTGGAGGCATGTTTTTCCTCTCGTTAGTGAAGTTGCCTCCAGTGGCAGAACCAGTAGTGCCTCTCGAGCGTCCAACACTTCGCGATGCTGTTGAAGGCCTGGTGTTCATTCGCAAAACTCCAGTGCTACTGGCTGCTATCTCTCTAGACCTCTTTGCAGTTCTCTTTGGTGGAGCAGTGGCGTTGTTGCCTGTAATTGCCGAAGAGCAATTGAAAGTTGGTGACGTTGCATACGGATGGTTGCGTGCAGCCGGCGGCATTGGCGCTGCAACCATGGCTATATTCCTTGCGTTTAGGCCAATCCGTCGCCATGTTGGTCGAACGTTGTTGGTGGTTGTCGCCATTTTTGGAATCTCAACCATTGTCCTTGGCACAACGCACTCGTATCTAGTTGCGTTCATCGCAATGCTTGTCATATTCGCGGCTGACATGGTGAGCGTGTTCATTCGAAGCTCTTTGGTGCCGCTTGTGACACCCGACGACAAACGCGGTCGAGTTAGCGCAGTAGAAAACGTATTTATTGGTGCATCAAATGAGCTGGGAGCATTTGAATCAGGTGCAGTCTCAAGTGTGGCTGGAACACCGGCCACAGTGATTGGCGGTGGCATAGCAACCATGGTTGTCGCCGCAGTGTGGTGGGTAGCATTCCCGTCATTGCGGGGCATCGATCGCTTTGAAGATTTAGAAGATCGGATAGAGACTTGAACGTGAAAGTTGTTCGAACAGCGTGCACTCTCGATTGTCCCGATACATGTTCGCTTGATGTCACCGTGACTGACGGAGTAATCACAGACATTGATGCCGCGAAAGATTCTGATGCCAGTCCATTCACTGATGGTTTCATCTGTCGCAAAGTGCAGATGAGTACGAAACGGATTTATTCTCCCGAACGAATTGCAACACCACTTATTCGCACGGGCTCAAAAGGTTCTGGTGAATTCAGAAGTGCTTCGTGGGGCGAGGCTCTAGATCTTGTGGCACAGCGTGTGTCGTCGTCAATTGCCGACCATGGAGTGGATTCAGTGTTTCCGTACCTATATAACTCCTCGTCTGGAATTATTGAAAGCGAAGGAAGCACTGTCGAGTTATTCGCTCGGCTCGGATGTCCAGACATTGAACACACCATCTGCGCTTTCACATTTGGTGAAGCGTGGAGACAAGTTTTCCCCGGCATGGACTCTGCTGACCCTTTTACGATCCCGTCGGCAGAAGTCCTCTTTGTCTGGGGCGCTAACTCCACTGCATCGAACTCTCACCTTCCACCACTCATTAATAAGTGCAAGGAAAATGGGGGAATTGTTGTGGTGGTGGATCCACGACGCACGGGAATCGCCGAACGAAGTGATCTTCATGTTTCGCTCTTGCCTGGGACCGATGCTGTCTTTGCGATGACTCTTGTGTCTGAACTGTCTCGACGTGGGGCGCTCGACTCTGCATTCATGTCCCAATATGTGAGTGGAGCGGATGAGTTCTTGCATGCCTGTTCGTCCTGGAGTATCAAGAGTGGCGCTAAAGAGTGCGGAGTTGATGCATCCGTTGTTTCCCAATGTGTGGACCTCTTGGAGAAACATTCGAAAGCGATGTTGCGAATTGGGTGGGGCGTAGAACGCAACATCAACGGCGGCAGTGGAATGTTGGCTGTGTTGTCGCTGTGGGCTGTCGCGGGAAAATTCGGCCAAGAGGGAAGCGGTGTATTGGCCTCGACATCTCGGAAATCATCTGAGTCTGTATCGGCGATGCTTCCGACTATTGATGTATCGCGAAATGCCATCAATATGAATCATGTTGGTCGACTGCTTCAGCAGACAACTACTCCCAAGGTGTTGGTCGTGCAGGGCGCCAACCCGGCGGCCACTGCAAATGATCAGCAAACGATGATTGCTGCCATGATGAATGAGAACGTATTCACCGTGGTGCATGAACAGGTGATGACAGACACCGCGCGTATGGCAGATGTTGTATTGCCAGCCACAACACAATTTGAAGTTAATGACGTTGCTGGAAGCTATGGCTCGTTCGTTCTGCAACGAGTGCAAAAAGTAATTGAGCCAGTAGGTGATGCCCGTAGCAATGATTGGCTTGGGCGTGAACTTGCCCGTCGTTTGAATGTAGAGATTGCAACGCCGCGCGCCGAAGAGATTGACATTAAGCCAATGGAAGTTGTCATTTCGTCAGAGAAATCGGTGCAGTTCCGTGATGTCTTCCCTACAGATGGTCGTGCCATCGTGTATGCACCTTCTGCGGAGTTGCCGCTTCCGTCGCCTGTGGTGGGTCGTTCTGAAACTGGGCAATGGTTGCGTCTGATTACTTCTGCTACTGCCCGTAATACAAACTCAATGTTTGCTGAATATGACCCACCAACGATTGCCATTGCACTGCATCCGAACGATGCACGTGAACGAAATCTTGTTGACGGGGAACTGGTACAAGTGAGTAACGAACTCGCATCAATCACACTGCCTGTCTCGATTGACAGCCGCATGCGGACAGGTGTGTGTGAGATACCTAAGGGCCTTTGGTTGCGTCATTTGCAGGGCGGTCTGACGCCGAATGCCTTGATTTCAGATGTGGTCAACGACTTGGGTGGTGGAGCCTGCTTCAATGAAGCATTAGTTCTTATTGAAAAGGCAGATACACATGGCTGAGATTTTGACCAAAGTAGAGAAACTTGCCAAGCGCGGCGTCATCGTTGAATTCAAAGAGTTCATCAACAGAGGCAATGTCATTGATATCGCTGTGGCCTTTGTGATGGGTGCTGCCTTCAAGACTGTTGTGGACTCATTCGCGGGAAGCGACAAAGGGCCCGGCATCCTTGGTGGGTTGATCGGTGCAATGTTCGGTGGCAAGCAGCCTGACTTTTCAAAGAAAGTTCTGAATGTAAACGGTAGCGATATTCCGTTTGGAGCATTCGCCACGTCAGCTTTGAATTTCTTTTTCGTGGCTTTGGCATTGTTCATGGTGGTGAAGTTGTACAACAAGTTTCGCTCAACAGACGACAAAGCAAAGGCTGCATTGAATACGAACGACTTGCTTGTTGAAATTCGCGACGAGTTGCGGGCCTCTCGCAATTCAGAGAAGGGCTGATTCTGCCCCTCTTTTAGGGTCTGTAGCCAATAGCCTTGAGGGGTCATGACACTCCCTCGTCTGCGTTCTTTTATCCCAGTGGTCAGTCTCTGTGTCGTGCTATCTGCATGCCTGAACCCGACCCCAGGTCGAGACGTTTTGCAACTGAATAATGTGGGTCGCATTCCCGGTATCAACTCGGCCGGTGGTGCGGTAGTAGTGAATGGTGTTCGTGCTTCGTATGCGAATTATGAAGGAAGCACGCTTGGGTCTCGAGCCGATGGCAATAAGTTGCTCGTTCTAGGTGATTCCATCCTTGCTGCAACTGCAAGCCGTTACGGCGGAGCAATGTGCTCTGCCTTAGTCCCACTCGGTTGGAGCGTTGCTGTCGAAGCCGAAGCCGGACAGATGGTGGGATTCGGACGCACAGTTTTGAAAGACCGTATCTATGAAGGTTGGAATGCCGCAGTCGTGTTCTTGGGCACGAACTATGGCGGCAGCGCAACAAATTACTCTCGTGATCTCACAGCAATTGTTGATGCGTTAGCGCCTCGACCAACGTTGTTATTGACAGCGTCACTCTTCAAAC
The DNA here is from genome assembly GCA_036826015.1 of Ilumatobacteraceae bacterium. Taxonomy (GTDB): domain Bacteria; phylum Actinomycetota; class Acidimicrobiia; order Acidimicrobiales; family Ilumatobacteraceae; genus UBA2093. The sequence goes on from DAISXE010000026.1 coordinate 9,262, forward strand.
CCGTCATGCAAGATGTCAACACAGTGATCAGGACTGTTGCTTCAAAGTATCCGAACGTTGCTGTTCTCGATTGGGGCACTGCTTCTGCACAGCCCGGACTCATGAACAGAGACAATGTGCATCCAAATGACACAGGTCGCCAAGTGTTGGTGGGTTCAATTGCCGCGGCATTAGGGAATGCACCAGTCGGTACAGGTGGTTGCTTGCCATCTAAGTACACCGACGACTCCCTTGTTACCGGTGACGACACCATGCCGTCGAGCACTCTGGTAGGTCAATCCACGGTGCCAGGTAGCTCAACTATTGCCCCGCAGATAACAACCACAACAACAAAAATGGTGACAACAACCATTGCGCCGTCCGTTGTGACGACAGTGCCGTAATTATGTTGCAGGTACAGAGCCTCACCGTTGAGGTGGGTGGAAAAAATGTTGTGCAGGACGCGACCTTTACAGTGATGGCGCGAGACAAGGTTGGCATTGTTGGTCGTAATGGTGCGGGTAAAACCTCAATGTTTAAGGTGCTCGGCGGAGAATCTGATCCTGCTGCAGGAAAAGTAATGCGCACCGGGGCATATGGATATCTGTCGCAAGACCCTCGTACTTCAAAAGAGCAGGAATCGCGTTCTGCAATAAGTCATATTCTGTCTGGTCGCAACATTGATGCAGATTTGGTTCGCCTTGAAAAACTGCGCATTGCTATGGAGGAATCTCCTGATGCAAAGAATGTCGCAAAGTTTGCCAAGGCCGAGGAAGAGTTCACCATGAAGGGTGGCTATTCAGCCGATAGTGAAGCGCGTTCCATTGCAGCTGGTCTTGGCGTGAAAGCAGAACGACTCGATTTGGCTCTTGGGGTGCTTTCTGGTGGCGAACGGCGCCGTATTGAGCTTGCGCGTATTCTTTTTGCTGGCAGTGACATGTTGTTGCTAGACGAACCAACAAACCACTTAGATATCGATGCAAAAACGTGGCTATTGAACTTCTTGCGCAACTACAAGGGCGCTCTGTTAGTGATTAGTCACGACCTTGAATTACTCGACGAAGCAATTACCCGCGTCATTCATCTTGATAGACCAGACGAAGATGACACTGGAGTGGTGTACGAATATCGCGGTACTTACAGTCAGTACAAGCGCTCTCGCGCCGAAGATGAAGCTCGTGCCGAGAAGAAAGCCATGATGCAGGCCAAGGAAGTGAATCGCTTGCAGGAAGTCGTGGATCGTTTTGGTGCGAAAGCTTCAAAGGCCACTATGGCGCACAGCATTGAAAAGAGAATCGCGCGTATTGAGTCTGAAGGCAGTGGCGTTCGAAAGAAAGATCGAGTGCTTCACGTGAAGTTCCCTGAGCCACCGCAAAGTGGTATCACTGTTGTAACTACTAAGGGACTTTCAAAGGGGTACGGCGGGCCACCAGTTTTTGAGGACGTTTCTTTTGATCTTGGTCGTGGAGAGCGTCTCCTTGTCTTGGGTTTAAACGGAGCCGGAAAGACTTCATTGCTACGAATTTTGGCGGGCGCCACTCAGGCAAACATTGGTGATATTGAGTGGGGATACAACGTTGCTGTTGGTTACTTTGCTCAAGAACATGACACCCTTGATCCTCAACAATCCTTGATGTGGCACATGCGCCGTGAACTACCGAATGGTTCAGGACTCACCGAGACACAACTGCGTGCATTGCTCGGCATGTTTGGCCTGCAGGGAAGCAAAGTATTTCAAGAATCTGGTTCGTTGTCTGGCGGAGAAAAAACAAAACTGACACTTGCCATGTTGATGGTGGGGCGAAATAATGTGTTGCTTCTCGACGAACCAACGAACAACCTTGACCCTTCAAGTCGTGAGGCAGTAGCCGAGGCGTTAGAGAACTGGCCGGGAGCCATCATCATGGTGAGTCACGATGAGGATTTCGTGAAGCGCGTAGTTCCCACCAAAGTGCTGCTCATGCCAGATGGCCAAGTGGACTACTACAGCAAGGAATGGCTGGAACTGGTGAGCCTGTCGTAAGAGGGTGAAGGCTTTGCCCTGATACCGTCACTATTTATGAAAATAGGAATCTTTGGCGGAGCAGTAAACGACGGAACAGTCGACGATGTAGTGGCTGAGGCCCGTGCAGCAGAACAAGATGGGTTCGCCAGTTATTGGGCGCCAAACATCTTTGGTCACGATGCACTGACAGCATTAGCAATTGTTGGTCGCGAAGTTCCTCGTATTGAACTCGGTACGTCTGTTGTGCCCACATACCCGCGCCACCCCCATGCGATTGCGCAGCAGTGCCATACGGTTGCTGCAGCTTCGGGCAATCGCCTCACGCTCGGCATTGGCCTTAGTCACAAAGTTGTGATTGAGAGCATGCTTGGCATGTCATACGACAAACCAGTACGCCACTTGCGCGAATACCTCAGTGTGTTGATGCCGCTGTCTCGTAACGAGCCAGCAAGTTTTGTGGGCGAGACATATTCAGTTCATGGTGGAATCTCTGCAAAGGGTTCCAACGGATTCGGAGTTGTTGTTGCAGCGCTCGGTGAACAGATGCTTCGCGTAACTGCAGCTTTGGCTGATGGAACACTGACTTGGTGCACTGGCCCAGCGACTCTTGCTGGTCACACCATTCCCACCATCACAAAAGCAGCAGACGAGTTGGGTCGCCCAACCCCACGCGTCATTGCGGCGCTTCCCGTGTGCGTCACCTCCGATAAGGCTGCAGCTGCAGAACGTGCCGCCAAGGTTTTTGCTGTGTACGGAACGCTTCCTAGCTATCGCGCCATGCTCGACAAAGAAGGCGCAGCTGGCCCAGCCGATATTGCAATCACCGGCACAATCGGTGAAGTGCAAGACCGTGTGGCAGCTCTTGCAGCGATAGGTGTTACAGATTTTGCAGCCGTTGAATTTGGTGCAACTCCAGACGAGATTGCTCAGACCCGTGAAGCAATGAAGGGCTTGTTGCGCTAGAGATGGATTACGGCACTTTTGAAACTCTTCGGCTAGAAGTTCAAGATGGTGTCGCCTCTGTAGTTATTGATAACCCTCCAATCAACTTGTTCGATCTCAAGTTGTTCCCAGAGTTGTCGCGTTTGTCATCGCAGTTACGAGATGACGACAATGTCCGAGTAGTTGTTGTTGAGTCGGCTAACCCTGAATTCTTTATTGCTCATTTCGATGTGTCGCTCATCTTGCACTTGCCAACACATCGGCCTGCGCCAACGGAACTCAATGATTTCCATCAGATGTGCGAGAACTTCCGCACAATGCCAAAACCAACAATCAGCGTCATTGACGGCCGGGTTGGTGGCGGCGGCAGTGAGCTGACTCTCAGTATGGATATGCGCTTTGCTTCTCCGAATGCTGTGTTTAGTCAGCCTGAGGTTGCATTAGGAATCATCCCAGGCGGCAGTGGAACAGTTCGTTTATCGCGGCTATTGGGTCGTTCGCGGGCAATGGAAGTCATTATTGGTTGCGAAGATATTGATGCACAGACCGCATACGAGTGGGGCTGGGTGAACAGAGTGGTTGATAATCCGTCTACTCACGTACATGCGCTTGCACGGCGAATTGCAACGTTCCCAGTGGAAGCAGTGCAGGCTGCGAAGCGTTCTATATTGCGTAGTGACGACCATGTGGTGGAAGATCTGCTGGCTGAGGCAGGGGAGTTCAATGGCTTGCTGCACCTTGATGCGAGCCGAAAGGCCATGGAAAATTTCTTGGCTCGCGGTGGGCAAACACGTGACGGCGAATTACGCCTTGGTGCACTCGTCAACGAAATCAACGACTCTGCCTCCGATTGAGACCAGACACATCTGAACGGTCATGCTGTATGTATGACTTCACTTTTTGACTCAGTCTCATTTGCTCATGGTCCGGCCATGAAAAACAGATTCATGTTGGCTCCGCTCACCAATCAACAGAGCAATCCCGATGGCACATTGTCTGAAGAAGAATTCACATGGTTGGTGAAGCGCGCTGAGGGTGGTTTTGGACTCACCATGACGTGTGCTTCACACATACAAGCAATTGGCCAGGGTTTTGCAGGTCAACTGGGTTGCTTCGGTGATGAGCATCTGGCTGGTCTCACTCGGTTGGCTGCGGCCATTAACAAAAACGACAGCGTGTCGTATGTGCAGTTGCATCATGCTGGTCGTCGTTCGCCGGCCGACCTCATTGGTACAACACCTGTGAGTTCAGGCGATGATGAAAAAGCGGGCGCTAGGGCAATGACCACTGCAGAAGTGGAAGCGATGGTGGAGGCTTTCATTGAGGCTGCTGTGCGTAGCGAGAAGGCTGGATACAACGGAGTAGAACTTCACGGTGCTCATGATTACGTGTTGTGCCAGTTCCTGAATGCAGAATTGAACCTTCGCAGCGATCAATACGGTGGTTCACTAGAGAATCGCTCGCGCGTGATATTCGACATCATTGATGGTATTCGCGCTCGTTGTGGCAAAGATTTTGCAGTTGCTATTCGGTTGTCGCCTGAACGATTTGGCATGAAAACACACGAGATAGTTGACATCTTTGGCCGCTTGGTTGACACGGGCAAGGTGGACATGATTGATATGTCGCTGTGGGATTGTTTCAAAGAAGCCGCAGACGAAGATTTTGCCGGTCAACGACTGATTGACATTTTTGCGAATCTTGAAAGAGGCAATACGCGGTTAGCGGTAGCGGGCAAGTTGTACAGCACAGCAGACGCGCAGCGCGCCATAAACGCAGGAGCAGACATGGTGGCAATTGGTCGTGCCGCAATTACGAATCACGATTTTCCATTGCAATCACATGACCCAAGTTTCGCAATGCGCACTCTGCCAGTAACACGTGAGGTGTTACGCGCGGAAGGACTCAGCGATGCCTTTATTGGGTATATGGGAAACTGGCCTGGCTTTGTAGCCGACTAAAAAACTCGTTAGCCAAACAGTTTTGGCATGACGTCTTTGCATGACATCTCAACGCCCATGGCAATTCGAGAGACTGCGCGACAGAATCGATCTGCGTCACCGCCAAGTACTGATAAGGCTTCTACGCCGTTTCTGGTGGCGACAACCGAATCACATTTTGTTTTGGACATCCCAATAGTGCCGCAAGCTTGATTAATCTTGCCAACGCGATCACTAATAGGTTGTGTCTGGGAATTATTGCCAGACTGTGGGTTGAACTTTTCGTTGTTCTCCTGGGCCCTATCCATTTGTTCGTTGAACTCTTTTTCCTCGGCGGTCTCTTCTTCCAGGTCTTCTAACAAATCTTCGTCGTCAGCTGCTGCGTCTGCAGAGGTGTATGCAACTTTGTAGGTACGAGAGACGAATTTCTTATTGACGCCAGACTTCTTCACTGTGACGCGATAGAGCACCACGCCATCCATCCAGTAGTCGTCTTCATCAACTGCTGGTGCATCAAACACAAGGCGGCCTTTTTTGGTCTTTCCTGCATCGAGTTCTTCCCACTCTGGTTCATCGGGATCGTATGCAACTTCAAGTACAGCGGAACGACGTGATGTCTTTGGGGTGACGTTGACTGTGAGTTCACAGTCGTCCTCGTCGACCCCTTCTACTGCTTGACCGTCTGCGCAGTCACCGGTCATGTAGACCTTGACGGTTTGCTTGGCAGCGGCATTTACTGGTGATGGGACAGTGATGAGCAGACCTAGTGCGCCAGCCAAAACAGTGAGAGTACGAAGTTTCATGAATTCCCCTTAGAACCATCGAGATCGGTTGAATTGAAGAGTATTCAACTATTGAAAGTTTGTCAACTGATGCATGAGGGAGGCCGACAGAGGGCTTAGTGAAGGTGAACGGGCGTACCAGTCGTGCCCACCTGATCGAAAAAGTCATTTCCCTTGTCGTCCACCACTATGAACGCAGGGAAATCTTGCACTTCGATCTTCCACACGGCTTCCATGCCGAGTTCTGCATATTCCAAAACTTCAACTTTGGTGATGCAGTCCTGGGCGAGCCGTGCCGCTGGACCACCTATAGAACCTAGATAGAACCCGCCGTATGTCTTGCAGGCGTCCGTGACTTGTCGCGAACGATTGCCTTTCGCCAACATCACGAAGCTGCCGCCAGCTGCCTGAAACTCAGCAACGTAACTATCCATACGACCTGCTGTTGTTGGCCCGAAAGAACCTGACGCCATTCCAGTGGGAGTCTTCGCCGGACCCGCGTAATACACGCAATGGTCTTTCATGTATTGAGGCAATCCGTTACCAGAGTCGAGGCGTTCTTTAAGTTTTGCGTGCGCAATGTCGCGAGCAACAACCATTGGTCCCGTGAGCATCACGCGTGTCTTCACTGGGTATTTCGACAAAGTGGCACGGATGGTGTCCATAGGTTGCGTGAGGTCAATATGAACTACTTCTTCACTCAAGTCTTCATGAGTAACTTCTGGCAAGAACTGTGCAGGATCTGTCTCGAGCGCTTCAAGAAAGATTCCATCGCGTGTGATTTTTCCAACTGCTTGGCGGTCTGCGCTACAGGACACCGCGAATGAAACTGGACAACTTGCACCGTGGCGAGGCAGGCGAACAATGCGAACGTCATGGCAGAAGTACTTTCCGCCAAACTGAGCACCAATGCCAGTTTCTTGTGAAAGTTTCAGAACCTTTTGCTCAAGATCAAGATCTCGGAATGCGTGACCACTTTCGCTGCCGGTTGTTGGCAATGAATCAAGGTAATGGGCGCTTGCAAGCTTTGCTGTTTCCACTGCTTGTTCAGCCGACGTGCCACCTATGACAATTGCAAGGTGGTACGGCGGGCAAGCAGCAGTGCCGAGTGTGATCATTTTTTCAAAGACCCAAGGAAGTAGTGCTTTCTCGTTGAGCAACGCTTTTGTTTCTTGGAACAAATAACTCTTGTTTGCGGAACCGCCACCCTTAGCCATAAACAAGAACTTGTATGAGTCACCGTCGACTGCTGAGATTTTGATTTCAGCAGGAAGATTGTTTCCTGTGTTCTTTTCTTCGTACATGGTGATGGGTGCCATCTGGCTGTACCGCAAGTTGCTTGTTTGGTACGTATTGAACACGCCTCGTGCGATGGCCTCTTCGTCGCCACCACCTGTCATAACAAACTGTCCCTTTTTGCCTTTGACAATTGCTGTTCCGGTGTCTTGGCACATTGGCAATACGCCGCCTGCAGCGATGCTCGCGTTCTTCAATAGGTCAAGTGCGACAAACTTGTCGTTTGCGCTTGCTTCTGGGTCATCAAGAATTTTCTTTAACTGCTTCAAATGATCTGTGCGTAGCAAGTGAGCGATATCTCGCATTGCAGTTTCTGTGAGAAGCGTGATGGCTTCTGGTTCCACTTTCAGGAATGTGCCAAGTGGCGTCGTGACTTCGCTGACGCCCTCTGTGCCAATGAGCCGATACTCAGTGGTGTCGGGGCCAAGGGGGAAAATCTCTGAAAAGGAAAACTCAGGCATGCTCTCAGGCTAGAACGAAGAGCAGTGTTACGCCCTATGCGCTGGGGTTTATGGGCCAATCGTGCTTGGGGTAGCGCCCTGCCATCTCCTTGCGAACCTCGCTCCACGAGCCTGTCCAGAAGCCAGGGAGGTCTGCTGTGATCTGAATGGGTCGGTCAGCGGGCGACAGTAACTGAATGCGTAATGGCACGGCACCATTCAAGACACTGGGGTGTGTGGTGACGCCAAACAAATGCTGGACGCGAATCGCAATGGTGGGAGCTGTTGGTTCGGCGTAATTGATAGTGACGGCCTTGCCGCGAGGTGGCTCAAATTCTGTGGGTGCAAGAGAGTTGAGGGTAGAGCTTGCATCCCATCCAAGTTGTGATTGCAACACCATGGTGATGTCGACGGCGGCAAGGTCACTGCGACTTGTTGCGCCACTGAGATAGGGAAGTAACCATTCGTGCATGGTGGCAAGAAGGTGTGCTTGCGATGTGTCTGGCCA
>DAISXE010000027.1:0-16774 GCA_036826015.1 Ilumatobacteraceae bacterium
CAGGACCTTCAGGGTGACAAACAAAGCGGAGATGTCGCCGATCCGAATTTCACCAAATACGGCGTATTCAGTAGGGAAGACGGTGTCATTCGTTGGTACCCACAGTTGGCAGCCTCGGGCAAGAAAGCCAAACTCGGCGTATACCTCGAGACCTACGGCGTCACGGTCGACACAAAGGGCATCACCTTTCCTGCAGACCAGAACAAAGGTGTGTCATACAAAGTCGACACCGATAAGTGCAAAGACGAAAACGGCAAAGAAGTAGATGCAACCGTGCAAGTAATTGTGTGGGAAAAAGCAAGCGACTCAACAGTCTCTAAGCGTTACATCACAGACTTCAAGAACATCCGCATCGATCGTGACGAAATGGCAATCACAATTGCATTCGTTCCAGCAGATGCCGATATCCCAATGCCAGATTCAGCAGAGAAGCTTGCAGAGATCGTTGCTGCTGAATATGGTGCTGCACCCACCACAACCGTGAAGGGCGCAACCACAACTTCGGTTGCCGCCCCAACAACTACTGGCGGCTGATGCACGCGGTGGTGCTTGTCGGGGGTTTCGGAACCCGGCTGAGACCACTTACTTTCTCTACGCCTAAACCGCTGTTGCCCATTGCAAATGTCCGTCAATTAGAGCATCTCATTGCTTCTCTAGGAACGGCCGGTGTCACTGAAGTCGTTCTCGCTATTGGTTTCAAGCCGCAACCATTTCTCGATGCATTTCCTGATGGGGTGTGTGCGGGAGTGGCGCTTCATTACGCCGTGGAGCCCGAACCGTTAGACACTGCCGGAGCCATTGCATTTGCTGCGCGTCATGCAGGAATCTCCGACACGTTTATTGTGATGAATGGCGACATCTTGTGCGATGTGGATCTCACCGCCTTAGTTGCATTTCACAAAGCTCACAACGCCGAAGGAACTCTTCACCTCACACCCGTAGACGATCCGTCTCAATATGGTGTTGTAGAGATTGATGCAGACGGATGGGTGCAACGCTTCGTAGAAAAGCCACAGCCTGGTGAAACTTCAAGCAATGTGGTGAACGCTGGCACGTATGTTTTAGAGCCGGCGGTTCTTGATCGCATTCCAGAAAATCAGAAGATATCAATTGAGCGCGTGGTGTTTCCCGCAATGGTGGCTGATGGCCGACTCGCAGCAATGGCAACAGATGATTATTGGATAGACACTGGTCGACCAGACACGTATCTTCAAGCAAACCTCGATCTCATCGATGGGTCTCGCAGTCGTATCCTCTCGTCCGTCGGGGTTCAGGCACATGTAGCTGCATCGGCATCGATTACTCACAGCGTCATTGGTGATAACTGTGTTGTTGAAGATGGTTGTGTGGTGTCTGATTCCGTGTTGCTGCCGGGAGCACACATTGGGGCTCGTGTACGGCTAGAGCGTTCTCTTGTCATGGGTTCGGTGGGTGACGGCGCATCACTTGTGGATTGTGTTGTCGGTCTCGATGGTCACGTTTCGCCGAACGCATCATTAGTCGGTGTCAAAGTTCCTGATCCTGCGGAAGCCTCGAACTGATGGGTCCAAAGAAAATATTGGTCTGTGGCGGCGCAGGGTTTATAGGTTCACATTTTGTTGAGCGTCTCATTGCTGAAGGACATGAAGTTGACGTAGTGGACAATTTGTCCACAGGTTCACTCGCAAACTTGGCTGATGCGCGCAGCACAACTGGTCGTCTCAAGATTCAGAACATTGCAATTGAATCTCCGGAGTTTGCAGAACTGGTATCGCTACGCCGCCCAGAAATCATGGTGAACCTTGCAGTTTTTTGCCCATCGCAGTTGCACACAAACGGTGCGATTGTCAGTATGCAGTCCACTGTTGCAGTGTTGGAAGCTGCTCGACTTGCTGGTGTATCAAAAGTAATTACCGCAATGCCAGGTGCGCTCGTGTACGGCGAAGTTGCAACACGTGACCTGCCCATTAAAGAGGGGCATTTGAACAACCCTCGTACAAGCGAAGAAGTGCTTGGTAGAGCAGCGGCAGAATTACACACTGTGTACCGCGAGCGTCACGGAGTTGAGTTCACAGTTCTTGCAATGGGAAATGTTTATGGTCCGCGTCAGCGCGCAGAAGATGGTGTTGTTGCTGCTTTTGTCGATGCCTTAGCCCATGGTCGTGCACCAATTGTGCATGGCAACGGAAAGCAGACCCGAGATTTTGTATACATCGATGATGTCATTGACGCGTTGGCTCGTTCGCTTGATCGCGCCGGTGGTCTTGTGATCAACGTAGGGACAGGTACTGCTACATCAATTGCAGATCTGTGGGCAATCATGGCTGGTGCGGCCGCACCAGTGCCACGTACAAGTGCATCTCGCCCCAACGACATTGCTCGCATTGCGTTGTCGCCAGTTCGTGCACGCATCCAATTGGGATGGTCGCCATTCACCACCTTGGAAAAAGGTCTGTCTACTCTTCGTTAGCGAAAGAGGTCTTCGCTCGGCGGTCGAACAATTTCGTCCATCGAAGAATCTCGGAACCACATCGGGTCTGCGCCACGGATGATGGCGACAGGTACGCCTGTGGATTTGCCCATTACTAACTCGGCAGCGCATGCCAACTCGTCTGCAACTGCAACTTCTGTTACTTGCATGACGCGTCCAAGCGCATCTTCTGTTCCGCGTAAATCAACAACTCCGGCTATGCCAGCCACACCAATTGCAACATCGGTGAGGCCCTTGCGCCATGGACGACCAAACGTGTCGCTGACGATGACACCTACAGTGACACCAAGTTTTGCCCGCACTATGTCGCGAATGCGACGCGCCGAGCGATCGCTGTCAAGTGGCAAGAGTGCTGCGTATCCGCGTTCCACATTGGATAAATCGATGCCACTGTTTGCACAAACAAAGCCATGCTTGGTCTCAGTGATGATGAGATCCCCGCGTCGACGAACAATCCGAACTGCTTCTTCTTCGACCAATACTTTGTGAGAGAGCGGATCGTCAGGATCAATCTCGACTAAGCGACCTTCTGCTTTAGACACAATTTTCTGCGTCACAACTAGGACATCGTTGTCACGTAACGGACCATTTGGCTCTTGCGAGCATGCTTCGACAATGATGTCTCCCAATTGTTGACCAGGAACTATTTCGCCGATTCCTTCGACGCTCCATGCCATTAGTCGTGCCATTGCAGGCCTCCCTTTCGTGGTGTGCTGCGAACCGTAATTTGTGCGAGAGCTGCGGCAACGCCATCACGAGACATGATGGTGTCTGTCGCGATGCATTTGACGCCTTCGCGTTCTACTGCAGAGACGAGATGTTCGTCTTGTGTGTCGATGATAAGCGTGGAACAGATATCGGCGTACATGCGGGCCACGCCAACAACGGTGGGTTCGTGGCCCAATTCGACAAGCATGCGGTCGGCAGGGCCTTTTAAGGCTGCTCCAGCCACGATGGGAGAGATTGCCACGGTGTCGTTTCGTCGTGATTGCAATAACGCCTCGACGCGAGGGAGTGCTCGGATGGGTCCGATCGAGACGATGGGGTTAGACGGAGCAATCACAATTGTGTCCGCTCTATCGAGAACTAACTCATCAATGAAAGTGGCAGTAGACGCGCCGACAAAGTCAACACCCGTGACGGGGACACTATGTTGCAGGCGCACAAAGTATTCCTGGAAGGGAACAGTTTCTTTTTCTAAGTGGACCATCGTGCGTACGGAATCATTTGTCATTGGAAGAATTGAAATTCCAACCCCGAACGCTTGCCGAATTTCGTCAGTGACTTCTCGCAATGTTGCACCTTCACGTAGACGAGCAGTTCTATAAAAATGCGTTGCTAAATCTGTGTCTCCAAGGTTGAACCACCGAGGAGCGGCTTCAGAACCTTCTGGACGAACGCCTTCAAACCGGGCAAGTGATTCCATTGCGCGCCACGATTCATTGCGCAGGCCCCAACCTCGATCTGGGTCTATTGCGTGCGCGAGCGTGTAGGTGACGGTGTCAATGTCGGGAGAAATGCTCAACCCGTGCAGTTCCGTGTCGTCCCCAGTGTTGACCACTGCAGTGATATGGGTCGGGTCGACCACTTGGACGAGTCCTGAAAGAAAACGAGCTGCGCCTACGCCGCCAGCTATCACCACAATCATTCGTTCAGCGTAGGGGCTTGAATGCTGAGGCATTCACCCCATTCATGGGGGTGGTAGTGGTACCGTCACTAGGTCCGATTATCGATATACGAGGTCCCACAATGCCCCGCGCATTTATCACCGGCATCACAGGCCAAGACGGTCAGCACCTAGCTGAATTCCTTCATTCCAAGGGTTACGAGGTGTTTGGCATGCTCAAGGGGCAAAACAACCCCCATGCCTTGCGGATCCGCGACGAATTCCCATATGTAGAACTTGTACCGGGGGACTTGGCAGATCTGACCAGTTTGGTTTCTGCGCTTGAGTATGTGCAGCCAGATGAGGTCTACAACCTCGGAGCTATTTCGTTTGTAGCCATCTCCTTCGGTCAAGCAGAACTGACATCAAACATCACGGGGCTTGGCGTGTTGCGCATGCTGGAAGCCATTCGTATGGTCGGTGGATCTCAGAACAACCCCATTCGTTTTTACCAGGCGTCATCATCTGAAATGTTCGGCAAGGTACGCGAGGTACCGCAGACTGAACTCACGCCGTTCCACCCGCGTTCACCATATGGCTGCGCCAAAGTCTTTGGCCACGACATCACTGTGAACTATCGCGAGAGTTACGGAATTTACGCATGCTCAGGAATTTTGTTCAACCACGAAGGACCTCGTCGTGGTCTTGAGTTTGTGACTCGCAAAATTTCGAACACTGCAGCACGTATCAAACTTGGCTTGGAAAAAGAATTGGTCATGGGCAACCTTGATGCCAAGCGTGACTGGGGATTTGCCGGTGACTATGTGCGCGGCATGTGGATGATGCTGCAACAAGATGAACCCGACGATTATGTCTTGGCAACAGGTGAAACTCACTCAATCGAAGAATTTCTCACGTTGGCATTTAGCGAAGTTGGCCTTGATGACTGGCACAACTATGTGCGTCAAGACCCACGTTTCTTCCGTCCAGCTGAAGTTGACCTTCTGATTGGTGATCCAACGAAGGCTCGCGAAAAGTTGGGTTGGGTTCCAGAAGTGGACTTCAAGTCGCTTGTATCCATGATGGTGCAAAACGACTTGGCTCTTGAAACTGCTCGCGCTAAGAAATAGAGCAAACGGATTAACTCTCTAACGGGTTATCCAAAATTCCATCGATCATGGATTCCGCGTCGGGAATTGCGCCTGCTTGCATTCGTGCTCGTAATGCATAACTAAAGACAATGAGAGCCGCTGTTGAACCAGCAACAAGGCCTAACTCCACTCGTAGAAACAAGTCGTTGCTTGAAAAGGCTGTGACCACTAGGAAACTCACCATTGCGGAAAGCCAACCAATTGCTACGTATTTGTGGCCTTGCAGTGCAATCACTGCTTGAGCAACTGCAAGCGCAAGCATGTACAAACCACTGGCAAGCGCCAGCAAAGTTAGCGTGCGACGGTCTAAGCCACCGTCATACATGATGTCAAGAATTGGTGGACCAACGAGAAATGAACCAACAGTTCCGAGAACTGCTACTCCAACGACGATCTTTAAAAGCAGCGAGAGTCCGTGTTTGAATTCAGCAAGGTCGCCTTTTGCCGCAAGTCGAGCAAGACGCGGAAGTAACGCAGCCTGCACTGCTTGAAAAAGGAAAAGTGGAATTCGTGACAACAGTACGCCATTTCCAAACGCCGTCACTCGTGCAGCATCATCTGAATGAGCGAGGATGTCGACACCAAGTGGTCCGGCGTTTACCAGAGCTGCGCCCATGATGGAGCCAAGGATGAGCCATCCAAGATTTGGGGTTACCTCAGAAAAGCTTGCAGGAGGGCCGTCGTCGGTTGTGATGTCACCTCGAGCAGCAACAACAAGCACTGCAGCAAGAGGAGACAATGCGACGGCAAGTGCATATGCACCCACGCTTGTTACACCAAGTGCCCACAGCAGAATGCATGTGCCGGTGCGCATCAGTCCATCGATACCCATGATGATTCCGTATGCAGTGAAGCGACCAGAACCTGAGGCAATGCCTCGTGCAAGGTGCATCGGCGCGTATGCACAAAACCCGAGGATCAGCGCAACGGTGACTATTCCGTAGCCCTCGAACATGTCGTTTGTGAGCCATTGAGATGCGCCCAATGCAACGCCGGTGAGTAACGCAGCAATGCCACACGTGAGCATCAACATGCGTCGAACAACTGGTCGACCACCTTGGCTCAGCGCGCGACGATGGGCGAGTGCGCGCCCAAGTTCTTGCTCCACTGGCATGAAGAAGCCAGGAATTAGAGCAAACGAAGTGAACCACAACGCAACGATGGGTTTGAAGCCTTCTTTACCGAGCGCTAATTGGCCAACCTTAAAGAAGATGTACGCGGCAAGTCCCGAGATGAGAAGTCCAATTCCAACAGGAATGGTTCCCTCGGGAAGTGGAGCCTTTGGGGTCTCTTGCTTGTTTTGACCCTCTGACACAAAGAGAGAGGCTAGTTGCCTTCATGAAGAGAAGGCAGGGACAGTCAGTTTTACTGTGCTGTGTTGTTGCGGTTCTTCAACGATTCAACAAGTTCGCGACGACGAACTTGCATCTTTTGAAAACCAAGAACTGCAAAACCAACAGCGGTATATCCGGCTTCGGTTGCTTGCTTCACCACAGGTGATGCCAAAACTGCTTGCGGGTTAATGCGGCGAAGATCGATGGATGTGAGATCAATTGAGTGGAATTGCGGAATCGAGATCTTTGGAAGGTCCATCTTTGGAAGCTTGTCGAGACCAGGAATGTCAAAGTGGGGAAGGGAAATGTGGGGGAACGTGAATTTGCTCATAAGCAGACGATACCCCGAAGTGCAAACTATTGCTAGCACTCTGCGAGATGGCGTATGTCACGCAGAGGCTTCTGCCGACAGGGGGTGGGATCATCGCACTAGCCTCGCAGGGGCGTGACAGAGCCTCAGGTTGTTTCTTCCCTTCCCCCCGTGGTGGCCGTAATGGTGGCCCACGAACCGGGTGATTGGTTCACAGAGTCCCTTCGGGGCTTAGCTCAACAGACCTATGAATCGCTTCAGGCCCTCATATTGGTAACCGGGGAAGAATCGAACCCCATGTCCCGAGCAATTCTTGACACGATTGCCACCGAAATGCCCGCGGCAGTGGTGCGTTTCTTGGGTGGCAATCCTGGTTTTGCCGCTTCATGTAACAGTGTCTTGAATCTCGTGCAGGGAGAGAGTGGCTTTTTCTGTTTCATGCATGACGACGTGGCACTCGCACCCGATGCCATCTCATTGCTTGTTGAAGAGTTGTATCGCTCAAACGCGGGAGCCGTGGGTCCGAAGCTGACGTATTGGGATAACCCCAAGATGATTCAAAGTGTCGGAGTTGACGTTGATCGATTCGGTGTAGAACTTCCGATTGCGGATGACGGCGAACTCGATCAAGAACAGCACGACGCTGTGCGAGATGTTTTCAAATTGTCATCGGCCTGCATGCTTGTGCGTGCAGATCTTTTTCGCACCGTGAACGGCTTTACCGAATCTCTTGTCACAAGTGGAGCCGATCTTGACTTGTGTTGGCGAATCCATGCCGCGGGCGCACGTGTTGTTGTTGTTCCTGCTGCAATCGCCCGACACAAAGAAAACTCCACCATGTCGTTGGCTAGCGACATGGTGACAGATTCGAATCTCGAGGCTGAGATCGTGCGAGTCCAGTCAGTTGTCGCGTTGTCATCAATTTCACAGGTTCCATTCACTGTGATGCAGATGTATCTCTTGACCATCATTCGAGTTGCCATGCTTCTTGTCACTGGTCGCACATCTCAGGCTCTCATTGAAATTCGGGCGATGTGGTCACTTCCATTTGGGCTGGGCGAGATTCGCCGGCGACGTGACGAACTTTCAGAACATCGCGAAGTGGACGGAAGTGAAATTCGCGCATTGCAGTTAAGTGGAAGCGCGTATGTCACGGCCTACGTTCGACGCAAGGCGCGGCAAGCTGGACTTTCGCAATCTCAGGCATCTGGCGTAGTGCAGGAAGCACCGCCACGTAGTTCTTATGTGATGTGGATATCACTATTTGCGTTGCTTGTTATCGGTTCTCGCTCACTCTTGGTGGATGGTGTTGTGTCGGTGGGTCAGTTCGCGCCATTTAGAGGATCTGCACGTGAACTTGCTGCTTCCTATACATCAGGCTGGTGGGGAGCAGGTTTTGGTCAAGTGTCTGCTTTGCCGACAGGCATTGCACTCATGGCGACGGGCGCAATCACAACGCTTGGCAACATGGGCTTACTCCATACGTTGTCTGTGTGTTTGCTGCCGCTCATTGGTTGGCTCGGAGTGTGGAGGTTCGCTTCTGTATTAGGTACACGTGCCGGGCGTATCTCTTCAACAGTGGCTTATGCCGCAGTTCCCTTACCGTATGCATCAATAGCTTCGGGGCGTTGGGGGGCACTACTGCTGTATGCAATGGTGCCGTGGATGGTGCATCTTGGGCGCATGCTCGTTGGTCATGCAGACATAGATGACTCTGTGGTCAAAGAAGTGATGGCGGAAGCGCAACCTGCTCAATGGAGACGGTGGTTTGCCTCGTTGACATTGGTGGTAGCAGTCGTGGCTGCGTTTGAGCCCTCAGTGTTGTTAGTGCTTCCGGTTATCGCAGCGGTGATTGCTGTTGTGTCAATTACTCAAGGTGTCGCCTTGAAGTGGGTCCTTCGATGGGTCGGTGTTACTGCAGGGATAGTTGTTGCTGCAATTGCAATGAACATTCCGTGGTCGGCAACGTATCTGCGCTCTGGTTGGTGGGAAGCACTTACTGGTGCGCCAGTTGAGTCTGGTCGTAATCTTGGTTTGTTCGGGCTAGCGCAATTTGATGTGGGAAATTTTGCGCTCTCATCTGTCACAATTTTGTTGTACGGCGTTGTTCTCGGATCTGTGTTTTTGGTGAGTGGACCGCGTGCCGTGTGGGCTTTGCGTGGCGCAGCGTTAGTAGTTGTTGGTTTATTGCTCGCGCTACTTGACGATGCATTGTTGCTTCCTGCACATTTGCCAGAACCAGCAATCCTTCTCGTTGTAGTTGCATTTGGAATTGCAGTATGCGCTGGTGCGATGGGTGCATCGTTCGTGCTCGATTTACGTAAAGCACGATTTGGTTGGCGCCAACCATTGAGCGCACTTGTAGCAATTGCATTTTTGGTAGCCATGGTCCCTGCGGGGATTAATACCCTTGGTGGTTCGTGGAGTCAACCATCACTTTCTCTCCCGCAGTTGTTGGCTCAGTTGCCAAGTGCTGAAGCCAACGGTGGATACAGAACATTGTTTATTGGAGACTCGCGTGTCTTGCCTGGTTCGCCACTGAACTTTGGCTGGGGGATTGCGTACTCAGTAGTTAACGGGCCAGATCCATCTGCAGAAGAGAGCTGGGAAACTCCGCCGACTCGTTTGCGTGACAATGCGGTGGACGCAATGTACGGAATTGTGCGCGGACAAACGTCGCGTGCAGGTCGATTACTTGCGCCATTGTCTGTTCGTTTTGTTGTTGTTCCAATCATTGATGGTGGGCAATCCACTCGTTCACACACAATTGCTGCGCCACGAGGACTTGTTGAGTCACTGTCACGGCAACTCGACCTTCGTCGGCGATACGCGTCGTCAGATGTGGTGATTTTTGAAAACACCACATGGGTTCCGATGAGGTCGCAGCTTTCATCTGCTGGAGCGCAGAGCAGCACACTTGCTGGCGCTTCGTCGATGATTGCAACAGACATTGCAGGCGCGACAGCGTTGCCTTCGGCATTACGCCCTGAATCGGCAATACAAGCTGATGTTGTGGAGGGCACAGTGCATCTATCTGTTCCCTTCACATCGCGTTGGAAAGTTTTGTTGAATGGGTTAGATGTTCCAGCTCGACCTGCCTTCGGATTGACGAATGCGTATGACATTGCAGCTCCTGGCAAATTAGAGATGAGCTTTTCGGCTTCTCTCTTACATACTTGTGTCGTGCTTTTGCAGTTTGTCGCATGGTGCATCGTGGTATTCATTGCGATCTCGCGCAAGCGAAGGAAGAAATCTTCGCAAGTATCGGCACAGCTAAGTGCTGAGGGGGCCGTGATTCACATGAACGCCGGGGTGGCACAGTGAACATCATTCGTCGTGCAATCTCCATTTTCTTGATAGCAGCTGTGATGGGTGGAGTTGTTTACATCGACCAGCGTCAAACAGAACCCAGCGAGGGCGCTTCCTCAGGAATCGTTTCAATGGCGGGCTTTCCTCACTCCATAAAGAGCAACCGCATTAGTAGTTCGTGGTTCTGCCCTGGTGCAGCAGCGGGTGATGGTCTAGATAGTGCATCGGTGTTTATTTCCAATCCGAGCGATACAGCAATTACTGCTGCAGTGAGTTTTCTCAGTAACTCTCCAATGGAGTCCCAAACCATTGAAGTACCGGCACGTAATCACTCAGAAGTTGAGATTCTTCGTGGAAGAACTGTTGGGGTGATTGTTCCGGTAGTAGAGATCATCGGATCTGTTGGAACAGTGGAACAGCAGTTGATCTACGCCGCCGGTGATGTGACATCTCAGTGTGTTTCACAAACTTCGTCCTCTTGGTATTTCGCCGATGGATTTACAGCGCAAGGCTCATCTCAGCGTCTGGTGCTCACCAATCCGTATCCAGAGAGTGCCGTAGTGAATGTTGCTTACGTCACCAAAGAAGGAAAGCGAAGCCCCACAGGATTGCAGGGACTCATTCTTGGTCCCCGCACGTCTCGCAGTTTGTCTTTGGCTGAGTTCGGTGCAACGGATGAATCAAGCATCGCACTAGAAGTGAATGCAACGACCGGACAAATCATCGCTTCGCGTATGCAGCATTATTTGGGCGGTGGCCGATTGGGTTATTCCACCACTATTGGTATTCCGGTTGCCTTAAACGAATGGTGGTTTGCTGCTGGTCGAACAGGGCCACAAGTGTCAGAGCGATTGGTTGTATTCAATCCATCTGCTTCTTTGGCGCAAGTTAACGTCTCGTTCTTTGGTGAAGGAATCACTAACGGAACAATCATCGATGAAAATGCTGCTGCTGCAGCGCCATCAGCGACTGTCGATATTCCTGCTGGCACGGTGCTGCTGATAAACACTGATGAGCTTGCGGATCTTCCAAAGGGCGAACACGCAATGGTTGTGTCGTCTGTTGGCAAGGTGCCAGTGGTTGTTGAACATGTGTTGAGTCAGATCACGGGAGGCAGTTCTTTTACTGCAATTACAAACGGTGTGCCAGCGGCGTTAGCGACACAGGAATGGCGAATACCAAGCGGTCTTTCTAACGGAGCTCGTAATGCGTTGTCACTTGTGAACACCACTGCGCAAGATGGCACATACACAGTGTCGGCGGTAGGGCCTGGTGGAGTTGTCGACCTTCCTCAACTCATCAATGTGCCAATTGGTGCAGCTGCGCGTATCAGTCTTGATGTTCCAGCCGGCGTCAACGATGGTGAAGTAGTAATCAGGTCGACTGTTCCCCTCGTCGTGCAGCGGCGCACCTATCGAGGTCATGGTTTGGTGGGATTCGGAATAGTTAGTGCACTTCCGGTGATCTCAAAATGATGACGCGACTCGCATTGCTTGGTGCTTGTATTGCTATCGCTTTTTGTGTGGCTTTTGTTCTGCGCCGACGTCAACCCGATGCGCCCACGCAAGCAAATTTCGAGATTCCTTCACAACTTGATCGCGCCGATTTTGAGTCGCCTGCAACGCCGTGGTTGGTTGTTGTATTCACCTCGGCAACCTGCGGAACCTGCGCAGACGTCGCTACCAAGGCCAACGTTCTGTCCTCGCACGATGTTGCGGTAGAGCGCGTGGATTTCACTGAGCACCCTGCACTGCACAAGAAGTACAACATTGAGGCAGTGCCTACTTTGGTGATGGCCAACCACGACGGGGTAGTGCTGAAGGGTTTCTTAGGGCCGATGAAGGCTCAAGATATGTGGGCTGCGATGGCTGAGTGCAGGGACCCAGGTTCAGTACCTGAGTCGTGCAGTCAACACGATCATCCGTAATTACACAGTTGGCAATTCGCTTTCAACGGCAGTGCCAAGAGCCTCTTGGACAAGTTTGCCGACTGTTGGACCGTCGATCGTTTCATCGCGAAGCAATGCCTCGGCAACAAGGTCTAGTCCTTTGCGATGTTTGGTGAGAAACTCGTGAGCTCGTTGTTCTTGCTCAAGCAGGATGCGTGACACTTCTTCGTCGAGTAACTGTGCAGTCGAATCGGAATATTCACGACCACTTGTCATGAGATCTTCGCCAAGGAACACTTGCTGTTGTCCGTTCCATGCCATCGGGCCGACCTTGTCGGACATACCCCACTCACGCACCATGCGGCGTGCAATAGAAGTGGCCTGTTCAAGATCGTTTGCTGCACCGCTATTGAGTTGTCCGAAAACAATCTTCTCGGCGACGCGGCCACCCATTGCTTTACAGATGAGGTCTTCAAAGTATTCGCGTGAATATGTGTGACGTTCTTCAGGCAATGACCATGTAACACCGAGTGCCATACCGCGAGGAAGGATGGTGACTTTGTGTAGTGGATCTGAATGCGGAAGAACTGTCGCAAGAACGGCGTGGCCACCTTCGTGGAAAGCTGTTGCTCGTTTTTCTTCGGCGTTGAGAACCAGACTTTCGCGACGAGCACCCATAACTACTCGGTCACGTGCGTTCTCAAAGTCGATTCGTTCGATGTTCAATGAACCACGACGTACGGCAAACAGTGCTGATTCGTTCACAAGGTTGGCAAGGTCGGCACCACTCATACCTGGAGTAGCACGAGCCATGGTTTCGAGGTCGACATCGGTTCCCATGCGCTTATCGCGTGAGTGCACTTTCAAAATGGCAAGACGTTCTTCGAATTCAGGAAGTGGCACAACGATCTGACGGTCAAATCGACCTGGACGCAAGAGAGCAGGATCGAGAATGTCTGGTCGGTTAGTGGCAGCGAGGATCACAATGCCTTCAGAGGTTTCAAAACCGTCCATCTCGGCAAGTAACTGGTTGAGTGTTTGTTCGCGTTCGTCGTGACCGCCACCCAGACCTGCACCACGCTTACGACCTATGGAATCAATTTCGTCGATGAAGATAATTGCTTTGCCCATCTTGCGTGCTTGCAAAAACAAGTCACGAACACGACTTGCGCCAACACCTACGAACATTTCCATGAAGTCAGAACCTGTAACGGACAAGAATCCGACTCCGGCTTCGCCGGCTACAGCGCGTGCAAACAGGGTTTTGCCTGTTCCCGGAGGACCAACGAGCAACATTCCCTTTGGTACACGTGCACCGATTTCTTTGAATCGATCTGGCATGCGAAGAAAGTCAACAACTTCCTTGATTTCAAGTTTGACCCCGTCATATCCAGCAACGTCGGCGAACGTGGTGGATGGCTTGTCGGCCTGGTACGCCTTGGCCTTACTACGACCAACAGACATGATGCTTCCGGCCTGGCCCATGGCGCGACGTTGCATCCACATGAAGAATGCGACAACGAGGAGGAACGGCAAGATGATGGGCAGAATGCTGGTGATCCAGTTGGCTTGTGGAGTGTTGTAGTCGTAGTTCACTCCCATTTGCTTGAGGAGAGACTCGTCAGCGTCACTGAGGGTGTTTGCGCCAGTGGTGGTGAACTTCGAACCATTGTCGAGCACACCGGAGATGATGTTGGTGGAGTTATTAATGGTGACTTCGCTGACATCGCCACTTCGCACCTGCGCCAAGAATTCGGTGTAGCTGAGTTTCTCGCCAGTTGGTTGTGTGAAGAGCTGGCTTCCAAATGCCAGAACGACAACAGCGCCGATGATGGCCCAGATTGCCCACTTTGGCATCGCTGGCTTTCCGTCGGCGTTGGGCTTTTGGTCGCGCAGACCCTTGATGGGGTTTCGTGATTGTGGGTTACGTGGTGGCGGTGGTGGCGGCATATCGCTCATAATGCACCCATGCTACGGCTGGGGTGAACGAGTGTCTCTGCGGGGTCGCCGAAATTGGTCGGCTATGTGACTACCGTTACCTATATGGCAAGACAGTGCACTCGACAGGGATGCGTCCACGTGGCAACAGTGACTCTCACCTATCAGTATGCGCGTTCCCTTGTCTGGCTGGACAATCTGAGTCCCGAGCGAGACCCGCATTCATACGACTTGTGTGACCAACACGCCAATCGCACGACTGC
The DNA here is from genome assembly GCA_036826015.1 of Ilumatobacteraceae bacterium. Classification (GTDB taxonomy): domain Bacteria; phylum Actinomycetota; class Acidimicrobiia; order Acidimicrobiales; family Ilumatobacteraceae; genus UBA2093. The sequence continues at coordinate 14,270 of DAISXE010000027.1, forward strand.
TCCCTCTGGCTGGTATCTCGAGGATCGTCGCCAACGGGAACATGTGTACAACCCTGGCCGCCTCGCCGGATAGTCACATGTCAACTGAGACCAGTGGTCTTCAGCCTCAAAAGCGTGCCCTTGGCTACTGGGTAATTGCATTTATATTTGGCAATCTTGTTTCGTCGGTGGTGTACGTCGCCTTGGAGCCTGACGCATCGACGGATTCTGTTGTGCGTACATCAACATTGGCGGCCAGCGCGTTTTGCATGTGGGCAGTGTTCTGTGTGGTTGCTCAGCGATTTTGCGTTGCGAATAACACCACTTTGCGAAATGGTTTTAATCTGTCAATCACTAAGCGTGACTGGCTCATTGGAATACCTGTCGGCCTTGCGTCGCAATTCATACTTGTCAATGTCGTGACGTGGCCATTCGCCCAGTTGTTTCCCGATGCCTTCTCGTTTGATGAAGTCTCACGGCGCGCTACCGAGTTGACAGATCAGGCGCAGGGTTTGTGGATTGTTGTGCTGGTCATGGTTGTTGTCATTGGTGCGCCAATTGCAGAGGAAATTCTGTACCGCGGTGTTTTACAGAACGGGACAACAGCACTTTTTGGCGTTATGCCTGGCCTGGTGACGACAGCAGCGATCTTTGCTCTTGTACATTTCTCCCCAGTAGAAATCCCAGGGCTGTTTGCGTTTGCACTAGTTCTCGGACTGTTACGCAAAAATTCTGGAAGACTGGGACTCCCCATAGCTACCCACATGGCATTCAACGTGGCAGGCCTTTTACTTGTAGCACTGGTGTAAGAAAATGAAGAATGACGATTTAGAAGAACTTGACGTGCGAGACGAAGAAAAGATCTCGCAACGTGAAGAGTGGACGGCCACATTCAAAGCGATGAGCACTACAGCTGTCGTGTTGGGGGCAACGTTGCTGATCTTGTCAGTGTTACATCCGAACTTGATTTTGCGAAACAACACGCCAACCGGTGGCGACATGGGTGCGCACGTTTGGGGCCCTGCATATTTGCGCGACGTTCTCCTGCCTCACTGGAGACTTACCGGATGGAGCATGGATTGGTATTCGGGCCTTCCGGCGTACCGCTTTTACATGGTGGTGCCGGCACTCGCCATCGTGGTCCTCGATCTGGTGATGCCCTACGGCATTGCATTTAAGTTGATTGTTGTTGCTGGGTTGGTTGCATTTCCAGTGTGCGTCTACATCATGGCTCGCGTTGCGAAATTGTTGTACCCATTGCCTGAATTAATGGTTATCGGTGCGACCATGTTCATTTTTGATGAGAGTTTCACTATCTACGGAGGCAACATCGCTTCAACAATGGCGGGCGAGTTTTCGCACTCCATTGCACTTGCGTTATCAATGGTGGCTTTTGGATTCTTTGCGCGTGGTTTAGATGATGGAAAACATCGTGTGTGGGCCGCAGTGTTTATTGCGTTGTCTGCCTTGAGTCATGGCATTGTGCTCATATTCGTATTTGGTGGAGCAGTGGTGATGTTCCTTTTGCGCATAGACAAACAGCGTTTTCGTTACGCATTCACCACATTGTTGACGGCGTTCTTGCTTTCCGCATTCTGGGTTGTTCCGTTCCTTGGTGGTCATTCGTTCATGACTGATATGAAATACGGATCTGAACCGGGCGGTGGCAGCTTTACAACGATGTGGGACATGTATTTCCCTTTGGTTACATCATTAGACATTCTTCTTGTATCGCTATCCATCGTGGGCTTCGTTGCATCTATTGCGAAGAAGAGGTTCTTTGGAATTTGGATGGGCACGTACACGATCATTTTGATGATTGGTGTCAAAGTGGCTCAGGGTGGGCTTCCTGTGATTGGTTTGCTCTGGAATCCACGCATCTTGCCTTTCATTTACTTGCTGCGATACATGCTTGCCGCTGTTGGTGTGTATGAGTTGGGGCTTTTCCTCCGACAATCAATCGCTTTACAAAAGTCTCCAGGTCAAATTCCGCGTCCTGCAAGCACCAATGTGTCTACATCACTTCTGTGGGTAACAACACTCTTGTGTCTCGTCGTACTCGGAGCCCGCTATCACACGTTGCCCGGTGGGGAATTGACTAGCTCTGCGACGGGAACAAAGTATTCGTGGGGACCGTTGAAGTTTTCTTCTGCGCGCGCATTCTCAGATGGTTGGGCGCGTTGGAACTTTGAAGGGTACGAAGGCAAATCGTCATATGGCGAATACCGCGGGCTCCTCGACACTATGGACGGTCTTGGGAAGGATCCTCAACATGGCTGTGGCCAATCCATTTGGGAAAATAACTCCGACCTCAACAAATACGGTACGACGATGGCTCTCATGCTGCTTCCGTATTGGACGAATGGCTGCATTGGTTCAATGGAAGGTTTGTATTTCGAAGCGTCAGGAACTACTCCGTATCACTTCATCACCGCTGCAGCATTGTCTAAACAAAGCAGTAACCCAGTGCGAGAATTGCGATACGACAATAACGACCCAGTGAAAGGCGTTGCCTACATGCGCATG
>DAISXE010000028.1:0-1291 GCA_036826015.1 Ilumatobacteraceae bacterium
AGTGCTTGTGCGCTTGCAGGAAGTGCATCAAATGATGTGATGCCTTCTGTGCTGCATTTCCAACCTGGCAATGTTTCATACACAGGCTCTACTTTTGCCAAACGTTCCACAGTGTCTGGATAGTTCTTTACAACTTCACCGTTAATGCGATACCCAACACACACTTTGACTTCATCGAAAGTATCCAATACATCAAGTTTGGTCATGGCAAATTCAGTCAATGAATTCAGCCTCATTGCGTGGCGCAACATGACAGTGTCGAGCCAGCCACAGCGACGTCGACGGCCAGTAACGGTGCCAAACTCGCGACCAATATCTACTAATGCTTCACCCAACGCATCAGTGAGTTCTGATGGGAACGGCCCCATACCAACGCGTGTTGTGTATGCCTTAGCTATCCCTACAACACGATCTATGTGACGCGGCCCTAAACCAGTGCCTACCGCTGCTCCACCTGACGTGGGGTTTGAAGAAGTAACAAATGGATATGTTCCGTGATCAACATCGAGGAATGTAGCTTGCGCACCCTCAAGCAAAATGTTCTCGCCACGCTCGCGTGCATCGTGCAACAAGTTCACTGTGTCTGCAACATATGGGGCCAAGCGCGCCGCATACGCAACAAACTCGCTCACCACTTGTTCAACATCGAACGTGTCGCCACCGATGTCGCTTACTTCACGCCGTGCTGCAATCGCACGTTCACGAACCTTGACTTCAAAAGTTTGTGCGTTTAAGACTTCGCCAACACGAATACCTGAACGCTTCACTTTGTCTACGTATGCCGGTCCAATGCCTTTGAGCGTTGTGCCAATCTTTGAATCGCCGCGACCAGCTTCAAGTGCTGCATCAATTGCCTGGTGCCAAGGGAAAATCAGATGCGCAAGACTGCTCACTTTGAGACGCTTTGTTGAGATGCCTCGTGATTCAAGCGAATCGATTTCTTTGAACAATGTGGGCAGGTCAACGACAACACCATTGCCAATAACTGGGGTCACCGTGTCATAAAAAACACCGCTTGGGGTGAGTTGCAAGGCGTATTTCTGATCACCGATGACAACGGTGTGGCCGGCATTGTGGCCACCTTGATAACGAGCGACAATCTGGTGAGAAGCGGCGAGGAGGTCAATGACTTTGGCCTTGCCTTCATCGCCCCACTGGGTACCTACAACAACGGTGATGGCCATGCAACGCTCCTCCTTCGGAACGTGAACTAACTCTACTCGGTCAAAACGAAACTCAGCCCATATCAATAGGTCTCAACAGGTAGGTTTTTCTGTGTGAGCCCCATCCT
>DAISXE010000028.1:1391-15201 GCA_036826015.1 Ilumatobacteraceae bacterium
TCAGCCCATATCAATAGGTCTCAACAGGTAGGTTTTTCTGTGTGAGCCCCATCCTTCGTCGTCAAACTTGGTCCCAGATGACCGCTTCTGAACGAGATGCTCACTGCCAGCGTGGCCTCGCCGACATCTTCAACTCAGATTTACGTGAATCCATTGGCTCTCTCATCGAAGATGTGCGCTTACGTGGCGACCAAGCCGTCTGTGATGCCCTACAGAAGTTCGACGGCATCACAATTTCCCCATCTCAATTGCGCGTAACTGCTGAAGAAATCGCTACAGCCTCTATTGATCCAGTACTCGAAAACGCCATTATCGATGCCATCTCACATCTTCGAGCCTTCAATGACCAGTTGCTGGAACGTTCAGGCGATTGGCAGATGGAAATTGAAAATGGTCTGATCGCCGGAGAAAAGGTGTCACCCATCTCAAGCGTGGGTCTGTTCGTGCCAAGTGGCAAAGCAAGTTACCCATCTGTTGCATATCAATTAGGTGTTCCTGCAGTAGTCGCCGGAGTTCCCAACATTGTTTTGGTTGTACCACCCATCCCTGGAGGCAACGGAGAAGTAGATCCGGCAGTTCTTGTCATCTGTCGACTACTCGGCATCACACAGGTCTTTCGCATTAATGGCCCAGCCGGAATCGCTGCACTTGGTTTTGGCACCGAATCAATTCCAAAAGTTCGCAAAGTTGTTGGCCCTGGCAGTCCTGCTGTCACATTGGCACAAGTGGAAATGCAACGTCACGGACTTGCAACGATGATGCTGCTCGGCCCCACTGAAAGTCTTGTTGTCGCAGACGACACTGCACACATCGGAAGACTCGCATCTGACCTTCTTATAGAAGCAGAACACGGAACAGATTCATCAGTTGTTTTGGTCTGCACATCGCAAGACATTATTGAAGCGGTCGAGAATGAACTGCAGATTCAAATTGGTGATTTACCAGCAAATCGTGCCGAGGCATGTCGGGCATCACTTGGCGAAAATGGCGGCGCCATTCTTGTTACCTCATTGGCTGAAGCTATTGAAGTAGCCAACTTGTACGCACCAGAACATTGCCAAGTTGCAGTTTCTGCACAACACGAAGAAATGGTTGTCGACGGAATCATCAATGCCGGCGAAATCTTGATTGGGCAACACACGCCGTTCAGCGCAGGCAACTTTGTTATCGGTGTTCCTGCGTCATTACCAACAAGCGGATTTGCTCATGTTTCATCTGGCATCACCGTGAATGCATTCTTGAAGCACACAGCAATCGCTAAAGCAAATGAAACTGCACTGCGTCGCATGGCCCCAACAGTGATCGCATTGTCAGACCATGAAGGCTTCCCGGCTCACGGAAATGCAATCCGTCGTCGCTTTCCTGACTAACTAATTCCTTCTTACTTATTTTGTAAGTGGAAAAGTCTTAATGAATTGAAGCATGTCGGCGGCAATCTCTGGTCCGAGATCTTCTTGAATGAAATGACTCGCCCGATACACCTTGTGTTCAATTCCTGGCAATTGCGTTCCTGGAATTCCTTCGCGATACTGCTTGCCCATTTCGAGATACGTATGAGGGCAACGGTCTCCCCAGATGGTGAGAACTGGTTTTGAGAATGTGTTGAAGACTTCCCACGCGGCGTCGCCCTTCAGACGTTCTTTGTCGTCTGCAGAAATGGGAACCAACATCGGGAATCTGCGCGCACCCGCAGAGAATTCATGCGACGGGTACGGTGCGTCGTACGCAGCAAGCGCGTCTGGCGTTAATTCTGTAAGACACCAACCCGGCACGATTTTCGATGGGATGAGTTCGCTTACTTCTTGCGCATACAAACGCCACGCCAAGAAATAAAAGAACGGTCCTGCTTCAACAATTGCATGCACCTTGTCTGCAATGATTCTGTTCTCCGAATCAACTGTGTCGCGCCAGTCAATCCCCATTGCGTCTTTCACCATCTGCGGATCAAGTGGTTGCTGCGCAGTTGCGAAAGGTACGCCGGGACCAGAGCGCGGCAGCCCTGTATTTGAAAACACAACACGAGCAAAACGATCGGGAATTTCTGCAATGACTCTGCCACCAATCAGACCGCCCCAATCTTGCCCAAAGAATGTGATGTTGGTGAGCCCGAGTTTTTCCACTAATTCACGCACCCACGCAACGTGGTTGCTATACGAGTACGCAAACTCATCTGTTGGTTTGTCTGAGCGACCAAACCCAATGAGGTCGGGAACAATGACGCGATAACCCGCATCAACAAACGGCGTCACCATTTTGCGATACAGAAAACCCCACATGGGTTCGCCGTGCAGTAGCAATACTGTTTCTTTAGCGTTCGGATCACCCGCATCTACATACGCCATCTGCAATCCTGGCCCCACCGTTACTTCGTGGTGTGGCCAGTCGTAACCCTGAACTTTTGCAAAACAACTTGGTGGCGTACGAACTACCTCACCAATAGTTGGGACATCGCGACGTTCAGGCAGGCTCATGCCTTCACTGTAAGCGCCTTTTCGACCCCTTCAGATAACACGGACCATTCAGAGTGCGACGCTCTTAACGACCAACTCGCCGTTCAGCTCGTCCACTTTGATGGCCCCATCGTCAGCCACTGAACCTTCCAAGATCAGAACTGCCGACTTATCAGCAATCTCTCGTTGGATAAGACGCTTTAGTGGACGTGCACCAAAGCTTGCGTCGAAACCACGCGTCGCCAACCATGTGCGAGCAGCAGGTGTGACTTGAAGTGTGATGCGGCGGTCTGCCATTCGCTGCACAAGGTGCTCTAACTGAACCTCCACAATCTGGCCCAGATCTTCTTCTGTTAAAGAACGGAAGCGGACAATCTCGTCAATGCGGTTCACAAATTCTGGGCGGAAATATTCGATGGGGTCACCTGGCAAGTTGCTAGTCATGATGAGCACCACATTGGTGAAGTCAACTGTGCGACCTTGACCATCTGTGAGGCGACCATCGTCGAGAAGTTGCAACAGCACGTTGAACACGTCGGGATGACCTTTTTCAATCTCGTCAAGCAGCACAACGCAATACGGACGACGACGCACCAGTTCTGTTAGTTGGCCACCTTGGTCGTATCCCACATAACCCGGTGGTGCACCGATGAGACGACTCACAGAATGCTTCTCCATATATTCGGCCATGTCGATGCGCACCATTGCTTTTTCATCATCAAACAAATACTCAGCAAGAGCGCGTGCAAGTTCTGTTTTACCCACACCAGTGGGGCCTAGAAACATGAAAGAACCAATTGGTTTGTTTGGGTCAGACAACCCTGCGCGACTACGACGAATTGCATTCGAAACAGCAACTACAGCTTCGTCTTGACCAATGACTCTCTGATGCAGGTGTGCTTCAAGGTTGACCAATTTGTGCATTTCGCCCTCGAGCAATTTGCTCACAGGCACACCAGTCCATTTAGAAACAACTTCCGCAATATCTTCCGCGTCTACTTCTTCTTTCAACATGCGCTGTGTGGACTGCAACTTGTCTAAGTGCTGTGTGGCCTGATCAATACGGCGATCAACTTCAGGAATGCGGCCATAGCGAATCTCGGCTGCCACGGAGAGATCAGTTTCTCTTTCCACAGAAGACCGCAAGTTTTCGAGTTCCTCTTTCAAAGTACGAATCGCAGAAATTGCTTCTCGTTCAGATTCCCAATGTTTCTTCATAATGTCGACTTCGCCTTGAAGCCCATTGAGTTCTTCCACAAGTGCATTCAAGCGTTCAAGCGAAACGGCATCGGTTTCCTTCTCCAAGGCAACACGTTCAATCTCTAACTGCAGAATGCGACGCTGCACAATGTCGATCTCCGTGGGGAGAGAGTCAATTTCAATTCGTAGTTTGCTAGCGGCCTCATCCATGAGGTCGATTGCTTTGTCTGGCAAGAACCTATTTGTGAGATAACGATTAGACAGCACAGCTGCACTCACCAGAGCAGAGTCTTGGATACGCACACCATGATGCACTTCGTACCGCTCTTTCAAGCCACGCAAAATTGCAATGGTGTCGGCAACTGTTGGTTCGCCCACGTACACCTGCTGAAAGCGTCGTTCTAATGCAGGATCTTTCTCTACATACTTGCGATACTCATCGAGAGTGGTGGCACCCACCATGCGCAATTCACCACGAGCCAACATGGGTTTAATCATGTTGCCGGCGTCCATCGCGCCTTCTGCACCACCAGCACCCACAAGCATGTGCATCTCATCAACGAATGTGATGACCTGACCATCGGCATCTGTGATTTCTTTCAGCACTGCTTTAAAGCGCTCTTCAAATTCACCGCGATACTTTGCGCCAGCCAACATTGCACTGATGTCGAGAGACACTAAACGCTTGTCTTTCAAACCTTCAGGAACGTCACCGTCGGCAATGCGTCGCGCCAAACCTTCAACAATTGCCGTCTTACCAACACCTGGTTCGCCGATTAACACTGGGTTGTTTTTTGTGCGTCGCGACAACACTTGAATAACGCGACGAATTTCTTCATCACGACCGATGACAGGGTCAATCTTGCCGGCGCGTGCGCGTGCTGTGAGATCAACTCCATATTTTTCTAGTGCAGCGAATTGTGATTCCGGATCGGGAGTGGTGACACGGTGTGAACCACGAACTTCTTTCAACGCAACAAGCATTTCTTCGGTTCCGATGCCCACTCGCTTATGCATGGCAAGAACAAGATGCTCGACAGACAAGTAATCATCGTGCAGGTCACGGCGGACGGTGTCGGCATCTTCTAATACGGTGCCGAGCTCACGATTCATGCGAGGTTCTGCGCCGCCCGTTGCACGTGGAAGAGATGCGATGGCATCGTCGGCTTTGCTACGAAGCATGCCAGGAGCAATGCCCAGTTTCTGAAGCAACGACGGAACAATGGTGTCTGTTTGGCTAACAAGTGCGCGCAGCACGTGGTCGGGAGTTACTTCGGGGTTTCCGTTGGCGCGCGCTTGGTCACCAGCAGCCGCAATTGCTTCTGTTGTTTTAGTTGTCCATTTTTTTGGATCAATTGCCATAGGAATTCCTCAATTAACGATTCGGGTCAAAGATGCTGGGGCGCTCGCCGAAACGCGCAACGGTCTGACGCAGTGGCACAAGCGCGCCGCCACGGTTTTCAATTTCGCGAATGGCATGCATCAGGCCTTGGCGTAGTTGTTCAACTTCACTACGCAGTCTCACCACTTCTTGTTCGAGAGACATGACATGACGAATGCCTTCAAGATTCATTCCGGTTGCAGCAAGATCTGCAATACGACGCAAGCGCTCAATGTCGGCATCGCTGTACCGACGGTTACCACCATTGGTACGAGCCGGCGTCAATAAGCCACGGCGCTCATAAATGCGCAACGTTTGCGGATGCATGCCCGCTAATTCAGCAGCCACCGAAATGACATACACAGCTTGAATTCGATCCGTACTCATGACTGTGCCTTTCTGCGTGGTGATGACAGAACTTCATGCAGTGCTTCTACGGCCGTGCGTTCGTCGGAAGACAAAGTGGTGGGCACGGCAACATCGACAGTGACAATGAGGTCACCTGTATTTTTAGCCGTTTCAATACCCTTCGATTTCACACGATGACGCGAGCCCGATTGAGTTCCAGGCTTTAATTTCAGCGATACTTCCGTGCCCTCGAGTGTGGGTACGGAAATAGTTGCACCAAGAACAGCTTCAGTAAACGAAACAGCGACGCGAGTCAGCAAATTCAGACCTTCACGTGCGAACAATGGGTGCGGTGTGACTACACATTCGACAAACAGATCACCAGCGGGACCGCCATTACGTCCGGGTGTGCCACGGCCCTTCAGGCGAATCTTTTGTCCGTTGTCGACGCCAGCAGGAATACGCACATTTACTTCACGTGGACGTCGCTCGATTCCAGAGCCACGACATGTGGAACATGGAAACTCGATAGTGGAACCTGCTCCACCGCACAATCGACATGGTTGAGAAAAAGAGAACATTCCTTGATTGTCAGCAACACTGCCGCGACCACCACAAGAACTGCAGGTTTTAGGAGATGTTCCAGGTCGTGCACCCGAACCTGAACAAGAACTGCATTGTGCATCTGCAGTGAGGTGTAACGAAGTGGTGATGCCATGAGCAGCATCAACGAAATCGAGCGTGAGAGTTGTTGCAATGTCTTTGCCACGCTGTGGACCAGCGCTCGATGCGCCGCGACGGCCACCAGAACGGCCAAACATTTGACCAAGAATGTCGCCTAGGCCATCGCCACCCATGTCGAATGAGAAGTTCTGTGCGCCACCAGGGCCGCCCATGCCGCCCATTGGTCCCATGCGACGCACTTCGTCATACTCAGTACGTTTGGTTTCATCTCCGACAACGTCATACGCAGCAGAAATATCTTTGAACTTGTTCTCTGCAGCAGTGTCACCTGGATTTGCATCAGGGTGATACTGGCGTGCAAGACGTCGATATGCCTTCGAGATTTCTTTATCGGTGGCATCTTTCGACACACCGAGAACTGCGTAATAGTCCTTTTCAAACCACTCGCGTTGGGCAGCCAATGCCTACCCCTTCACCTTCACCATGGCTGCGCGCAAGACGCGGCCTTTCCACTCGTAACCGGTGCGCAACACTTCGACAACAACAGATTCACCACCGTCGCCTTCTTCATGAACCACTGCTTCAGCGTTAGCTGGGTCGAACGGCTTATCAAGAAGATCGAGAGCAACTAGACCCTGCTTTTCCAATGTGGCAATAAGTGCTGACCAGATTGGTTCAACACCTTCTACCCCATGGGTATAGGCAGCTTCACAGGCATCGAGTACAGGAAGCATCGATTCCACAAGGCGACCAGTGGCACGATTTGTTTCGTCTGACAACTGCGTGTTGACGCGCTTTTTGTAGTTCTCGAAATCTGCTTGCAAACGAAGCGCAATGTCTTTGAATTGATCACGTTCTGCAAGCAAAGCGTGGATGTCGTGTTCGATTAGCTCAGATGCATCGTCTGGAACGACATCATCGAGTGATGGCGTGGACAGCTCATTGTCGTCTTGCGACTCGAGTGGCTGTTCCGAACTTTCGTCTGACATGTCTTACTGCTCGTCCACGATTTCAGCATCAACGATGTCGTCATCGTTGGTTGCCGATGCACCAGAAGCAGATGTTCCGGCTGCGTCACTGTCACGTGCTGCTGCTTCGTACAGTTTCTGAGTGAATGCCTGACTGACACCCATAAGCGTTTCGGTAGCTGACTTGATCTTGTCGATGTCGTTGCCGGCGATTGCAGTTTTCAGTTCAGCAAGAGGGCCTTCGACCGCTTGCTTTTCATCAGCAGCAACTTGGTCTCCCTGCTCACGCAAAACTTTTTCGGTTTGATACACAAGCGAGTCTGCATTGTTGCGCACTTCTGCTTCATCACGACGACGCTTGTCGTCTTCGGCGTGAGCCTCTGCATCGCGAATCATCTCTTCGATCTTGTCTTTGCTGAGAGAAGACGAGCTGGTGATGACAAGCGAGTTGTCCTTACCAGTGGCACGATCCTTGGCTGATACCTGCACAATGCCGTTGGCATCAATATCGAAAGTAACTTCGATCTGTGGAGTGCCACGTGTTGCAGCAGGCAAGTCGGCCAATGTGAATGTGCCCAATGACTGGTTGTAGCTAGCCATTTCGCGCTCACCCTGCAGAACATTGATTTCCACAGATGGTTGATTGTCTTCGGCGGTAGTAAACACCTCGGTACGACGCGTTGGGATTGTGGTGTTGCGCTCGATGAGTTTGGTCATGACGCCGCCCTTGGTTTCAATACCCAAAGACAATGGAGTCACGTCGAGGAGAAGAACATCCTTTACGTCACCCTTCAGAACACCAGCCTGAATTGCTGCACCAACAGCAACTACTTCGTCTGGGTTTACAGACTTGTTTGGCTCTTTGCCGGTGAGGCTCTGCACGAGGTCTTGCACTGCTGGCATACGAGTTGAACCACCAACAAGAATGACGTGATTGATCTGTGCAGTAGTGAGGCCGGCGTCTTTAATTACCGAATCGAACTTCACGCGGCAACGCTCTACAAGATCTGCTGTCATCTCTTGGAACTTTGAACGAGTGAGTTGCTCGTCGAGGTGCAATGGACCTTCAGCAGTTGCTGTAATGAACGGCAAGTTGATTTGTGTCTGTTGTGTTTGCGACAACTCAATCTTTGCTTTTTCAGCGGCTTCCTTGAGGCGCTGTACTGCCATACGATCTTGTGCCAAGTCGATGCCGTGTGCGCTCTTGAACTGCTGTGTCAACCAATCAATGATGCGTTGGTCCCAGTCGTCACCACCGAGGACTTTGTCGCCATCGGTGCTGCGTACTTCAAACACGCCGTCACCAATTTCAAGAACTGAAACGTCGAATGTTCCGCCACCAAGGTCGAATACCAAAATGATTTCGTCTTGCGAAGACTTTTCCAAGCCGTATGCAAGTGCTGCAGCAGTTGGCTCGTTAATGATGCGCAACACATTCAGACCAGCAATAGCGCCAGCTTCTTTTGTGGCGGTACGTTCTGCGTCGCCCCAATATGCAGGAACAGTAATAACTGCATCGGTAACGGTGTCGCCAAGGTATGCCTCTGCGTCACGCTTCAACTTCATGAGTGTGCGCGCACTGATCTCTTGTGCTGTGTACTTCTTGCCGTCGATGTCTGGAGATGTCCAGGACTTACCCATCTCGCGCTTCACGCTGCGAAATGTGCGATCTGGGTTGGTAATGGCTTGACGCTTTGCGACTTCGCCAACGAGAACTTCGCCGGACTTTGAGAAGGCCACGATGGATGGTGTGGTGCGTGCGCCTTCTGCGTTTGGAATAACAACTGGTTCGCCTGCTTCAAGAACTGCAACAACTGAGTTGGTGGTTCCAAGGTCGATGCCGACTGCTTTTGCCATGGTGATGACTCCTCTTGTATGTGCTGTGGTGGGGGGCACCAGAGCGGGGGTACCGTAAGAATAAGGGGGCTCAGGCTAGATAACAACTTCCGTAGCAGAAAAGTTGATACAACAACACTCAACTTCTGAGATGAGCCTTGTTTCGCCGTACCAATGGGTTCGGCATACGATGAGAACGTGCTCGGAAAACTTGTCCTCCTACGCCACGGCCAAAGCACGTGGAACGAACTGAACCTCTTTACTGGCTGGCACGATGTGCCCCTCTCGGCCCAGGGCCTAGAAGAGGCAGCCGCAGCCGGCACCGTGATGGCCGAGGCTGGCCTGAGTTTCGACGTGGCGCATACCTCTTTATTGACCCGCGCTGTCATGACCTGCCACCTTGCCTTGAATGGCATGGGCCAGGTGTGGCTCCCCGTGGAACGGCACTGGAAATGGAACGAGCGCCATTACGGCGCTTTGCAAGGTCTCGATAAGAAGGCCACCACCGAGCAGCACGGCGAGGCACAAACCAAGGTCTGGCGGCGCAGTTTTGATGTTCCACCACCACCCGTTGACAGCAACAGCCCCGAGCATCCGGCCAATGATTCTCGATACCGCTTTATCGATCGAGCGTTATTGCCCGCCACTGAATGCCTCAAAGATGTGGTGGAGCGCGTTGTCCCCCATTTCCACGAGACTGTGGTGCCCCAACTTCAGGCCGGAATGAATGTCCTTGTTGCGGCACATGGCAATTCACTCCGAGCACTCGTAATGGCGCTTGAAGGAATCTCGGAAGCAGACATTGCAGAGCTCAATATTCCAACAGGAGTGCCCCGTTTGTACTCCTTGTCTGACTCCCTGCAGATTGAAAATGTCTCGTATCTCGGTGACCAAGAAAAGATTCGTGCTGCTATCGAAGGTGTTGCGAACCAAGCAAAGTCTCATTAGTCACAGTGATAAATGTGCCCTCCTAATAGGCGTACACTTATGCACATGGCAAGCACAAAATCCTCAGTTGATCACCTTCGCAACATTGCATTGTTCTCCGAATGCTCATCCAAAGAACTCGCCCTTGTAGTGAAGAACTCGTCCGAGCGAGTCCTCAAAGCGGGCACCATCATCATGGACCAAGGACAAACTGGTCGCGAGGCCTACGTCATCTTGGAAGGTTCCGCCACTGTAAAGCGCAACGGCAAAAAGATTGGCACTGCCAAAGCCGGTTCCGTTATTGGTGAGTTGTCGTTGCTCGACCACGGTCCACGCACTGCCGCAGTTATTGCCGACACCGACGTTCGTCTACTCGTTGTTTCCGAGCGTGCCCTCAAGGGTGCCATTGAAAACATCCCAGCGATCTCTCGCAAGTTGCTCAAGGCTTTGGCCACCCGAGTACGCGAACTTGACCGCGCCCACTACGGCTGATTTCACATCTTTTAGAGCCATAACCCTTTGACGGGTCGGGTTCTTAGCCCCTGCGACCACTAGCGTTATAGACGCATGAGTAGCAACGCGTCTCCCACCACCGAGAAGGGCCCCAAGCGCCTTCGCCCATACCAACTCTCGATAGCCATCGGCATCGGCATGGGTACTTTCACTTTGTTGTCGGGCATCGTTCCGCAGTTCACAAAGTGGCACGCAACATCTGAAGTCACACGTGAAGTGTTCGAAGGAATTCCTGGTCCATTGCAGGCGGCCTTCTACACAATCCTTCCCGCCATGTTGGTGTGGGGTTCATTCCAGTTCGCCAATCGCATTCGCAACTGGGAACGCGGTGCACCTGATCGCCGTCGCACAACGCCAAAGAACGCAAAACGTCGTCTTGCTGATTACCGTGCCGGCGTCTACATGCGTACGTTGTTGCGCGATAGTGCTGCGGGCCTCATGCACTCCATGATGTATTTCGGTTTCCTTGTTCTTCTCGGTGTAACCACCGTTCTTGAATTGGACCACCAATTACCCGAGTCACTGAAGTTCCTCCACGGTGGCGTGTACCAGGGCTACGTATTTGTTGGTGATTTCGCTGGACTCGTCTTCACCATTGGTGTCGTGTGGGCCATCATTCGTCGCTACGTGCAGCAGCCATATCGCATTCGCATTAAGACCAAGAAAGAACACGGCATCATCCTTGGTGTCATGTTGGCCATTGGCCTCACCGGCTTCGGTGCAGAAATGTTCCGCATCGCTGTGTCTACCGTTGGCGGCAAAGACATGTCTTTCGAGAGCTGGTCATTTATCGGATACCCACTCTCACAGTTGGTCGACGGTTCTTCCCTCAATGCATTAGAGAATTGGCATCAAGCAATGTGGGTCTCCCACGTTGTGTCATTTATTGCCTTCTTGGCCCTTCTGCCAATCACCATGTTGCGTCACATCTTCACTTCGCCACTGAACATGTACCTCAAAGACCGCGATCGTCCAAAGGGTGCAATGCGTGCAATGCCCAACCTCACCGAGACTTCTCTCGAGAGTTTTGGCGCTGCAGTGGTCGAAGATTTCACGTGGAAGCAATTGCTTGACACCGATGCATGCACCATGTGTGGTCGCTGCACAAGTGTGTGCCCTGCGCATGCAACAGGTAAGCCACTTGACCCTCGCGAGATTGTTCTAAAAACTGGCGAAGTAATGGCCGCAACGGCTTCTCACGCACCCGGCGGAATGGTTTCTCCACCACTCTCCGTCGATTCAGAAATCACCATTGGTGCGAACTCATTGTTTGAACGAATCACGGCAGAAGAAGTGTGGTCCTGCACAACATGTAAAGCATGTGACGAGATCTGCCCAGTTCATATTGAAATCCTCGACAAGATTCTCGACATGCGTCGTTACTTGTCTCTCATGGAAAGCAACTTCCCTGCCGAACTTGGTAACGCATACCGTGCCATGGAAAACCAAGGAAACCCATGGGGTATGAACCAGAATGATCGTGCCGATTGGGCCAAAGACTTGAACGTTGAAGTTGTCGATCCGGGTGCTGCTTTCAATCACGAGTACTTGTACTGGGTGGGCTGTGCAGGTTCATTCGATGACAAGAACAAGAAGGTCACACAAGCAATGGCTAAGTTGCTCGAGCGCGCAGACATTGATGTTGCCATTCTGGGACCAAGCGAAATGTGCACAGGTGACTCTGCTCGTCGTTCTGGAAACGAATACCTCTTCCAGATGCTTGCGATTCCAAACATTGAAATGCTGAACGGCATGGGTGTGCGCAAGATCATTACGCAGTGCCCACACTGCTTCAACACATTGAAGAACGAGTACCCACAATTGGGTGGCAACTACGAAGTGGTTCACCACAGTGAATTCCTTGAACACCTTATTGATTCGGGCAAGCTTGATATTCGTAACGCGTCACTCGAAGATCGCATCACGTATCACGACTCGTGCTACTTGGGTCGCCATAACGACGTGTACTCAGCACCTCGAAAGATTGTTGGTTCCATTAAGGGCGTACAAATTGTTGAGATGCCACGTAACGGAACAAAAGGCATGTGCTGCGGCGCCGGTGGTGCTCGCATGTGGATGGAAGAGTCGATTGGTACCAAAGTCAATGACGAACGCGCTCAAGAAGCAATCAGTACAGGCGCAAGTCGCGTCGCCACTGCATGCCCCTTCTGCTACATCATGCTTGACGATGGTGTGAAGGCTGCGGGTGCTGAAGAAGACACCGTGAAAGTTGCAGACATTGCAATTCACCTCATGGATGCATTGGAAAACGGTGAGCGCCGTTTAGCCGAACAAAATGCACCGTTGGCTGCTAGCCCCGGCGAATAAAAGACGCCGCTACTTCGGTGGCGTATACGTAGACAAGAAATTGCCGAGTCGGCCGATTGCCTCTGTGAGGTCTTTTGCCCACGGCAACGTCACAATGCGAACGTGGTCGGTAGTTGGCCAGTTAAAGCCGGTTCCTTGAACAAGTAACACTTTTTCTGCGCGCAAAAAGTCCAAAACGAAACGACGATCATCTGCAATCGGATACATCTGCGGGTCGAGTTTTGGAAACACATACAAAGCGCCTTTGGGTTCGACCACCGACACTCCGGGAATTGCACGCAGTGCGGTGACTGCAGCATCGCGCTGCGCAAGGAGTCGACCACCAGGCAGGATGAGATCTTTGATGCTTTGGCGACCACCGAGCGCGGTTTGAATGGCGTGCTGTGCAGGAACGTTTGAGCAAAGTCGCATATTCGTCAGCATGTTGATGCCTTCGATGTAACTCTCTGCATGCTTACGCGGCCCAGTCACCATCATCCAACCGGAACGGAAACCAGCAAGACGATACGCCTTTGATAATCCGTTGAATGTAAAGACCAAACAATCTGGTGCAAGTGCAGCAAAGGTGTGATGCACTGCATCGTCATACAAAATCTTGTCGTAAATCTCGTCAGCAAAAACTACGAGATTGTGTTCGATGGCAAGGTCTGCAATGGCGCGCAACACAGTCTTGCTATACACAGCACCCGTTGGGTTATTGGGGTTAATCACCACAATGGCGCGTGTTCGGCTTGTGATTTTCGAGCGCATGTCATCCAAGTTTGGATTCCATTCATCGTCTTCGTCACATAGGTAATGCACCGGGTTACCACCAGCAAGGCTGGTGCTTGCAGTCCACAACGGATAATCCGGAGCTGGAATAAGAACTTCATCACCTTCATCGAGCAATGCGTTGAGGGAAAGCTGAATCAATTCGCTCACGCCATTGCCAAGCCAAATGTCGTCGGGGTTCGTAATGTCGATTCCGCGATCCTGATAGTGCTGCACAACTGCTGTTCGCGCGGAACGAATTCCCTGTGAATCGGAATAGCCCTGAGACTCTTGTAAGTGACGCGTGACGTCCACCAAAATTTCTGGCGGAGTTTCAAAACCAAACGGGTATGGATTACCAATGTTCAGTTTCATGATGCGATGGCCTTGGTCCTCAAGGCGTTTCGCTTCTTCTAGAACAGGGC
>DAISXE010000029.1:0-14701 GCA_036826015.1 Ilumatobacteraceae bacterium
TGTTAGATGTGCTGCGCCTCGTGCAGATGTCGCGTATCTCTGATTGCCGTTCAGTTTCAGCGCAGGTCCAGCGTTGGGGCGCGGTGCATGTAAGGGCTCATGACGTTCTATGTAGTTGGGATGAATCGCATGAGCGTTGTCTGCAGACAAGCACCAGGATTGCTCCGCGCGATCGAAGCGTGCTCCACCGGACAAAGAATGTTGATCAGCAATGCGTGAAACAATGTTTGACAATAAAGGTCCAGCTGCACCTCTGCTGCTTTCTGATCCCACCTCTTCATGGTCATTGAGAACAATGATGTACGAGTTGTCTGAAGATTGTGAAGTTGCGAGCGCTTCAACGGCCGCCCAGCAAGAAACCTGATTGTCGAGTCGTGCACTAGCAAGAAATTCATTTTTGTTTCCCACGAGTTGCGCTGGGGTCACATCAAAAAGATGTGCATCGTAGGCAACAGCTTGTACGCCCGTAGTGGATTGCAGCCATTCCTTGAACGATGGGGCATTAAGGCCCCACACCGGGTTCATGTGTTGTTGGCGGTCGAGGAGTAAACCACGCTCAGAAATCTCACGGTCAAGGTGAATTGCTAGTTGTGGGATACGCGCAACAGGGCTTGCGATAGAGAACAAATGAGATGAGCCTGATGCATCGATCACACGGCCTGCGATACCAAGATCTCTATCGAGCCACGAATTTAAAAGGACACCACCGTAAATTTCAACTCCAAGCTGAGACCAACCAGCAGTAACTAAGTCTGGATTTGGTCGTACGCGCAGATTAGGTGAGTCTGTGTGTGCACCGATGATGCGCAGCGAACCTGTCGGCTTGCCAAGGTGCCACGCAATCACCGCTCCGTCTAACGATAGATAACCCTTGGTGGGAAGTTCGTCGGTAAGTGAAGTAGTCGGAACAAAGCCAGAAGCACTCAAAACATTTCCGGCGCGCTCAACTACGTGGAACGGCGTTGGACACTGGTCGAGCCAATGTATGAGATTTTGTATTGATGTTTCAGCCATTGAACAATCCGATGGGTAAACCGCTTCCACGTAAATGTGGCGTCTCATTAATGGAAAGAATGCTTCTATGCCCAGCTGATGATGCTGCTATGCGATGAATAGATGTGTAGTTCGGATAGAAGAACTGATTCGACTCGAGTCCGAGAACATGCGATAGATATTCATTGATAACTCCACCGTGACATGTCACAACGGCAGTTCCTCCCTTGTGACGAGAGATGATCGTTTCTAATGACTCAATAACACGATTATGAAATTCTTCCGGTACTTCATCCGATGACCAACCACCATCCATCATCTCGCGCCATCGCGGATCATTGGCAGCCTTTAACTCTTCGATGGGGATGTACTCATTGGAATTCTGATCCCATTCAGCAACTCCCGGAACGATCTCTGGTGTTACGCCAATAAAACCCGATAACGGCTGTGCTGTTTGGTGCGCCCTTTTCAGTGGGCTGGTGTACAAGCCATCGATGCGTTCGACACGCATGTACTCACCGAATAGGCGAGCCTGTTCGTGCCCTTCTGCGGACAGTTCGGGGTCGGCTGGACCAACTGTGTTTTCTCGACGAATCGGCAAACCATGACGAACAAGTATTAATTCCATTCGTATGGAATGATAAGAGAATGACGGGGGCACAACATCATTCATCGGATGAAGCCCATATATTTTCCGAGGAAGCAGGGCGCAACGGCCCTCCACTAGTTGTACTTATCCATGGCAGTTTGGATCGAAGCTCTGGCATGCTCCGTCTGTCTCGTCAACTTCATGATGTTGCACGGGTGCTTCGATACGACCGTAGGGGGTATGCAAAGTCGTGGCCGCACCCAGGTCCATTCGCGGTGGCCGACCAAGTGCAGGATTTAAGCAAATTGCTGGCGGGTCGCGATGCCATTCTGATTGGGCATAGTTATGGAGGAAATGTTGCCCTTGCTGCTGCGGAATCCCTGGGAAAGCAAATCAAGGGTGTCACTACGTATGAAACACCCTTGTCATGGTTTGATTGGTGGCCAGGTACAACTGCTGGAGCGATTGGTGTTGCTTCGCACGTTGATGTAGCGGCCGAAGCATTTATGGTTCGTCTCATTGGGCAGGAGAGATGGAATGCACTCCCAGAGCGAACTAAGACAGAACGACGAAGAGAAGGCCAAGCATTAGTTGGGGAGTTGTCTTCGCTGAGGCAGTCTGCACCGTGGGAAGCAGCACTTATAAATACACGTGTGTTATGCGGATATGGCAATCGTGGTTCTGCGCATCACGCAGACGGCGCACGATGGCTTTCTAGCAATATCTCTAACAGTTCATTGGTGTGCATCGATGGCGCGGGCCATAACGCCCATATGACGCACTCAGCAGAATTCGCTCGTCTGCTCGTCACGCCTCACTTGGATGGCTGAGGAATCTTGAGCGTGATCTCTTGACCAAAGAAGTTACATACGGCCTCAGGCGCGTCGGCACTCGCTGTTGTGGCTTCTGCCTGCACTTTGTTTGCACAATCCACGATGGATGCTCGTTGTGAATAACCGCCAAGCGCGATTGCTACGAAAACCACAAGTGAAACCACCTTGCCCACGACATTTGACACCACTTTCATGAGTATTAACCCGATGATGAGTGAGGCACCTGAAATGCCCAATGCGGCCGTTTTGATGGTTTCAATATCGAATCCGGTTGATGTTGCTGCCCATATTGCGCTCATGACCCCACCATAGATGCCCAGATGCCCTTAGCCTTGACACTATGTCTGGACAGGATTTCACTGTTGCCGTTCTCATTGGGGGAGACAGTTCTCGTATGGGAACCGATAAGGCGACCTTTGAAGTGGAAGGTTCGTCTATGGCCTCGCGAGTCGTGCAAGCGGCCCATGAAGCTGGGGCAGCACAGGTATTCCTTATTGGAGGTCCGCAATCTCGCGCCAAAGGCATCAATGCAGTGTGGAAGAAGGATGCCTTTCCAGGAGAGGGGCCTCTCGGTGGAGTTATTACTTCTCTGAAAGCAGCAACCAATGATGCTGTCGTGGTGCTCTCGTGTGACATGCCGTTTATTACCCCTGCGGTAATTCAAAGTCTTGTTCGTGGTCTTGATGACGCGCAGGCAACGGTTGGTCGCACTGATCGACTTAATTGGTTGTGTGCTGCTTGGTCAAAGGAAGAGTGCCTAACTACATTGCAGTCTGTTTGGAAACGCAACGAGAGGGCCGTGCATCGCGCTGCAGTGCTTCTTGATGTTGCTGAGGTGCCTGTGCCAGCAATGGCTGTGCGAAACATCAATACACCAGCAGACCTCGACGCCACAGACGATGGAACTACGGTGTAGTTATGAGCTTTGCGGTGACTACTAATGAACTATCCGAACTCGATGCCCCGATACTCATCGACGTTCGTGAACTAGACGAATACATCTCGGGCCATGTGCCGGGCGCTATCAACATTCCGCTTTCTGAATTAGTTGGTCGGGAGTCTGAATGTGGATTAGGCGACACCGTGTATGTGATTTGCCAGGCAGGTGGGCGTAGTGCACGTGCTTGTGAACATCTGTCTCAGCAAGCGAACCTGCAAAATGTCAATTTTGTAAATGTCTTGGGCGGCACCGGTGCATGGATCGCTGAGGACAAGAAGGTCGTTGTCGGTGCCGATCCCGTCTGAAATCCACTATGAGTGGATTGCCACAAATCATGATCTGCAAGAGTTCGTTCAGTTTGCGATGCAGTCAAACGAGTACTACCTAGATACTGAATTCCACCGTGAAAAAACTTACTACCCACAATTGGCACTAATCCAAATCGCATCTGGGAATCGCATTGCGGTGATTGATCCGATATCTGCGGATGCGAAATTGTTGCGCCCGTTACTTGAAGGGCCTTACATGTGCATCCTTCATGCAGGCCAGCAAGATCTAGATGTCCTCACACAGTCTCTTGGATTTATTCCTTCTCAAATGCTCGATACTCAACTCTGCGCCGGATTTATTGGTTACTCGCAACCATCACTGGCATCGCTGTTGCAAGCAAAACTAAAAATTGATGTTCCAAAAGGTGACAGGCTTACCGATTGGTTGCGTCGTCCATTAACCAAAGACCAACTTCGCTATGCGGCTTCTGATGTCGCATATCTTGCGGAGTTGAGCAAGTTGATATTCGACGAATTGGAAGCGCGTGGTCGTATGCAATGGGCACGCGATGCATGCGAGGAATTACGAACTCGACCAACGGGGCCACACGCTCCACATGATGCGTGGCTTCGTGTGAAAGATGTGCGCACGCTAAAGGGAAAATCTCGTTGGGTGGCTCAAGCAGTTGCGCATTGGCGTGAAGAACGCGCGATGGATCTCGATCTTCCTCCACGTCATGTGTTGTCCGACATCGCAATCCTGGGAGTAGCGCAGCGAACTCCGAGAACAACGGAAGACCTTCTTCAAAGCAGAGGCGTAGATAATCGACATGCAAATGGGGCCCAAGGTCGAGCGATTCTGGAAGCAATCAGCGAGGGCATCAAGAATTCTGCGACTGGGGATTTATCTTTCCCATCATCAGATGGTGACGATGTCGACAAATCTCTTCGTCCCGCAGCCACTTTGGTATCTGCATGGATCACCGAGCTGGCGAGACAATCAGACCTTGATGCGGGCCTCCTAGGCACAAGAAAAGACATCACAGATCTTCTCAACAAATCCGAAAACGCTCGACTGCGACATGGGTGGCGAGCCGAGATTGTGGGCAATGACATCGAGGACTTGGTGGCGGGTAGGAAAGCCCTCACTTTTAGCCCAGACAATGGTGCTGGACTCCGTTTAGTGTCAATCCCTGAGGTGTGAGGCAATTCCCGTCTTTTTGTCTCATTACCGTGTAGAATTTGGTTAATTGTCCATACGGCACTTGTGCCACACACTGTTCGGAGACCGACCGTGAAAAAGGGTCGACATCGCCGGTTCGAAGAAGCGCGGAAATTGAAGCAAGCTGGCCCTAGTGCCGCAGACCTCGGTCTGGGTGAATCTTCACGCAGTAGCTCTTCTGAAGACGACGAATACGCAGCCATCGCAGAGCGCTATGGGGTGCGCTTCGACGACGAGGACGAAGAAACCGAAGACGACCTCGACTAGTTCGGAAAGCCGAACTGAGAAATACCCCCATGACTAATCAATTACGTAACGTTGCCCTAGTGGCGCATGTCGATCACGGCAAAACCACACTCGTAGACACCCTTCTTCGCTCAACAGGAGCCTTCGCTGCTCACCAGGCCCTTGTAGACCGCGTTATGGACTCCGACGATCAGGAACGCGAGCGTGGGATCACCATTCTCGCTAAAGCTGCTCGTATCAACTGGGGCGACACTCTCATCAACCTCGTAGACACTCCGGGTCACGCTGACTTCGGTGGAGAGGTAGAACGCGCTCTTGCCCTTGTTGATGGAATTGTTTTGCTGGTCGACGCTGCAGAAGGCCCATTGCCTCAAACTCGTTATGTACTTTCAAAGGCTCTTGGACTTGGTCTTCCTGTCATTCTCGTGATCAATAAAGTTGACCGTGGCGATGCCCGTCCAGACGAAGTGCTCGAAGAAGTGGAACAGCTGTTCCTCGACTTAGCTAGTTCAGATGATCAACTCGGTTTCCCTGTAATTTCGGCTGTTGCACGCGAAGGACGCGCCATGATGGGAATTGGTATGCCTGCCGCAGACGCTGATCTCTCATGCCTCCTTGACACAATCCTTGAGACTGTTCCAGCACCAAAAGGTGACCCAACAGCACCACTTACCGCCCTCGTGACCAACCTCGATGCGTCCGATTACCTTGGACGTCTTGCCATCGGTCGCGTGCACAGTGGCGTCATGACAAAGGGTCAGACAGTCGCTTTGTGGGGCAAAGACACTGATGGCAATCCTCTAAAGCGTCGCATCGCTCAATTGAGTGTTTTCGATGGCATCGGCCGTACCGAAGTTGACTCGATTTCTGCTGGCGACCTTTTTGTACTGGCCGGCATTTCTGAGGTTGAAGTAGGTGACACCATCTCTGGAACAGATGTCAGTACTCCACTCGCACGATTAGAAGTGGACGAACCTGTTATTCGCATGGCATTCGGTGTGAATACCTCGCCATATGCAGGACGCGAAGGAAAGTTTGTTACAAGCCGTCACTTGAAAGACCGTCTGAACAAAGAAATTCTTGGAAACGTATCTATCAAAATTTCCGATACCGAGTCGCCAGACGTCACCAGCGTTGCTGGTCGTGGTGAATTGCAGCTTGCAGTTCTTATCGAAAACATGCGTCGTGAAGGTTTTGAACTACAAGTGGGTCGCCCTGAGGTAATTACCAAAGAGATCAACGGCAAGAAGCACGAGCCACTCGAATCAGGCACATGTGACGTGCCTGACGAACACGTGGGCACTATCACTCAGGCACTTGCTCCAAGAAAAGGTCGAGTTACTGATTTACGTCCAGGAGACCCTGGTCGAACCATTGTTTCCTTTGAGGCTCCGTCACGCGGTCTTATTGGTTTCCGTTCTATGTTGATGAGTTCCACGCGTGGAACTGCACTGTTGCATCAAACACATGCTGGATGGACACAGTGGGTAGGAGAGTTGCCGCACCGTACAGGTGGTGCAATGATCGCGGACCGTATCGGTTCCACAACTGGCTACGCGCTCGACAATCTTCAACTCCGTGGCGAACTTTTCGTCGAGCCGGGCGTGGAAGTGTACGAAGGAATGATCATTGGTGAATCCGCACGTGGCGAAGAAATGGTCGTCAACTGCGTTCGCGCGAAGGAAAAGACCAACATTCGTACCCATAGCCACGACGACGGCCCGAAGCTTGCAGCACCAGTAGTGCACACATTGGAAACTGCCATCGAGTGGATTGGTGACGACGAACTAGTGGAAGTTACTCCGAAGAATATTCGTATTCGTAAACGCGGTCTCGCATTAGAAGACCGTCGTCGCGCCGCTAAAAAGGGTTAACTCTTCTTGCGTAATGCAGGGTGAGGTAACGGAACTCCAACAGGAGCCGACAGCATTTTCACGAGAATCGCGTATGACTTCTTGCCCATGATCTCTGTGAGTTCATCTGAGAAGAATGTGTACGTTGGATCTTTACCCACAAAAGAGTCGCTGGATTCGGTGCACCACCAATGGAAGTCGTCGCCGCCTTCACCCCAGTCGCGCCTCTTCCATTCGCGGATTGTAGAGACAACGTAACCACCATCTTCAACATGTTCCTCAAGTCGTACAGGAACCTGCCAGCACACATCTGGCTTCCAGTCCATGTGGCGTTCGCCTGCCTCTTCAGCAGCAATATGAAAAGCACAGCCAGTCCCACCTTCAAAGCCAGGAGGGTTGTGGAAAATACATGCACCATTGACGACACGAGTCTTTGATTCACCATCTTTATCAGTGGTAAACCAGCCCTTGTCTTTCGCCTTGGACTTATTCTTCCAGTGCTTACTCGAGAGGCGCTTTACATACTTCTTAACGCTCTTGAGATCTTTTTCGTCGAGAAAGTGCGCACCAAAGGAACAGCAACCTTGCATCAATTCAGGAGTTGGATCGTCATGAACGCCTTGGCACCCTTGGCCATAAATGCACTTATAACTTGAACGCAAGAAAGTTGCGTCAATCATCCATGTTCGGAGTTCATCAGGATCTTCAAAGCTGATCCATTCGTGGGGTTGTTCTTCTCTAGGCACAAGTACAACGCTACGCCATGGAGGTGGTGCTTCATCGCATTGCCTCGTGTGTGGCAATCTGTTTACCCATCGGCAACCAAGGAGCAACATGGAAACTTTGGACGACATCATCACTCAACTGGAGTCGATTAGTGAGTCGCTGAACGATTGCGCTATGTCATTACTTTCAGAAGCAATCAGGGAAGGCCACTCGGAGCGTCCTCCGATGGAAAAGCGAATCTCCCAAGCAAGGCGAGCCGTGGAAAAGGCCCTTCAGCACCTGCGACATGGTTAGAAGACGTTAACTGCGTCAATCAAGCCACGAAGATCGGCAAAACCTTTGGGTGTGTAACGAAGTCCTACGCGTGCCATAGCAACAACGTCGTTGTCCTGCACCTCTTGTGGAGTTGCATTCATCTGGCGAATAACACCACCTTCAGCAATCCAAGCAAATTCTTCCTGTACGGCCGCAAATGCTTTTTCTGGTATGGGTCTGTTCATTCGGATGATCAACTCGTCGTCTACGAAGCGAATGGAATGATAATTGCGATAGAAGCCCGTGATGATGGACACTGCTTCTGAGACACTGCTCGTGATGGTGTACAAAGACGTGTCTGACGGAGAGATGAGGCCATGATCGATAAGTAAGGGCTCAATTGATTTCATTAAGGGTGTCCAAAACGGTGCTCCAGGCACCTCGAGGAACACGATGGGCACAGGCACGGATTTCGCAGTTTGCGCAAGAGTCAACAGTTCAAAAGTTTCATCAAGGGTGCCGAAACCACCAGGGAGACATAAAAACGCATGGGACTCTTTGACAAGCATCAATTTTCGTGTGAAGAAGTACCTCATGCTGACGTACTTTTCATCTCCCGCAATCACTGAGTTTGCGCCAGTCTCAAAAGGCAGCCGAATAGAGACACCAATTGAATTAGCTCGACCTGCGCCCACCATGCCTGCTTCCATGATTCCAGGACCAGCTCCGGTGACAACCATGTAGCCCTGTTCGGCCAATGCGGCAGCTGTCTGTGCAGTGACTGTGTAAATCGGATTGTCGGCTGTGGTTCGGGCCGAGCCAAAAATACTCACTTTGCGTGTGTCTCGATACGGCGCAAACATTTCGAATGCACGAGCCATCTCATTAATAGCTGAAGACGCGATTTTGATGTCTAATGACGAGGAGTTTCCATCAACTAAGTCAGCAGTTGTGGACAACATTTGAAGCAGGAAGCGAATGTCGGACTTACTTCTCGTGGAACTAGAAAGCACCGACTCAAGGCGCCCAAGAATCTTCTCTCTTGAGTCACCAGTTGAAGCCATTAGAGCGTTTCCGCCTTTGCTTCAAGTGCGTGAATGAGTTCTTCAAAACTTTGGATAAATGATGCGACACCTTCACGCTCCAACTGCTCTGCAACGTCATCCACATCAATTTGATTCATTGCCAATTGTGCCCATTGGCGCCTTGAAGTTGACAGATCTCTGTCAATAGTGCAGTCGATGGTTCCGTGATCAGCGAAGGCATGCAGTGTCGGCTCGGGGAGTGTGTTGACAGTGTCTGGTCCAATCAATTCGTCTACGTACTTAGTGTCGGGATAATCCGGGTTTTTGGTCGAAGTAGAAGCCCACAACGGTCGTTGCACTTGTGCGCCAGCGTTTTTCAACTTCTCCCAACGCGGACCACTAAATGTCTTTTGAAATGCCGCATATGCAAGACGAGCTTGATTTACAGCCGCGGTTCCTCGCAGTGCGAAAGCATCGGGCGTTCCGAGAGCGTTGAGTCGTTTGTCGATTTCGTTGTCTACGCGACTGATGAAAAAACTCGCAACGCTTGAGATTCCCGCAGGGGATAGGCCAGATTCAACTCGCTGTTCGAGACCATCAATGTAGGCATCCATCACGTCTTGGTATCGGGACAAACTGAATATGAGAGTCACATTTACGTTGCGTCCCTCTGCAATCATTTCGCGAATAGCCGGAACGCCTTCTTGTGTGGCTGGAATCTTGATCATGACATTCGAGCGGTTAACCACTTCATGAAGACGCCGCGCGGCAGACAGAGTGCCGGATTCGTCGTGTGCTAGTCGAGGGTCAACTTCAACACTGACGAACCCATCACCACCGTTCGATGAGTCATACAGGCTCTGAAAGACATCAGCAGCACCATTGATGTCAGCAATCACCATCTCCCAATAGGCGTCGATTGGGCTCGATCCCTTAGCCAACTCCTGGGCGAACTGTTCGTCGTATTCGCTGCTGCCTTGGATGGCTTTTTGGAAAATTGTTGGATTAGAAGTGAGACCACGGACGCCATCTTTCACCATGTCAGCAAGAACACCAGAGGTGAGATAACCGCGCTGCAGATTATCTAGCCACGGACTCTGTCCTTGTTCGCTGTAGAGACGACGTAGCAGTTCGGTCATTTCGTCACAGCCTCGCGAGCTACACGCGCGACATTGTCGGGAGTAATTCCGTATTGCTGCATCACAACGTTTCCAGGAGCGCTGGCTCCAAAAGTGTCAATGCCCACAGAGTGGCTGGCAAAGCGCGCCCAACCAAATGTTGAGGCCGCCTCAACGCTGACTCGTGGGAGATGATTTGGCAAGATTATTGCTTGTTCTTCTTTCGACAAGAGAGCAAAACGATCCCACGAGGGCATTGAAACTACGTTGGCCGCAATACCTTCTGCTGACAACAACTCGCTTGCTTGCAACGCAACAGCAGTTTCGCTGCCGGTACCGACAAGAACTACTTGTGGGTTGGGTACGGAACGAAGAAGCGCTGCACCTGGCGCCACTGCTGAACCGTCTGTAATTGCAGGAACAGTCTGACGCGACAAGATAATTGCAGTCGGACCATCATGAGTCGCTGCTATTAACCATGCCTGAGCTGTTTCGTTTGCATCGGTTGGGCGAATTACTTGCAACCCGGGAATAGCACGAAGAGATGCCAGATGTTCTACCGGCTGATGGGTTGGTCCATCTTCGCCCACGCCGACAGAGTCGTGACTAAAGACAAAGACACATCGCGCTTTTGACAATGCTGCTAGTCGAATTGAAGGTCTCATATAGTCAGCAAAAACAAAGAACGTTCCACCCACCGGCAGTACGCCGCCATGTAATGCCATGCCGACCATCGCTGCACCCATGGCATGTTCACGAATGCCGTAATAAATCTGTTTGCCTTCGCGGTGTGATGAAGAGAACGCAACAGTGCCTGAGAGTTTCGAACCCGTATTGCCTGTGAGGTCGGCTGCGCCCGAGAGAACGTGTGGCATTACCGGACCAGTTGCTTCCAGAACTTTTTGGAATGCCTGCCTTGTAGCTAGCGAAGTGCTTGCATCAAACACCGGCAATGAATTTGCGATTGCTGCCGAATCGGGAGAATTGGCGGAGTCAAACCACGACGTCTTACCCGCTGCGGTTTTCTCCCAGGATTCACGAGCAGCAGAGCCTCGTGATGCGATATGAGTGCGATACGCGTTCACCAATTCAGATGGAGCGTAAAACGGTTCGTTCGGTATTCCCATCACTGATTTCGCACTGGAGGTGAGTTCTGCATTGAATGGGTTGCCATGGGCTTCGTGCTTGTCGGTCATCTCTGGCGATGGAAACCCAATGTGCGTGCGAAGCACTACGAGTGTCGGAGCACCGACATGGTTCTTTGCCTGAAGCAGAACCTTTTCAAGTGCGTCACAATCGTTGGCAATCTCGCCGGCCTCAATAACATTCCAACCATATGAACGGAATCGAGTAGCGACATCGTCGCTGCATGTGAGGTCTAGTGACCCGTCAATGGTTATTTTGTTGTCATCAAAAACACAAACCAAGTGGTCCAGTTTGAGATGGCCTGCGAGTGATGCAGCCTCGTGGCTAATTCCTTCCATGAGGCAGCCATCTCCTGCGATTACATAGGTGTGATGGTCGATAACTGACGAGCTATGAACCTCACGTAGATGCGACTCGGCTATTGCCATGCCAACAGCATTGGCAAAACCTTGGCCAAGTGGACCTGTCGTTACTTCAACACCGGCGGTATGACCTGCTTCAGGGTGTCCTGGTGTGGCTGATCCCCATTGGCGAAACTGTTTGAGATCAGAAATCTCCAAGCCATAACCGCTTAGGAAAAGCATGGAGTATTGCAAAATCGACGCATGTCCATTCGACAAAATGAATCGGTCACGATTCATCCACTGGGACGCATTCGGATCATGATTCATGATGCGGCTGTACAAAACGTGAGCAAGTGGCGCAAGAGACATTGCGGTTCCTTGATGACCACTGTTAGCAGCGAGGGGGGCATCCATTGCTAAACCTCGGATAACCGAGATTGCCAATGAGTCTTGTTCTGGAGTCAAATTGCTAGGCACGTACCGACTGTAATCGGCGGAGGGTCTTGACCACACGAAGCGTGGAATCAAGACCGTTGATATCTGCTTTATGACCTACTTGGATGTGCCCAACTGAAGCCATGTTCAGCAGGCGAGCAGGCGAGGAGGTTGCTGCTCGGAACGCATCTTCTGGAGCCACATTGCATCGGGAAACAACGTTTTGAACGCAATGAGCCAATGGCGTGCATGACCCGGCCAAGGTGCCGTCGGCTAACCGAGGAGCCCCGTCAGCGATGCACACTCCATGAGAAAGCGCCCACGGAGCGACCCATGCGATGGAATCAGAAACAAGACAAATACGGCTAGAGGACTTAGCGGCAAAGGCAAGAGAAATGGCTTTGGGTTGGACATGCACCATGTCGGCTATTACTCCGGCATACAAGTCCTCATTGGTAAGGGCCTCAAGGGCCAATCCATCATTACGATGATGCACACCACTCATGCCGTTGAACAAATGTGTCACCATCTTGGCTCCGTTTTGAATAGCGTCGGCACATTGCGATTGAGTCGGTTGTGAGTGTCCGAGTGATACAACAATTCCTTGCGCCTTCAATGATGCAATTGCGTCTTTTGCATTCCGATTCTCTGCAGCGATGGTGACAAGGCGTACCTCTCGTGGCAACTGCTGTATCCACTCGATATCGGCGTCAATGATGAATCGTGTGTCGTGCGCGCCTGGCGATTGACCCAGAAAAGGTCCTTCAACGTGAATGCCAATGCATCCCTGCATATGCGCCATGGCGTCAATGATCCGAGAGATCGACTCGGACATTTTGTTGAGTGGGCCACTGACAATGGTGGCCAACCAGGAAGTCGTGCCTTGGTCGGCTAGTGCTTTATCTAGCGACACCATTTCTTCCACAGACGAGCCTGCAACATCCCATTTGTCAAAGCCATTCATTTGAACGTCAACGAAACCCGGCACTACGTACGCGTACTCGGCCTCACCGTCGAACGGGGAGATACTGCTAACAATCCCGTCGTTGTCTACTTCGATGATGCGCGCACCGTGAAGTGTCTCGCCATCGAAGAATTGCTCAGTGGTGAGAATGTTCATAACGAGAGAAATCTTATAAGCCGCTCAGTTGGTGGTTGTTTTGGCACTTGCTGTGAGGCGAATGTCGCTAAAACGCACTGTCGCTAGGCGTAGCACCGACAACGATCTGATGACCCACCAGCCTGGGTCTATTTGATGCCACTTATGGGATAGGCGAGGAGAAGAAGGAGCTGCGTGATGATTGTTATGAAGTCCTTCACCCATTGTGCAAAAGGCAAGCCATTGAAGATTGGTTGCATTATTCGCATATGGGCGTCGCCCAAAGTGATGACCTAAGGCGTTCACAGCTGCATTGGCCGCGAGGTAGAAGTTTGCGTGTAGGAAAGCAGCCAATAGACCAGCCACTGGACCGAGAACAACCATGATGATGGCAATCCCGAGTAACAATCCGGTTTTTTGGTGCCCGAAGAACATACGATCCCACTTGTCATCTGGAATGTCTTTTGCGTACTTCGCAATGTTGATTGGGTCCTGGGCTGCTTCTCGATACAACAACACGTTTCGCTTTTGAACTGTCCACCAGCCGAGAAGAATTGGGGAGTGGGGGTCTCCATCAACATCTGTGAATGCGTGATGTTTGCGATGAACAGCTACCCATTCTTTTGGCTTGATGCCTGTTGTTAACCAAATAATGGCGCGAAAAAGGAACGCAGCAGGAAAACGAACAGCAAGAGCTCTATGACTGAGCGCCCGATGTAAATAGACAGTTGTACACAGGTTGGCGGCTGTTGTCACGGCTATGGCGGCTACAACGGCGATTCCAAGTGTTGAGAAGAATGAGCTCATAAGGCAACCATAACCTGCTACCTACCAGTAGGTAGGCAGTTTCTCAAGATAAATTGTCTCAGTGTCGGAATTACAAGAAGAATCATCTCGGTCTACTCGAGACCTCATTCTTGACGAGGCTCTGCATTGTTTTGCCGAGCGCGGATATGAGGGAACCAGCTTGAACGACATTGCTGCGGGAGTCGGTATTCGCAGACCGAGTTTGTTGCATCACTTCGCGAGCAAAGAAGTTCTATACGGAGATGTCTTCGAACGATTGTTGTCGGAATGGCTAGAGCGTCTCGACACAGCCATTGCTTCACCACAAGCCGGATGGGCAAAGGCCGAGTTGGTGTTGCGAGCAGGGTTTGATTTGTTTGCTGACACTCCCGACTACGTACGCATCATGCGACGTGAGGCGCTTGACGGGGGCATCCACTTAGGAATCGACCTATCAGCTACCTTGCGTCCGCTGTTCGATAAGGCCTGCGATTACTTTGACGAGCAGATGAATCAAGGAACTTTTCGTCGACACGATTCTCGTCATCTGTTGATAACTGGGTATGGAGCCATCCTCACCTACTTTTCAGACGCTCCGTTTATCGATGGGCTTTTGGACGAAGAAGCATTAACGCCGAACAACATTCGAGACCATTGCGAGCACGTTGTCGGGTTCTTTAGGGCAGCCCTACTCACTGATTAGTTCAGGTATCTCTTCGGTTATCGTCTTCGCATGGCGATCTTTGTACGGAACAATCGAAACATTGGATACAACGTGGCAGGAGATGGTGCACCAATCCTTGCCTTTCACGGCACCACACA
>DAISXE010000030.1:0-14105 GCA_036826015.1 Ilumatobacteraceae bacterium
AGCGCGCCTAGTAAATCTCTTGAGCTGTGAAATAAAGTAGCCACATGGCAAATAGTGATGAAACAGGCAGAGTCCTTCGTGCTTATGCAAAGGCATGGCTCGCATCAGATCTTGAAAAGGTGTTGGCCTCGTACCACGATGACATTGAACTGCATTACATGGGGGAGAGTCCGCTCGCCGGAACTCATCGTGGCCGCGACGCCGCATTCGCCGTTCTTGCTCAAGCTTCAACGCGCGCTGCTCGCAAGTTGATTGATGTTGAAGATGTTCTTGTTGGTCAATCACTGGGCGCTTTGATTGCTGTTGAAGAGCTAGGCGATCCTGCCAAACGTGTGCGTCGTGTTCTGTTGTACAGAGTGCAAGACGAGAAACTGCGCGAATGTTGGCTCTTTGACGAGAACCAGCGCTTTATTGACGCAATGTGGTCTAAGGAGGGATGAACCAATGTTAGAGATGCGCAATGTGTGCGAGAAGTGTTCCGCTCAATTGAACGAAGCCGGTGAGGCTGTGATTTGCAGTTTTGAGTGCACCTTTTGTGTGGACTGCGGACAACAGATGGATCATCGCTGTCCGAACTGCGGCGGAGAACTTGTTAAACGCCCGCGTCGCATTGCCGGATGACTTCAGTCAACATTGGTTTCTTAAATCAATCGTGGAGCCCCATTTGGGCTACCCGTGTTAAACGTGTCTAGAAAACTAAAAAGTCTTCAATCCCTGTGATTTATCGGGCTTGTCCGATTTTGGTTGCTTCAGGAATCTCTACTAAGCGACCTGTGCGCACGTCGTATACGTATCCATAAATTGGAATCCCACTAGGAACGAGCGAATGGTTGCGAATACGTGCAACGTCTTCAACAACTGCGCCTGCCTGATCTGCGATAGTCAACCAGTTGATATAACGACCTTCAGTAGAGCCCGGACCTTTTCCGATGTCGGTAAATCCATTTGCGCCGAGTTGGGCAGTTTCAAGACTTGACGCCAAGAGGTCACCCATCAGTTCGCTGGTGAAGAATTCCATTCCACAATCAGTGTGATGGACCACAAACCACTCGGCTGTTCCAAGAAGCTTGTAGGAAATCACTAGAGAGCGAATGGCGTCGTCACTTGCGCGTCCCCCAGCGTTACGGATGACGTGTGCATCGCCTTCAGCGAGTCCCGCGTATTTGGCTGGATCAAGGCGAGCGTCCATGCAGGTGAGGATTGCAAATCGGCGTGCTGGTGGAAGGGCGAGCGAGCCTTTGCTTCCAAAATTCTCTACGTATTCGGCATTGGCGGCAAGGACTTCAGGAAGTACTGACATGGGTTTCTCCTATGGGTAAAGCAATTCCGACAATTATGACAGGATTAGTCGGGTATTACAAATCGGACGGGATTAGCGCCAGGGGCAACTGATTACTGTGGATTTATGGTCAATCAGTTTGAAATCAACGCAGTCGGAACGGTACGTAGTTCCCGCAGTGAACCGGAAGATGATGCGTGGGATGGGGAGACCTCTCGCATTGAGATGATCACCCCCTTTGATGAGCGATCACTAATGGGTCTTGCAAGTTTCTCTCACTGCATTGTTGTGTATGTGTTCGACAAGGCCGCTTGGGATGGTTCAAAGATGTCGCGCCACCCGAGAGGAAATAAGGATTGGCCAGAAGTGGGGATCTTTGCGCAGCGAGCAAAAGATCGGCCGAATCGTCTCGGCGTAACTGTGTGTCGCATTCTTGAAGTGAAGGATTCAACTGTTCGTGTTGCTGGCCTTGATGCGATCGATGAAACTCCTGTTGTTGATATCAAACCTTGGATGGTGGAGTTCGGCCCACGTGGAGAAGTTTTGCAACCAGCGTGGTCAACAGAACTGATGAAGGGCTACTGGTAGGTAGTCGTTCTCTAGGGTTGCCTAAGATCATCACGAACGAAGGACATAGGTCATGAGTGCAACAACCGATTACATCGAAGTAGAAATAGCCGTTGCCGCCGATGTGGCGAAGGTGTGGTCGTTGGTCAACCACATCGATCGTCACCGACTTCACTGAGAATGAATCATTTGCATGGACGGTCGGTTCGGTGGAAGAGCCGGTCGCAGTGTGGGGTTTTACACTTTCTGGCCACGACGGCGATGTCTTGTTGAAGATGCATGCAACGATGGGGCCAGCGATGAGCCCTCCACGAGCATCAGCTGCAAAGGACCCGGAGAACGCCGAGACGATTATCTCAAAGCGACTTCACCAATGGTCGAAGAACATGACAGCCACGGTCGAAGGCATCAAGTCGCTCAGCGAGCAATAGATAACACTATTACGTTCAGTGCTTCAGCAGGATAAAACAGAATTCGTTTCCCTCTGGATCGTTCATGACTTGAAAGAAGTTTGCAGGTTCCTCATGGACTATCCCGTTTCTTGTGGCACCGATTCGGACACTTGAAGCGACTGCCTCTTCTATATCTGATACGTCTAGGTCGAGATGCACCCGATTCTTCACTTGTTTTGCTTCTGGAACTTCTTGAAATCCCATCAGCCCAATTATTGGAACATTATCGAGCATCAGGTAGTCGTCTGGGGAATCGGGAACAAGAGTCCCGCCAACAAGTTGTTGCCAGAACGAAAGTAAGGATCGAGGATTGTGGCAGTCGATCGTTATGGCAAGTGGTCGGGCAATCGGTGACATGTGAGTCAGATTACACAGTGTCGATATTGAAGTTCAGGCAGTGTAATTGTTGTAGCCCGTGTTTCGCAGAGTACCGTCTTTGGTTCATGTTCATGGCAGAAGTCATGCACGTTGAAATTCGAGAAGGAGCGCGAAAATGGCAACGAAGACTTTGACTGACATCATGAACTGGCGCTATGCCACAAAGAAAATGAATCCAGCATCACCGGTACCGCCGGAGAAAGTTGAAACGATTATCGAAGCAGTTCGCATGGCGCCCACTTCAAGTGGCCTTCAACCATTTGAACTTCTTGTAATCACCAATAATGACCTTCGCTCGAAGATCGCTGAGGCCGCGAATGGTCAGGCGCAAATCACCGATGGATCACACCTTCTTGTTTTTGCGACATGGGATAACTACACAGTTGAGCGGATTGATGAAGTAGTTCAACTGACCGTAGAAGCCCGTGGAGATTTACCGACATTGCGCGGGTACTTCGACTACTTGAAAGCCAACTATGTGCCGCGTGATCCAGAGATCAACTACGCACACGCTGCCCGCCAGACCTACATCGCGGTGGGATTCGCATTGATGGCAGCGGCTGAACAAGAAGTCGACAGCACACCTATCGAAGGCTTTAACCCAGATGCCGTTGATGCCATCCTCGGATTGAGGGAGCGCGGATTGCGCTCAGTGGTGTTGATGCCATTGGGCTATCGCGATCACGAAGGTGATTGGTTGTTGCCAATGCCAAAAGTTCGTAAGTCACGCGAAGTCATGGTTACGGAATTGGCGTAAGCCAATCCTGGTTGGTTAGTTCGGTTTTAGATCCGCAATGACAATCTTTGACATTTTCATCATTGCTTGAAAGGCATATGCGCTGTCGTAGCCATCTGCACCTTGTAATGCGCGAGGTAGAGCAGTCGGAATCACTTGCCAACTGACGCCAAAGCGGTCTTTGCACCATGCGCATCGTCCTTCGCTGCCGCCATTGCTAATCAGAGCATTCCATGTTCGGTCGACGTCTTCTTGCGAATAACCGCCACCTGAAAACTCACAGCTTCGGAATGTGGGAACTCGGGTCCTCCGTTCAGCGCCACAAATGGTCGACCGAACAGTTCGAATTCGACAGTCAGAACGGACCCTTCGGGATGTTGTGCATCGACTGGGTAGTAACTCACGTTGCCCATATGGGAATTAGAAAATAGGTCAACATAAAACTGGGCCGCTTCGAGCGCCTCAGTGTCGAACCACAGAAAAGTTGTCAAACTGGTAACTGCCATTCCATGAGCCTATGTGAACGACGTGATTTGCCAAAGCCTGATGCAAGAATGTGGTCATGTCTATTGATGCAGCAACACATCGAACTCTTGCAATTGATGCGAACAATTCAACGTGGGAAATACTCGGCAAACCGGTGAATGAGATCACCGATGTTGAGGCCGAAGAGATGACACGCCGTGCCTATGCCGCTGCGTACCACTGGCAGAGAGCAGAGGGGACAGGTGCTGCGAATGAAGCACGCGCGAGTTGGTTGTTATCACGCGTATGGGTAGTTCGAAACAACGGCGAGGTGGCTTTACAGCACGCACGTAATTGTCTTTCAGTGTGTGAGTCGGCTGGGCTCGTTGATTTTGACCGCGCGTACGCCCACGAATCATTGGCTCGTTCGTTTGCGTGTTTAGGCGACACGGATCAAGCCAGAACTCATCTCTTGCTTGCTCGTGGTGTGCATCTCTCAGATCCCGAAGATCGGAACATTGTCGAATCTGACATTGCCTCAGAGCCCTGGTTCGGTCTGGAAGTATAGGTTTCTGCAACTACTCGGGCGAGGTGTCTGGCAACAAGTCGAAATAGACCGTCACGATGAGAGTGTCATCAGTGACTGTCTCGCCGACTCGCGTCCAATAGGCAAGATGGCTCGCTCGAAAATCTGCCGCATTTAAGTCGCCTTCTGCTTCGGCAAGTGCGAGTTCATCCGGCACATCTGCGAATCGAAGTACTTCACATCGAGTCACGTGGATGGTGCCAACGTGAGTGCCGTCATTATCAACTATGGCGAGCAATTCACCAACGTGTTCAATCGGCTCACCTTCAGACTCATAGTCACCGATGAGAAGACCGGCAGTTGCGCGCTTATGTCCGTGAAGAATGAGATTGACCAGTTTTTCACGTGAGGGACCAGGTGTTCCGAACTCAATTGTGCGCATGCCGTTAATTCGCTGAAACATCAGTGCATCCTATGCATGTGGTTGTTAGCGAAGGAATGGTCGTACTTCGATAGGTCTATTGCATGCTTTTGATGCTTCAGCAGCGAGCGCGTGTGCAACAGAGTCGTTCTCAGCTTCAATGATCCAGAAGCCGGCCATAAACAAGTCAGACTCGACAACAGGTCCGTGTGTAATGGAATCGTTAGTGCCTCTGAAGTCAAACACAACGGACTGATCAGGTGTTGCGATTCCCGCTGCCATTATTCGTTGGCCGGCAACCTCAATCTTTTCATTGAAGGAATCAATTGCTGCCATCTCATCGTGGTCGGCAAGCACTTCGCCTGTTCTGTTTGCAATGACGGCAAATAGGTAACGCATGGAGAGATTCTAACTTCAGGTGAAATCTCTCTCTAAAATCTTGCGATGGCAGAAAAAAAGGTCACTGGCCCAGCTTCGTACTTTCCTTCAATTGAGAAGAAGTACGGAAAGCCAATATCGCATTGGAAATCGATTCTCAGGAAGATGAAGGGTGCGAAGCATTCAGAAATGGTTGCAATGTTGAAGACCGACCACGAAATGGGTCATGGGCATGCAAACGCAATTGTTGCTCACTTCCGCGCGGAACAAGGTTTGTAGTTCACTCCTTAGTTGCCCACACCTCGATATAAATGCCATCTGTGATTTCATTGAGAACAAATCCGGCATCGGAAACTGCTTCTGCAAAAGTGTGACCAGGCCACGTTGAGTACCAACGTCGGCCATCGTTCTCGTCACGCCATCCCGAGTCTCCACTCGCACTGACGCAGGAATAAAAACGGCCACCAGGATTCAAAAGACGGGGGAGAGACTTTAAGACTGTGAACGTTTCCTCGTGGCTGAGATGTACCAACGATGCTTGCGCCCAGATTGCATCGAAAGACGCAGGGGAGAAGAGCGAATTGATGTTCCTGATGTCTCCCGCAACAACGTCGCCGTGTTGTGATGCAATTCTGATGAAATCCGGATTGAGTTCCACACCGATTGGTTGATGGCCGTGTTCACCGAAGATTTGTAAATCCCGACCTGGTCCACAACCAAGGTCAAGAATCCGCGAGGGAATAGGCAGTTGGTTGGCGAACTTCAACGGACGATCAAGAAGATGCTCGGCGTAGCGGACCACGTAATCCTGCGGTGCATTGCTGTATGCAGCCACCGACTGAAGAACTGGGTCGTTATTCGGCAAGGCGTGCTTTCACCATCGCGCGTAACAGCGATGCGTCGACTTTCCAGTCAACAGGAACAACGAACGTGTTCTTGTTCACCTTGTAGCCAGACAACTTCGATGACATCAGTTCAAGCACGTCAGAACTAAATGGATTCAATGTCAGGTGATTCTTAGAGGCTGACAATCCGAATACATATTTGCCGTCCACGCGCAACATTGGCTGATTCCAGGCAATGACAAGTTCAAGTTTTGAATATTTCTCCATGATGGTAGAGAAGATCAATTCAGCAGTTTTCCTCTTTTGAGGATCTAACTGAGCAAAGTACTGCTTTGGAGTAGAGAATCGCTTCGAAGTAGTGGAACCACGGAAATGCATCACCACGGCATTGGCGTGTGCCTGGCTGAAACCGTGATTTTCTCGGAGATATGCAATCTGCTCTGGATACTTTGCCTCGCCAAGTTCTGAAAGCTCGCTGAGCCAATGTGAAACAGGAAGTCCGTGTTTCTTTTCAATTGCTGGAAAGAACTGTGAGCGATCACCGTCGTTTGAGGCCATGACTCAAAGATTACCTATGCAATTGCGGGAACCTTGGCCAGATAAGAAATCTGTGAGTGAGTACTAGGACGTTTCGGCATGGAGTGTCAATGCACTTTTCTTTATTTGGCGATTTATGTCAATGAGTCCGAACTTTAGATCAAACCCATGTAGCCATTCATAGTTGTCAACAGCTGTCCAATGAAAAAATCCCTTGACGGGGATGCCTCGGGTAATGGCTTCGTGGGTGATGTCGAGACCGTCTGCAAGATATGCAGCGCGAACATCGTCGTCGTCCGTACCAATGCCGTACTCGGCAATCAATAATGGAGTGTCGGGCAGTTCAGCATGGAGTTTGTTAAGGATTAAGCCAAGACCGTCGGGCCAAATGGTGTATCCAAGCGGTGACAATGGAGCATCTTCTGGGTACATCGCTAATTTCCCGTTGCGTACACCGAACGCGCAGTAGTAAGAAAAACCGATCATGTCGAATGAACCAGCAAGATCGGGACGGATGATCGGTACACGGTCTGCCACTTGCAGAACGCCGCTGCGGAATAGTTCAAGTCCGGCATTCCAATTGCTGGCATAGAAGCGAGATACGAAATCATGCGACGCCGACTCATCATCCAGTAGGTGGACAGTGGATAGCCCAAAGACAGAAGCCACAGGCGCTCCAGTTTTCTTCAGTCTCACTGCAGCCTCGGCCGTGGCCAACTGCATCTGCTCCGTCACCGTTCGCCATTCTTCGAGGTCGTTATGTCCTGGTGACCATCCGCGTCCGAGATACGCAGCAGTGGGGTAGTAGTTCGTTTCATTTACGGGTTGCCAACCGTGGACTAAATCGCCAAAAGTATTTGCCACAAAGTCAACATGACGCGACCAATACTTGATGCGATTTTCATCAATGAGAAATCCGCCGAGATCTGCAAACCATTTTGGCAACGTGAAGTGATGCAGACAGACCCATGGGTGAATTCCGAGATCGCGTGCAGATTGCAACATCGTGCGATAGTGCTCGATGGCAATCTGATCGTGCACGCCACATTCTGGTTCTATGCGCGCCCATTCAATTGATAAGCGATGATGGGTGAGACCGAGTTGTGAAAGTAAGGAAAAGTCCTCTGCGTATCGTTCGGCGAATCCATTTCCGTTTCCAGAGGGAGGAGCATTTCCTGCACGCTCCCATTCGACCCAGTCAGACGCCGGCGCCGCACCTTCACTTTGTGTGGATGATGCGCCCGTACCCCACATAAACGCAGTTGGCCACGAGCGACGGGAAGTCGTTTCCATGTTGCGAATCAGTGCAGCCAGGGCGTGATGCAGAGCCCGATGAGGAGACCTTCCGGGCCCAGAAGGCGCGCAATTGTTTGCCCCCACGGTTCAACACGCGTGTCGTGAATAAGCGTGTGACCCTGTGCACGAAGTTCAGCGACTGCTGCATCTACATCTTCAACTTCAAATTCGATTGTTGCTTGTGGAACCGGAATATGGTCGGGCCAGATTGGTGATCCAAAACATGATTGCGCCGCGTCAGCAAGTGGCCATATGCCTAAGTGTTTGCTTCCGTCAAAGCCGTCGACGGCTAAGTAATCACCCGAAACCACCTGCAACGGCAGGCCAAGTGTGTCGCGATAAAAGGAGGCACCCTCTGCAGGGTTCGGCACTATTGGGGCAAAGCCAGCGACAAAGAGAATGTCCATCGGCTCAACTGACTAGTGCGCCTGTGAATACTTGCCATGCCAGAAGAGACTTAGCCACGAAGCTCAACGTGATGTACACACGTTCTCCGTGCAAATAGTTGGCCCATTTTCCTTGAGCCTTGTATTGCTTGTACTGAACAATTGCAAAACAGTTGAAGAGAAGGAACAGTGAAATCACAATGCCATAGACAAATCCGGGAGTCGTTGCTTCACTCGGACCTTCAGGCGAAATGATGTTTACAACAACTGCAATCCATGGAACACTTCCGGCGATGCAACCAAACCAAAAGGGGAGCATGTCGCTGTTTCCTGGCGTGACGTAACGCTCTTGCAGCCAACCGAAGAGAATCATGCTGACGTTGACTCCGAAAAGTGCAAGAAGTGCGATGTAATCGGTCACGCCATTCAATTGCATGATGACAATGATCATGATGGACGACGACAGTGAATATTCAATCCATCGGCACTTGTTGATGTGGTGAGCAAGGCCATCGATATAACGAGGGAACACCTTGGAAGATGCCACGTAGAAATGGAAAAAGGCTGAAAGAGCCATAAACGCAGCAACCATGAAACTGATGTTCAAATTGAACAGGTTGGCGGGTTCTGAGTATTTGCCGAGACCTGGGGCATCGGCGAGGTATGTGCCCGTCACCGGAAGAGAAGCGTTATTGGACAATAAAAGAATTGCGATGAATGAAGCTGTATGAAGTGCGCCAGCAATGAGGTTTCTCTTACGTAGTTGCGCAGATTCTGTTTCAGTAATGGTCACGAGATGCCTAGGTGTGCTTTCACTTTGTTGATTGACGGATTTGTCATTGAAGTTCCGTCGGCAAAAACCAAGGTGGGTACAGTGCGGTTGCCGTTATTGATCTTTTCGATGAGTGCAGCTGCTTGATCGTCGCTTTCA
The DNA here is from genome assembly GCA_036826015.1 of Ilumatobacteraceae bacterium. Lineage (GTDB taxonomy): Bacteria > Actinomycetota > Acidimicrobiia > Acidimicrobiales > Ilumatobacteraceae > UBA2093. The sequence continues at coordinate 9,198 of DAISXE010000030.1, forward strand.
ACGTCAATTTGAACAAACGGAATGCCAGACTTTTCGAGGTCTGATTTCAAGCGCTTACATGGACCGCACCACGTGGTGCTGTACATAGTGATTTGTGGTGTCGACATAGCCCTCAGTGTAAGTCCATAGTTCGGGCTTTTATTCCCGAAGGCGTTGGGTATGGGATTCAGACCCATGCACAACTAGGGTTTGCGCTTATGAACGTTGTTGATGCAGTCAATGCCCGCTTGTCGGTGCGTCAGTTTCTCTCCACTCCGGTGGCAGACGATCAGTTGAAATCACTCCTGTCGGATGCGTCTCGTTCACCAAGTGGCGGCAATGTGCAGCCGTGGCGCATCTATGTCGTGAATGGCGAATCCATGACGCGAATGCGAGAGTTTCTTGCTGGACAGCCACCGCTAGATGAACCCGAATACGACATTTACCCAAAGAGCATCTCGGAGCCATATCGCACCAACCGATTTACTATCGGTGAGCAGATGTATGCCACGTTGGGAATTGCTCGTGAAGACAAAGCGGGGCGTCAACGTCAGTTCGCAAATAACAATGATTTCTTCGGGGCGCCTGCTGCAATGTTTTGTTATATCGACCGCCAGATGGGTCCACCGCAGTGGTCCGACTTGGGAATGTTTTTGCAGACTCTCATGCTTCTTGCTGAAGAGAACGGCTTATCAACCTGTGCACAGGAATACTGGTCGGTACGCCATAAGTCAGTGACTTCATTTGTTGGTGCACCAGAAAATGAGATGTTGTTCTGTGGCCTCGCAATTGGTTACGCCGATAAGGCGGCTCCGATTAACAGTCTTCGTTCGGAGCGCATGCCGCTGAGTGAATGGGCAACCTTCGTTCAATGAGTGAAAGTGTCTTTCGGGTCACGATTCGAGGCCAGTTCAAGGATCTCAGCGATGAATCGCGTCAATACCTCACAAGGGCACAGCCCGAACACGACATTTTTGTCTCGGCCTATACGCCGGAAGGCACGTTCACCTATGACGATCGCATTCTGTTCTTTAATCTGCGATACGAAGTGAGATGCGAAGGGGATGACCCCAAAAAACAAGCCGAACTTCACGCTCACAAGGAAGCTGAGTCCTTTATGAGAACAATGAAGTTCGGCCATGTTTTTCGTTCGACAACGGTTACCGATGTCTCGGAGATGTGGAATTAGTTAGCGATACTGAAAAGGCTGTCTGTCAGTGTCCAGCCAATGTTGATTGCGGTGCCGTCAACTGTTGTTGCTGCAATTGCGAAGATGAACAATGCTCCACCGGCCATTGAGATGTTCTTCAAGAATCCGATCATCTCAGACTGTTTTGAAGCAGCATCTGCGGCCCAGAAGTCGTGCATCTTGATAGCCATGATGACAAGAAGTGCCGCGATGACAATTGCACCAAGATCTGCGTAGACGCCGAGGATGATGGAAAGGCCACCAAGTGCAAGAAGCACCCCAGAGAGTTGCACGGACAACTTTGGTGCTGGGACTTTCTTGAATTGGGCATAGCCAGTCATGGCGTCAGCTTTGGTGATGTGGTTGATTCCGCTCATGACAAACATGCCAGCAAACAGAATTCTTGCAATCAAAAGGACAATGTCCATATTGGTCTCACTTTCAAAGTAGGAAATAGTTGAGAGCGCAATCATATACACAAAATAGTTGCGGGCGCAATCATTCGAAAAATGTGGGTATATTGGGGGCATGGCTACCAAATGGCTCAACTCTGCCGAAATGACTGCATGGCGCTCCTTCATTGAGACCACCGGTGATCTCATGCGGGCTATTGAGAAAGATTTAGAACCTTTTGGGCTAGATCGTGGTGATTATCAACTTCTTGCAATGTTGTCTGAGGCGCCAGGCCACAAATTGCGTATGTGTGACCTGGCTGATTCATTGCGACTCACACGCAGCGGCTTGACCCGCCGCATGGATGGTGTGCTGAAGAAGAAGTTGGTGACACGTGTGCAATCCATTGAGGATGGTCGCGTTGCGAATGTGCAGATGACTCCGAAAGGAATGGAGCTGTTAAAGAAAGCCGCTCCACATCATTTGGAAAGTGTGCGTCGACTAATGATCGACTTGCTCAATCCGGCAGAAATAAAAGCCATAGGAAGTGCATTCGGCAAGATTGCAGACAATCTTGCACACTCTGCAGACGAATAATTCGTCCGTCGTTTCTACGCTGTGAGCGCTGCTTTCACTGCTTGAAGTCCGGTTACCACTGTCTGACGTTCCGCATCATTGAGAACTGCATATGCCGGTGCAACTATTGCATCGGTCAGCGCTTCAGCAGTTGCCATCTTTGCCTTTACAGCATCATCAATTGTTGGCATTTCATCTTCGGGGTATCCGAACTGCTTCCACATGTCGGGACGCTTTGAAGCATGAGCAGTTTTGCTATCGATTCCTGCAGCACGTAATGCCACAAGGTGTGCACTGCCGCGGAATTCACGTAGAACTGCGATGAGTTGCATGACTTTTCCTGGCGCATCTGATGGAAGTGGCTCTGTTGCAATTGCGGCATACAACGCGAGACCGTCTGGGTCTGCTGCGTTGTTTACCTTGGCGAGCGCAGCAGCGAGCACATCAATATTTGAAACGCCAGAGAGTTTTGCGCGACCAAGATTTGCGCACGCCAACATGTGGGCAGTGCCGGCCGCGCGTGGGGAGACCTTTGCACATGCAGCGTCCCACAGACTCTTGATGAGTGAAGGGTTGAAGTAACCAAATGCAGCAGCCACAGAGAGACCATCTGTATCACCAAGTTGTCCACCACGACCTTGGACGTAAAACTCCATGCCACCGAGACCGAGTTCTTTGCCGATTGCACCGGTTTCAGGGATGAAATAAAAAGCTGCTCCCATCTCATTAATGAGGGGACAGGCTGCGGCGAGAAGTTCTTCGTTTGTCATATGAGCGACGATAGCCAAGGCGTTAGCACCTACGCTCATTGGGTGGATAAACGGTTCCTAGAGCGACTTGCCCCCGCCATATTCGTGGTGTTGTGGAGTACTGGCTTCATCGTGGCCCGCTACGGCACCAAGGACGCTGGTCCACTGACGTTTCTCACTATCCGTACTGGCATTGCTGCCCTAGTGCTGTTTGGAGTTTCTCGTTTGGTGAGAGAGATGAGGGTGTCGCGTAAGCAGTTGCCCGTGCAGTTGGCGGTCGGTGTTGGCATGCACGCCATGTATTTGGGCGGAGTATTTGTCGCTATTAATCATGGTCTTCCGTCCGGAATCAGCGCATTGATTGCGGCTCTTCACCCAGTGATTACTTCTGTGTTGGCAAGAGTTCTCTTGAGTGAACGTATTTCTCGACGTCAAGCAATAGGAATTGTTCTTGGTCTTGCGGGTGTGATTGCGGTGGTGATTGAACGTGGTGGTGCAGGCGATGGTGTCACTTCGTTTGCTTTGATCTCGATGAGCGTGGCTGTAGTGGGCATGTCCGCAGGAACTTTGATTCAGCGAAAGTTTGCGCAAGGCACTCCGCTACTTGCTGGCACTGCTTGGCAATACCTTGTGACAGCCGCTCTGCTTGGCGTTGGTGCAATCGGCTTTGAGGGTTGGGACTACACAGTGACAGCACGCAGCATGTTCTCGTTGGCGTGGGCCGTTGGGGTGCTGTCGATCGCAGCCGTTCTCATTATGTTGTGGCTACTACGCAGGCAAGCCGCATCACAAGTGAGCAGTTTGTTTTTTCTTACTCCAGCATTTTCCACCGTTGAAGGGGCAATCCTTTTTCAAGAAAAACTTGGTGTGTTGTCTGCCTGTGGTTTAGTTGTTGCTCTATGTGGCGTTTGGCTTGCCACAAGTACACGAGGTTCAGTTCTTACTTCTCCACAAAAGTAAGGTCTGGGCCAATCACAATCTCGCCCGAGAAGTGTTCTGCGGCCATTGCGTGCCATTCGCCTTCTGCGCCAGGTTGTATCGCTGGAACAAAGTGAGTGAGGACTAGTGATTTCACATTGCACTTCGTTGCTGTTTGAGCCGCCTGTTGCACAGTGGAGTGATAATCAATGATGTCGAGGAAGCGTTCACCTGTTGGTACAAGTGGAGCTAATGCGCGTACTTGGTCTTCGCGAATCACGGTTTGTACATAGAAGTCTGCGTCCTGGCACATTTCGTACAGACCCTCACATGGGATCGTGTCGCCAGCAAGTGCAGCAACAACTCCACCGTGTTCAAAACGGAATCCGATGGTTGGAGCAACTGGTCTGTGATCGGTTGCATGCACTGAAATCTTCACTTCGCCAATTGAGAATGTGTGGCCTGCTTCAATTTCGTGGACGTCAACTTTCATGCCGCCAGCTGCGCGTAAGTCGGAGTGGTGATTCAGTCTGTACGACTCGTCTTGCGACAACATTGCAAGAAGACCGTCGATCATCTTCTTTGTACCAATTGGCCCGTAGATAGGAAGTGCCGTTGCTGCAGGAGAAGAGATCCATCGCGTTGTGATGACGTCGTTCAGGTCGCAGATGTGATCACTGTGAAGGTGAGTGAGCAACACTGCACCAACGAATGGAAGCGGAACACCTGCACCGAGCAAACGCGGAACTACAGAACGACCAGCATCAACCAAGATGAATTGATTGTCTGCTTGAACAAGTGTGGAAGGTCCAGCGCACGTGACGCTAGGGAGTGGACTGCCGGTTCCAAGAAGGGTGATTTTCATAATGGTTCTCCATCTGTGTGTTGCACACGAATGTAGTTGGAGAGTTCCCGTATGTTGCGAGAACACACATCATTATTTATGAATTAGCGACCCTTTGGCTTGAACATGTCGCGAATCATTGGTTCAAAGTGCGATAACGGTGCGCTCTTGTAGTCCTCGTCGAATGCAGGAGAGTCATACTTTGCACAGAACTCTTCGGTGTATTCGAAGTATTCGTTTCCGCGGAATTGCTCGCGAGC
>DAISXE010000031.1:0-13978 GCA_036826015.1 Ilumatobacteraceae bacterium
CTACTGTGTTTCTCTCCGGTTTTGCAGTAGCTGGCACCATGTTGGGCGTTCCCGATATCGGCATTCTTGGTCAGCAAGATGTAGCCGACACGGCTCGACGCGTGTGTGCCGCAGTGCCTGCCGTGTCTGTAGTTGTTGATGCTGATACTGGGTACGGCGATGATGAAGTTGTTGCCCAAACAACTGCACTGTGGGAAGAGGCAAATGCTGCTGCCATGTTTCTTGAAGATCAGGTTTGGCCAAAACGATGCGGCCATATGGATGGCAAAGAAGTAGTTGAACCTGCCGAGTGGTTACTCAAGTTACAAATAGTTTTGCGTGAACGAGATGATCTGTTTCTCACGGCACGAACAGATGCACGTGCTGTCAATGGATTACACGATGCAATTGAACGCGCAAAGATGGCGCGAGATATCGGAGTCGACGCAGTGTTTGTGGAAGCTCCTCAATCGGTAGATGAAATGCAACAGATAGCCGCCGCGTTGCCAGATGTTGTTCTTGTGGCGAACATGGTGGAGAAGGGTAAGACCCCGTTGCTCACACCATCTGAGTTGGCAGAACTCGGATTTCGCATGATCGTCTCTCCGTTGTCTGGGCTCTTGGCCGCCTCAAAGGCTTTGGGGGATGCCTATGGGGTTCTCCAAGAACAGGGCAGTATGCGAGACCATCAGCACCTTCTCACCCCGTTCAATGACTTCACAGACGTCGTCGGGCTCCCTAAATACCTCGCTGACGACATCGCTAGCCGATAGAGTTTCATTCAGCATTAGGAGAGACCAATTGGTCCGGCAACCGGGGTGACAACCGCACGGTGCCTCCTCATCGAGAGATGAGGGATGTGGTCCCGCAGCCAGCGGGGCAACAGGGCGTTGTCTCCTGAGCGACATATTCGCAATCAACAAGGAAACAACATGGCAACTGTGTATCGCCACGACGAGACTCCATATCCCGCCTCTGGTGGCTGGATGCAGGGCGACCCTGTTGGTCATCGTTTGTTTCATACCTTTGCAACCACCCGACCTTTTTCTTTAGAAGGCGGCGAGTCGTTACACAACGTCACTATCGCCTACGAGACATTGGGAACATTGAATGCGGATGCATCGAATGCGATCTTGGTGTGTCACGCATGGACTGGCGATAGTCATGTGGCGGGCTCTGCCGGTAGAGGTCACCCCACGAATGGTTGGTGGGATGGTGTCGTTGGTCCAGGAAAAGCAATCGACACAAATAAGTATTTCGTGGTTTGCTCGAACGTACTTGGTGGTTGCCAAGGGTCCACTGGCCCATCGTCGCCACATCCGCAAGATGGTAAGCCATACGCGCTTCGTTTTCCTGTTGTCACCATTAGAGACATGGTGCGAGCTCAGGCTCAATTAGCTGATGCATTAGGCATCAAGTCATGGCGTGCAGTGGTTGGCGGTTCCATGGGTGGCATGCAGGCACTTGAGTGGGCCATCACATTTCCCACTCGTGTGCAGGCGCTCATCGCGATCGCAACTTGCGCAGAAGCAAGTGCACAACAGATTGCCTGGGGCTCCATTGGTCGTCGTGCATTGATAATGGATGCGGCCTATAACGACGGAAACTATTACGACGCAGGTCCTGATGGTGGACCTTGGAATGGTTTTGCAATCGCACGCATGATCGCGCAAGTGACATTTCGTACTGATACACGTTTCAGCGAAAAGTTTGGTCGCGAGTTGCGGGATCAGAATTTCAACGCAAGCGGAACAGATCTTTTCTCTCGGTTTGAGGTGGAGGGTTATCTCGACCATCACGGTGATCGTTTAGTGCGCCGATTTGATGCAAACAGTTATCTCTACATTGGAAAAGCTATGGATTTACATGACGTGGGTCGTGGACGTGGTGGCTTAGACGATGCGCTTGCGCGCATCAAAGCTCCGACACTGACAGTAAGTATCGACTCAGACATTTTGTATCCGGCGTACCAACAAGAAATCATTCAATCGAGACTTACAAACGCAGACTCGCGAAATCGGCATGCCGAAATTGTAAGTAACGAGGGACATGATGGTTTCCTGATAGAAGTCACCGCTGTCGGCTCAGAAATTCGTCGTTTTCTTTCCGAGACGGAGTAATTCGGGGCCGAGAGTCAAGCACAGCCTCGATTGGCGTGAAAGAATAATCAGGTGATTTCCTCTGCCGTCTTTGCTGCCAATAGCGCCACAATCAATGTGGTGGGCGTGCTGCTTGTGTTGCTTGGAATCGTCTTGTTTGTAACCACAATTGCTTTCTGGCGGGCCGCTGTGGAAGATCCCTCAGTGCTGGCGCCACTGGAAGTGATGGCCGACAGAAAGTTTGCTCGTGCAAACGAAGAACGACGAGTTGACATGCTGAACAATGTCCGCCCAGATGGTGCCGCACCTGTTGAATACCACATCGCGCCACCAGTGCTCATGCGTGAACCTGTGTCTGAGCCTGAACAACCATTTCGGGACCCATACCCACATGATGACGACGCAGTGGACTTGGTGCCCGGATTTATTGACCCGCTATTACATCAGCAAAACAAGGAGTAAGGACTATGGCCGGATTTGATCCAAACGAAATGATCGCTCGATTTAAAGATCGTGCAATTGCAGTACGAAAGAGGCCCTTGCCACCAATTGCAGGTGAAGAACGTCAACTCTTCATTGCAAATGCAGAAACCGACTTCCGAGACTTTGCAATCATTGGAGATGCAACGGCAACTATTGAAGATGGCGTTTTGACCCTGCGTATAGATCTCAATCCGCCTGCAAAGTGACTAACACCATTCGGCGTTTTTCGTCGTCGGTACGCGGGCGTGACGATGTACATATCTTAGCTGCACTGCTGGCTGTCACTGCTTGGGGCATTGGACCCATTTTTAACAAGGCGATGACAGTGAGCACTCCCTCCATCGTGTTTTATCGCATGTTGTTGGGTGTTCCCTTGATGAACTTCATGGCAATCCGAATGGGTGGCGGCCTCACGAAAGAGTTGATGAGGAAGACTGCCGTCCCTGGAGTTTTGTTCGCATTCTCATTTATCGCCGGATTTGCTTCTATGAAGATGACGTCGATTGCCAATGCAACTCTCATCACCACAATTCAGCCGGTGTTGATTCTGTTTGTGGCACCAAAAATGTTCGGCGAAAAGATCCGCCAGAAGCAGTTGCTCTATTCGGTGTGCGCAATGGCCGGTGTTCTTACAGTTGTGCTCGCTGCTGCATCAACTAGTGGCGCAAAGCTCTCTGGTGACCTGATGGCTGTCGCAAATGTCGTCTTGTGGACTGCATATTTTGTTCTTGCCAAACAAACACGAATGGCAGGCGTGCACTCGTGGTCATTCTTGGCTGCAGTCTTTACCTGGGCATCAGTTGTCATACTTCCGTTTGGTTTGATCACCAGTAATGACCTCACTGCGATGACAACTAAAGATTGGTACTGCGTTGTAGGCATGACAATCATCCCGGGTGTAGTGGGGCACGGAATGATGACGTGGTCTCAAAGCCATATTGATGTCACGTTGGCTTCACTGCTTGGTCTGTTGAGCCCTGTTATCTCCACTGGCCTTGCCTGGGCAATCTTCAGCCAAGCCCTCACTGTGTGGCAAATAGTCGGGGCGGCTGTTGTGTTGGGCTCTTTAGCCTTCCTGGTGCAGGAACAGAGGGGTACGCCTGGGGTAGCGCTAGAGCACGAGGGCTAGTCCCTGGTTGCGCAATCTGCCCACCTCGCTAGGATGTGGGCTACATACGCGGACGTGGCTCAGTTGGTAGAGCATCACCTTGCCAAGGTGAGGGTCGCGAGTTCGAATCTCGTCGTCCGCTCCAATAGACATTTGGCCCCCAGCCATTTTGGGGGCCTTTGTCGTATCTGAGGGGGTACAACATGGCCGTCCAATTCGGTGTCCATCTGGGGGCGCAAAATGCTTCAGTCGCAGACCTACGTGCACTGTGGAAGTGGTTAGACACCTCGGGTGTTGACTGGATTTCCCTGTGGGATCATCTGTACGAGGCGCCGCCTGCTGGCGGTACGCAACCACACTTTGAGGCGTTCTCCATGTTGGGAGCACTAGCTGCCGATACAACACATGCACGACTTGGTTGCCTGGTGTTTTGTTCGCAGTACCGCAACATCGGTGTTCTCATGAAGGGTGCTATTTCGGTCGACCATCTATCTGGCGGTCGTTTTGAACTGGGAATGGGAAGCGGTTGGCACGACCAAGAAGCACTGGCGTTTGGAATTGATTTTCCATCGCAAGGCGATCGTTTCAAAGTTCTCGAAGGGCAATTACAGGCCATCAATAAATGGCGAAATGGTGAGCGTGTTACACAGAGTTCACCCGGCGTCGAACTGCGTGACGCATCGATGGTGCCAACTGCAATGGGTGCATTGCCGTTATGGCTTGGTGGCCTTGGCCCAAAGCAAACATTGCGCATGGCAGGTGCATATGCAAACGGATGGAATGCTGCGTATGCGAGCCCCGCGCAGTACAAAGAGTTGAATGCCATATTGGACGATTGGTGTGAGAAAGCAGGACGTAAGCCCACAGATGTTGAACGCAGCATCAATCTCTCCTTCGGCCTCAGCAACGAAGACATCGGCGTCGTCACTCAGCAGTTGCAGAGCCAGTGGGGTGCTGCGTCAGAGCGCATCATTGCTGGTTCGCTACTTGGCCGCCCCGAAGATGCGATGGAACAGATCGCGCCGTTTGTTGAAGCAGGCGCACAGCTCATCAATATTGCGATTCGTCCACCGTGGAATCAAGAAATCTTGGCCGAGTACATCGAGGCAATAGTTCCGATGATGAAAAAGGAATGGGGTACGGTTCTGTAGGAACCGAGGTCACATGGATTTTGAAACTGTTTTGTATGAGGTAGCCGACGGCGTTGCCACTATCACTCTGAATCGTCCGCAAGCAATGAATGCCTGGACTCCGCAATTGAGTGACGAGTTGTCTTTGGCCATGGGTGCTGCTGACGCAAACGACGATGTGCGCGCAGTGGTACTCACTGGCGCCGGAAAAGCTTTTTGTGTTGGCGCTGACCTTAGTGATGGTGAAGAGGGTTTCAGGGCGGGTCAGCAAAGCCGTCGCGAAGGCCCACGTTGCATGCCGTACAAGGTACGTAAGCCCGTCATTGCGGCCATTAACGGCCATGCGGTCGGAGTTGGCATCACTTATCCAATGCTGTGCGACATCCGCATTGTTTCTGAATCAGCCAAGATTCAATACGCCATGGTTCGCCGCGGCATTTTGCCTGAATTAGGTTCACATGTTCTTCTGCCTCGCGTCATTGGGTTCTCTCGTGCAGCAGATTTGTTGTTAACTGGTCGACTCATCATGGGCACAGAAGCTGCAGAGTTGGGATTGGCTTCACAAGCTCTTCCCACCGAAGAGGTGTTGCCTGCCGCAATGACAATTGCTCGCGACATCGCAGAAAATGTGGCGCCAGTGTCAGCGGCCCTTGCAAAACAACTGATGTGGAATGGCCTCACCGTGGGCATCGACGAAATGATCGCAGCAGAAGGTCGACTATTGCCTGGTCTTATCAAAGCGCCAGACTCCGGTGAAGGCGTTCGTGCATTCTTTGAAAAGAGAACACCGAAGTGGCAGATGCGAGTTTCGACTGACGTGCCAGATCTCGGTCTATGACCTCATCGCGCCGCATGACGGCCTTAGCCATTATTTGTATGGCTGCATCCTTCGTTGTGGCTCTGGTGACCGCGACACGAATTTCAGGGCCGTCCATACGTCCTGACGAATGGGGCTACCTGTTGAATGGTCAGGTTCTCATCGGTCATGAGGAAGTGCGGTTGCCGTTTTCTGAAATGTACCCCGCAGGTTTTGGCTTTGTAACAGGAGCGTGGGCATGGATTAGTGGATCGTTGCACTCGGCATATCGCCTTACGTTGTTCACAAACGTTGCTCTCATTGCTGTTCTGGCTTATTTGGTTGTTGCTTTTGCAGTGCGCACGCTGCACGCAAGCCGTACCACTGGGTATCTAGTTGCTGCATTGGTAGTTGCATCCCCAGGAACTTTGGCTGGCTCTTTGTTCGCATTGCCTGAAACCTTGTGCAAGGTGCTGTTCATGCTTCTAGTTGTATTGCTAGTTCGCTTGATTTCTGAACCACGTGTTTTATTGGTAATCGTTTTTGGTGCACTTAGTGGCATAGCGCCAGTGTTTTCTGGCCGGTTAATAGCAATAACAATGAGTGCAGCTTTACTTCTTGCGTTGCTTTTATGGAAGCGAGTTCTGAATCGCTCCTTGGCCGTATTCGGCATTGTCTCAATACTCTTGGGCTATGGGGTTACTCGTATCCTGAACTCTGTTGTACGTGACGTGTTGTATTACGGGCGTCCCTCTGGTGAAAGTCGAATACTTGGCAGGGCCACAACTGTGAACCTATGGCCGGAAGTGATTCGCGAAATCGCAGGCCAGATTTGGTACGTCAGTGCCGCGACTGCATGTTTAGCCATAGTTGCTCTGGTTGTTACGTTCCGTGTCGCCACCAGACGAACATCTTTGGAATCAATGGATAAAAACGAATCAATCGAACGATTTACGTACGTATTTATCCTCTTGACTTTTGTGTTCCTAATTGTGCTCGGGGCCTTGCAGTTAGCTTTAGGCAAGCGGGCAGACCATTTCATTTATGGTCGATACGTAGAAATGTGTGTTCCTGCTCTGTTCGCTATTGCATGTGTGACGCTCGAGAAATCGAAGTTGCTTTCTCTTCGCTTGTGGCGTGCGTCAATCGTGTTCTACACGCTTCTGACAGCGTCGTATGTTTTACTAGAGCGAGCCGATGTCGTGTGGCGAGCTGTGTCTATTGACGGCCCCATGCGCACGGCAAATGTTTTGGCCATCGACGCGTTAACTCACGTTGTGAGACACCCTGGCCTGCTCACCATGACGCCAGTGATCTGTGCTGTGAGTCTTCTCATTATGTATTGGTATAAGCGGCATCAAGGTGGAGCACTCATTGTCCTTTCCGCCTTATTGCTTGTCTCATCTGCATGGACTACTTCGTCGACTCTCATCAACAGGTCGTCGCCTGACAGAGGTGTCGGTGTTGCTTTGGAGAGCGTGATGCATTCAGACGTTTCTCGGATTGCGTATGACGGTCTCAAGCCTCAAGATCGCAACTATTACACCTTGCGGTATGCGGCCCACCCTTCACTCATTGTGTGGGTAGACACCAAGACTGATCTGCTCATTCCGGAAACATTCTCTTGTCTCTATGGGTACGAGGACCGCGAGCCCGTGGATGGCGAATGGGAAGTTGTTGGTCGCGAAACATCCATCGAAAGGGTGTTGTGGCGTCGAGTGGGGCAGTCCTCCTGCTGATTTTTGGACACCTGCTTTGCGTCTAAGGTGTGACTATGAAAACAGCAAATGTCAATGGAATAACACTCGCGTTTGAAGATTCGGGCGGTTCTGGTCCCGTCGTCATCTTGAGTCACGGCTTCCTCATGGACCATTCCATGTTTGATGCCCAAGTTGCAGCACTCAAGAATTCGTATCGAGTTATCACCTGGGACGAAAGAGGTTTCGGCGGAACTCGCGCAGAAGCTGACTTCACATACTGGGATTCCGCCAATGACGTGTTAGCACTCATGGATCACTTGAATATTGCGTCTGCTGTTGTGGGTGGAATGTCGCAAGGCGGCTTCTTGTCTCTCCGTGTAGCGCTCACAGCTCCCGAAAGAGTGAAGGCCCTCATCCTCATTGATACCCAAGCAGGCACGGAAGACCCAGCAACTATCGAGCCGTATAACCAACTGCACGCAGCATGGTTGGAACATGGCGCAGTTGCTGTGCAAGACATTATTGCCGGCATCATTCTTGGCCCAGGCGAGTGGAGTGAGTGGTTCGCCAAGTGGGGGGCTATGCAGCCTGACCAATTCTCAAAGGCCTTCAACTGCCTCATGCATCGTGATGACATCACTAGTCGTCTTGGAGAAATCAAATGTCCATCTCTCATCGTGCACGGAACTGCAGATGTGGCCATCGGAATGGAAAAAGCAGAGGTGCTACGTGACTCCATTGCGGGAGCCACAACTTTGGTGGCCATCGAGGGTGGACCACACGCCGCCAACATGACCCATGCAGAGCCCGTCAACGCGGCGATTCTCCAATTCTTGGGGTCACTCGCATAACTGAAAGACTGGCGTCCTCAACCATCAGGGGGAACTATGCCGTTGGAATTAGATTTCGGACCAGCAGCTCAGGCTTTTCGCGCTGAGCTTCGTGAATGGCTTGAAGCTAATAAGCCCGCAGAACTAATTGGTGTATCTGCCGATGCGCTCGCACGAGGAAAAATGACTCCTGCTGCGCGTGAATGGGTGAAGAAGCTCTCCGACAACAAGTACATGTGCGTGTCATGGCCAAAGGAATACGGCGGCCGTGGTTTGAGCGGACTTGAAGTGGCTGTGATGAACGAAGAATTTGCTCGAGCAAATGTTCCACGCATCACTCGCGGTATGGGTGAGTGGCTCGTAGGTCCATCCATCATTGTGTGGGGAACAGAAGAGCAAAAGAAGAAGTTCCTGCCACGCATTATCGACGGCACGGATCGTTACTGTCAGGGATTCTCCGAACCAGATGCCGGCTCTGACTTGGCAGCACTCAAAACTCGCGGTGTGATCGACGGCGAAGAAGTAGTAATCACTGGCCAGAAAGTTTGGACCTCCGGAGCAACTGAAGCAAACATGATGTTCTGCCTGTGTCGTACAGACTTCGATGCTCCAAAGCATCAGGGCATCTCATACGTTCTCTTGCCTATGTTCCATGATGACAAGTCATCAAACGGTATTGAGTTGCGCCCCATTCAGCAGCCTCATGGCGCTTCGCATTTCACGGAGACTTTTCTCACTGAGTCACGTGCGCCTGTTGCAAACATCATTGGCGGCATGAACAACGGTTGGCGCGTCACCATGACAACTCTTGGTAACGAGCGCGGTGGAAATGCCACTACGCAACATGTGGAGTTCACGCGTCAATTCTGGGATGGCGTAAAACTTCTCAAGGAATCAGGAAAGACAGCGGACCCAGTTGTTCGCCAGCAACTTGCGTGGGCCTTTACCCATGTGGAAATTATGCGGTTCCAAGGCTTGAAGTTGCTGTCCGAAGTAATCGCTCGCAAAGAGCCGGGCCCAGCTGCGTCTATCAACAAGATGTTCTGGTCAGAGTACGCTCAAAAGTTCAGCACCTTTATGGTTAACGCTCGTGGAGCAGATTCTCTTCTCATCGAGAATGACAAGGACGGCAAGTACGAAGTAGATCGTTGGATTGGTTCGATGTTCCAGCATCGATCATCGACAATCTGGGGCGGTACAGCCCAAGTGCAACGCAACATTGTTGGAGAACGGGTACTCGGGCTCCCGAAGGAGCCCGACCCGAACAAGCCTCGCCCACAAGTGGACTAACGGTTGTTCCTCAGCATTGCTGAGGGGATGATTATTCCTGTTCTTCTGCGTCTTTGCCGGTCTCGAACGCACTGCCGCGTAGAGTCTCTTCGTAGCGACGCTTTTTGTCACGGATGTTCTTAATTGCAGTAGACGTGCTGCTGAACGCAAGACGAGCATTTGCACCGTCGCGCTTCCATTGCTGAGTGTCTCCTGCGTGAATACCCATGCGCTCTGCATCGTTGTATGCATCAAGACCTGCTGAAAGGTAGATGAAACTCCAGCCAGCTTCGGTGCGCTCCGCGATGAGTTGACGAATCTGCTCAAGCGTGAACTCACGACTCTGGTTCTCTTCACCGTCAGTGATCGCCACAAAGATGACGTCTTGTGGTGCAAGACCTGCTGCTACGCGAGCCTCGCCGTCTACCTTTGCACGACCAATCGCTAATCCCGTTGCGTCGAGCAGGGGAGTGCCGCCGCGCGGTTGAAAGGTTTGACCGGTGAGGTGGGTGATCTCTGCCAACGGAGCGCCCCAGACTGTGACGTCTTGGGGGTCTTGTGAGTCGAACTGGATGATGGACATGCGTGCATCGTTTCCATTGCTCCGTTGGTCATCGACAAAGGTGTTGAACCCTCCGATGACGTCTGACGCAATTGTCGCCATTGAACCTGAACGGTCAATGAGGACCACGATGTGGGTGCTGTTTTCTATTGATGGGGCCATTGTTACTCCTTGTAAGGATGTCCTCCGATTAAGGACATATGTACAAGATACCAAGGGGGTGGGTCATAATTACCCTAATTGGCTGAGACGGGCTATCGACGTGTCTTTGTGTCTTGTGATCGGCGAAACCGAATAGGTGAGGAGAGGGTCGTGGTTCGACCAGCTTTGTACATCTGTGCGGGTCTGCCTGGCAGCGATCCGAAATCTGAAAGCTCGTCGATTGGAATTACAAGTCCGTCGACGGCGTCTACCTTGCGACGGAAGTTGGCGGGGTCGACTCTGTATTGAAGGAATGCCTCATACACGCCGCGCAATTCACTGATTGTAAATTTCGGGTTACAGAAACTGAGAGCCACATTCGTGTCTTCAAGCATCTGGCGTGCAGCTTTGCGAGCGTCATAGATGATGTTTGAGTGGTCGAACTCTAAAAGCCGTTTATCTCTCAGTCGCCTGTAGGGAATAAAACTGGCCTCATCTGAGTTAAACGCGGGCTTCAATTGTTCGGGGTGGGGAACAAGCGCCATGTAGGCAATGGCGATAGCGCGAAAACGGTCGTCTCTATCTGGGTCGCCGTATGCGCCTACATGGTGGAGGTCGCTTGTCTTAAGACGAAGGCCAGTTTCTTCACCAACTTTTCGAATGGAGGTATCTGTCAGCTTTTCGTCTTCACCGACTAGCCCACCAGGGAGGGCCCATTTGCCGGCTTTACCCTCTGGACGCTTCATCACAAGGACTTCGAGGCGATCCTCAGGTTCTACATCACGGTCAGGATTAATAGTGAAGACAACGGTGTCGACGTACACAAAAAAGTTCATTTGTTTCGTGCGTTTAAAGGTGGCCATATCGCAATTCTACTCATTTTGGTCACCTCCACCCTTATTTATCAAGGAAAAAACACCCTTGTGTTATATTATGTCACATCTACCCTAATCCCGTGTTTCGAGAAATTGAGCACAGAAAGCAGAACAACATGGCCCCACACCAAACTCACAAAGCAATAAAGGGTGATGATCTCGATTATCACCAGTCCGGGCGAGCGCTTGGCTCAGTCGTTGGTTCCGCAGTCGGAGACGCCACGGGCGCTCCATTTGAGTTTGGTCCTGGTGGACAATGGCTTCGTAGGTTTCCAAAACCAGTTCTTGGTGGCATGGGTGAGATGGTGGGCGGTGGTTCTTTCAATTGGGAGCCAGGCGAATTTACGGACGACACACAGATGGCTATGGCCCTGGCAGAGTCCCTCATCTTGTGCGGTGACTTCGATGTCGACTCTGTCTGGGAATTTTTCCGAGCTTGGTACAAAGACGCAGTAGACGTTGGCATCAACACAGGTCGTGTATTGCGACAGACACGTCACGAGGGGGCAGCAGAGGCGGCTCATCGTGCTCACGGACAAAGTGCCAGCAATGGCAGCATCATGCGCATTGCACCAGTAGGTGTTTTCGGAGTTCGTCTCGGACGTGCAGGCACCATCGGCCTTGCGATTCGGCAATCTGATGTCACTCATTTCGATCGTGCTGCTGCAACGGGTGCTGCCATCGTTGCTGAGGTGATTCGTCACTGCATCGTTACTGGCGATTTTGAGTCTGCTCTTGGTGAAGAGACTTTCGTGGCAGTGGCTCATGAACTCGGAGCCGAAGGTGAAGCACTTGTTGCCCCATATCGCCAGTTGTTGTCTTCAAACTTTGACCCGTTTACATATGAAGGCCACTCCAATGGCTCCGCATGGGTCGCTACGGCACAAGCAGTGTGGGCTATTCGTTCAACATCTAACTTTTACGATGCGATTGTGGCAGCGATTGAACTCGGGGGCGATACCGACACTGTTGCTGCGATTACAGGGGCCATGGCCGGAGCGTTGTACGGCATTCAATCAATTCCTATTCGCTGGACAACACATGTTCATGGTCGTCTCACATTGCCAAACGGCGAGGAGAAGCACTACCGCACACAAGATCTCTTGGATGTCGCACGCTGTCTTCTCGGATTAGGTAAGTCACATATGTCTCATCCCGACACTAAGTACCCAGCGAAACAAGTGCATGATGCTGGGGTTTTGGCTGCGAGCCTCGAAGGTGCGGCAGATGTAGATACCTCGGTCGCGATTGTGTCTTTGTGTTTGGTTGCAGATCGTTTTGTCAACCACTCTCATCGTCGTTTGGTATTTCTTCGTGATGAGCCACGTACATACAACCCGAACTTGCACTTTGTGGTTCGCGATGCCGTAGACGCAGTAAATGCATTCTTGCAAGAGGGCAAAAAAGTAGTGGTTCACTGCCATGGGGGCCGAAGCCGCACCGCACTGGTGCTCAAGGCCTGGTACATGCAACATGAAAACAAAACCCATGATGAGGCTCACGAGTGGCTCTCTGACACATGGCCGCACTACAAAACATGGAACGACTCATTTTGGGATTACCTGGAAACTGAATGGTCAGAACACTTGGCTACCCGCCATAAGGAGGAAAAGTGACAACACTCTTGCGAGAAGAAGAACGCCTCGGGCAACTTTTGTTGCAACTCACAGATGTCGATGCTGACCTAGTTATTCAGCTAGACCCTGAGATGGGTAGCGAGACAACCGAGTGGCCGGTCAAGTTCACCACGCTTGGAAACTCAGTAGAGTGCACTGCCACTCTGTATGAACGTTTCAACGGAACGGTGGTCTTGCGCATTGACGCAGACGTAAAAACTGTTGTCGATACAGCCGAGGTACGTCGCTGGGTGACGTCGTATACAGGATGGATGCCATTCGTGCAGGCACGTATCGATCATGTGAATCGTAAGAATGTAAAGATCATCGCTACGCATTCATTTTTGGCAAATGAAGTTACTCGTGCTCAACTTGAACAGACGCTTGGCTCTCTCGACTACGTCGCGGCCAAATGGGGAGTTGCCCTTCTGGAGTTGGAGCAGGCTCGTGAGTCCGCAGAAAACGACACCGCACAAGAAGAATTAGATGATGAAGATCCTTTTGCAGTTGACTCATCAAACATTGAGTCTTTGACTCCTGTAGTTGCTCCGTCAGTTGCTGGGCTTGAAGAGGCATTGAAGAACATCGATGATTTGGTTGGGCTTTCGCCAGTGAAGCGTTTGGTGCATCAGTTTGTCGCCGTGCAGCGTGCGCAGTTGGTGCGTAAAGGCGCTGGTCTCAAAGTGCTGGCACCTTCGCCACACCTGGTGTTCAAAGGAAACCCTGGAACGGGCAAGACAACTGTGGCGCGTCACGTTGGACGTTTGTATCGCGAGCTGGGTCTTTTATCGCGTGGTCATCTTGTAGAAGTTGATCGTTCGGGTTTAGTTGGCGGCTATGTCGGGCAAACTGCACTCAAGACCAAAGAAGTTTTGGATTCTGCCAAAGGTGGCGTTTTGTTTATCGACGAGGCATATGCGCTGAATCGTCCACATGCAAACGACTACGGTCACGAAGTGATGGAGACAGTTCTCACGTACATGGAGAACAATCGTGGCGACTTAGTCGTAGTTGTAGCTGGGTATCCCGCCGAGATGGACGACTTTTTGAAGATGAATCCTGGCATTGCTAGTCGTTTTGACTACACACTTGATTTTCCCGATTTTTCAGATGACGAACTTGTGCAGATTTTTCTGGAGATGGCCGCCGAGCATGACTACACGCTGGATGAACTTGCAGTTGACGCTCTGAAAGTGGTGTTGTCGTCTTGGGGGCGTGAGGAGGGATTCGGTAATGCGCGTGATGTGCGCCGCCTTTTTCATGGCGTGGTTGCAGCCCATAGCGAATGGATCGTCGAGTCTGAATTGAAGAGCGGTCCAGAACTCTCGCGTATCCAGTCCGTGCATGTCCCGCTTGGGGAGGCCTTAGCGGCACTCAGCCAGATGGAACA
>DAISXE010000032.1:0-13842 GCA_036826015.1 Ilumatobacteraceae bacterium
GCAGCAGAAGCAGTACTTGATGGTGTTACCGGATTCGTCCTTGATAACCCCACAGATGTTGCGGGGTTGGCCGCCAGGCTCACAGCTATTTTGGATGATGATGCATTACGGCTTTCAATGTCGCGTGCGTCACGCGAGCGTGCAGAAACAGAGTTTGATTATGAAGTTCTGGCACGGCGTTTAGGAGATGTCTTGAAGGTCGGGCAATGATGGAGACTATGAAAGGTCGCGCCATCATTCAGATCAATGCATTGCTGACAGTTGTGTTCATCGTGACGTCGCTCGTGGCGGTAGTTGTGTTCGACCAGCCATGGAAAGCCATTGCCGTCACCGTCTGTCTGGTGTGTTTCTCTGTTGGTGTTGTGGCGTTTCTGTGGGGGTATTGGACAGCAGTGCAACGCAGTAGGGAAGACGAGATTTCTGTTGCTGCTCTCTATTTTCTTGTAGATGGCGCTGCTCCTTCACGAGTTAGCCGCATTTTGAATGGACTACTTCTGGTGCAGGTGGTAGTAGCTATCGCAACAGCTATCGCTCGCTCGTCCACCGATGGCAAAGCTGGGAGCACGCTTGCCTTTGGCATATTGGTTCCCATGATGGGTTTAGGCATGAATGGCCTGTGGGCATCGGTTCATGGCAAGTTTTCTCCCCGTATTTCGCCACAAACAGAGGCGATGCCACAGGAGAGCGCCGAAACAAGGCAAGATAAAGACCATGACTGATCGTGCCGCGCAGACCATTCTTGTAGATGCTCCTCCTTCGAAGTGTCTCGACATCGTTCTCGATTTCGAGCGCTATCCCGAGTGGGCCAAAGATGTCAAGGAGACCACGGTTCGTTCACGCGACGCCGAAGGTCGCCCAAGTCGTGTGGAATATCGTGCCTCTGCACTTGGTCGTAGTACTCACTACACACTTGAGTACAACTATTCAGAACTTCCGTCTCGTTTGTCGTGGCACATTGTTGAAGGCGACATCATGCGTGCAATCGATGGCGCGTACTCCTTTGTCGAGGTCGACGGCGGTACTCAAGTGTTCTATGAACTCGACATTGAACTAGTTGTGCCACTTCCCGGATTTGTAAAGCGTCGTGCTGAAGCACGCATCTTGATTGAGGCCGTGAAAGAACTGAAGGCTCGCGCAGAGTCGTGAGTTCTGTCGGAATCGATGTCGGTGGCACTAAGTGTCACGGCGTCCGTGTTGATGAAAATGGTGAAGTGCTGGCAGAGGTGCGTTATCCAACGCCGCCAGTTGCAGAGTTAGTGCAGTTGCTAAGTGCCATGTTTTATGAATTGGGCGGCACAACTGCGATGGGGATTGGCGTTCCAGGGCTCATCACACCAGAAGGGGTAGTGAAGGCCTCGCCAAATATGCCAGGTGCTTTCAATGTTCCTGTGGGCCCACAGTTGCGCGAACAACTTGGTATCGCAGTGCATGTTGAGAACGATGCCACCATGGCGGCGTTTGGTGAATGGAAAGCTGGCGCGGCGCGCGGTGCTGAGAATGCAGTGATGGTCACGCTGGGTACAGGAATCGGTGGTGGCATTGTTATGTCTGGCAAGTTGCAGCGTGGTGCTAACGGATTTGCTGGCGAGATCGGGCACATGGTGGTGCAACGCGATGGCGCCGAATGCGTGTGTGGTCGGCGCGGTTGTTGGGAACGGTATGCCTCTGGGTCTGCGCTCAAGATGTTGAGCGGTGGGTCTTCTGGCGAAGAAGTGTTTGCTGCTGCGGTAGCAGGTGATGCAAAGGCTTTAGAAGTAGTAGATGCATACGCTCAATGGATAGCCGTTGGGTTGGCGAGTCTGACAAACATTTGTGATCCGGAAATCATTGTTCTCGGTGGCGGAGTTGTCGATTCTGTTGGCGTCGTCATGGATGCAGTGCGCACAAGTTTTATTGATGCGTTGTATTCAGCGCAGTGGCGTGCACACCCACAACTTGTCATTGCTGAGCTAGGTGCACGTGCTGGAGCAATTGGAAGCGCACTGATTGTGTTGGAAACGGTCGACCGTTAATCAACCACGGTGTCGGCAGATTCCCACTGTCGTGAACGTTCCACAGCGCGAAGCCATTGCGCATGGGAATTATCTGTTGCCTGTGGCTCAAATCGTTGATCAAGTGTCCACATCTGACCGATCTCATCAACTGATCCCCACACTCCTTCTGCAAGACCTGCAAGGTACGCAGCGCCAAGTGCAGTTGTTTCATGGTCAGTTGGTCGCAACACTGGTACTCCAAGCTCGTTTGCTTGTCGTTGCACCATTGCGTTCATGACAGAGGCACCGCCATCGACGCGAAGTTCAGTTAACTGCACACCGCCAGCTTGAGTCATTGCTTCTATCGCGTCTCGTGTTTGGTACACCATCGCGTCGACTACAGCGCGTGCGATGTGGGCCTTGGTGGTACCACGAGTGATGCCAACAATTGTTCCGCGCGCATAAGGGTCCCACCACGGACTGCCAAGACCAGTGAAAGCGGGAACGACGTATACGCCACCAGAATCGGGAACTGATTCGGCCAATGGTCCAACCTCTGAAGATTCAGAAATGATGCCGAGTCCATCACGTAGCCATTGCACTGCAGCACCAGTTACAAAGATGGCGCCTTCGAGTGCGTATGTAGGGTGGCCGTCACCAAGATCCCATGCAACTGTTGTCAGCATTCCTTCTGCAGGTTCAGGACACACGGTGCCGATGTTAAGCAGAACAAAACTTCCGGTGCCGTATGTATTTTTTGCCATGCCAACTTTGGTGCATGCTTGGCCAAAGAGGGCTGATTGTTGGTCTCCCGCAATTCCGGAAATAGGGATGCCATTTGGCACGCCAGGTAGTTGTGTTGTGACGCCGTATCTGGCACTCGACGGTTTGACCTCGGCAAGTACAGATCGTGGTACTTGCAACAGGTCACACATCGCGTCGCTCCATTGCATCGTTCGAATGTCGAACAACATTGTGCGGCTTGCGTTGCTGGGGTCGGTCACAAAGGCAGCGCCGTGCGTAAGGTTCCACACAATCCAAGAGTCAATGGTGCCGATGCAGAGATGTTCGGCGGGGGGAGTCTCGACATTGTGTAAGAGCCATGCTGCTTTGGTGCCCGAGAAGTATGGGTCAAGTACAAGACCAGTAGTTGCTCTTACCTGGTCGAGGTGTGGAAGCAGTTCAGTGCAGCGTTGCGCTGTGCGCCGGTCTTGCCACACAATTGCGCGCGCACATGGTTGGCCGTTTCTTTTGTCCCACGCCACAACTGTCTCTCGTTGATTTGTGATTCCAATGGCGGCAATGGGTTCAGTGAGTTGAGCACAGACTTTGGCCAAAGTGGTGAGCACTGCTGACCAAATTTCTTGTGCATCGTGTTCCACCCATCCTCCGTGTGGAAAATACTGAGGGAACTCTTCGTATGCAGAAAATGATGGTCGCCCATCATCAAATACTGCGCGAGTGCGAACGCCAGTTGTGCCGGCATCAATTGCAAGCACAACGCCCATCAGGAATTGCCTCCTGCTTCTGCAATCAAAGCAATGAGTTCTTTTTGGATGAGGGGAGTACTAGCCAGCACTTGTTCTGGTGTGACAGGTGCGCCCTCATAGTTGGTAACAATTGCGCCCGCTTCGGTCGCGATGATGTGGCCGGCAACTAGGTCCCATGAGTGCAAGTGTTCTTCAAAGTAGGCGTCGAGTCGACCACAGGCAACGAAGCACAAGTCCACAGCAGCGGCACCGAATCGACGGATGTCACGCACCTTCATGACCATTTGTGCAACGCGTTGCGCATGGGCATGTCTTTCACTGATTCGGTAACTAAAGCCTGTGCAGACCATGGCGTCAGAAAGAAGAGAATTGTCTCGGCAGGAAATTGTGGTTCCGTTCATCGTCGCACCTTCGTGGCGCGCAGCGCTGAACATTTCTCCCAGCGCTGGAACGTATACGGCACCAGCAAGCGGTCCATGCTCGTCGACTGCGCCGATAGAGACAGCCCACATGGGAATGTCGAAGTAAAAATTAGAAGTTCCATCAATCGGGTCGATGTGCCATG
Source organism: Ilumatobacteraceae bacterium (assembly GCA_036826015.1). Classification (GTDB taxonomy): domain Bacteria; phylum Actinomycetota; class Acidimicrobiia; order Acidimicrobiales; family Ilumatobacteraceae; genus UBA2093. The sequence goes on from DAISXE010000032.1 coordinate 4,029, forward strand.
TGATGCCGGAGGTGCCAGGTTTTGATGCACCCTCTTCACCGACAATTGCATCGTCGGCACGAATCTGTGCAAGTCCTGCAGTAATGAGTTCTTCGCTTGCTTTGTCGTACTGGGTCACCATGTCTGTGGGAGAAGATTTGGTTGTTGCGGTGACGTCGCCACTCTTGCGTCCGTGCAGAGCCATGTCGCCTGCCTGGCGGGCAAGGGTCTCTGCGATGTTTCGCAGTTCGCTACCGATGGACGTCTTTGTCATTTTTTCTCTGCCATCTCTCTCCACTCACCGAGAGCACGTAATGCAAGCACAGCGACAATTGCTGATCCCGCAGCAGTGAGAACTGCGCCAATGAGAATGCCAAGTCCTTGGGGAGTTGCGCATGAGCCTTCGCATTGCACATCGACAAGTCCATACCCGATTAACGCGCCGGCAAGACCACCAACAAGGATCGCTACGAAAGCAATAGCTCGTGCCACCGTAGAGGGGAGAGCAGATAGCGATTCAGATGGGTCATTCACGTCTCCCATCGTAGGCGTCTTCCCATGGGGCTGAACTAGCGTGATGAAAAGTGGCTACTCATCGTTCAATACTTCATGTAGACATGGACGCTTTTTATGTCTCGGTAGAACTGTTGCGACATCCAGAATTGCACGGTCTTCCTGTTGTCGTTGGTGGCACGGCTGGTCGTGGAGTGGTGTCGGCTGCTTCGTATGAGGCACGGCGATACGGGGTGTATTCGGCAATGTCGTCGGCAACGGCGCGCAAGTTGTGTCCGAATGCGGTGTTTCTTCCGCCTGATATATCTCACTACATCGAAGTCAGTCGCCATTTGCACACGGTCTTTGAATCATTCACTCCACTTGTCGAACAGATCTCTGTTGATGAAGCATTCATGGATGTCAGTGGGGCCAGCACGTTGCTAGGAGATGCGGTCTCAATTGCATGGCAATTGCGCGAACGTGTGATGGCGGAGACCAAATTGTCATGCAGTGTGGGAGTTGCACCCAATAAATTTCTTGCCAAGTTGGCATCAGAGCATGCAAAACCAAAAGCGACACCAGAAGGTGTTGCTCCTGGGCACCAAGTTTTTGAAGTGAAGCCGGGTGGTGAATTGGATTTCTTGATGCCTCTCCCGGTGCAAGCACTATGGGGTGTAGGCCCGGCCACGTTAAAGAAGCTCGAATCAATCGGCGTTCGTCGTGTGTCTGATTTGGCGCAACTCGATGAATCAGTTGTTTGCGCTGCAGTGGGGGATGCTCATGGTCGTCACTTGTATGCACTTTCTCAAGGGAAAGACAATCGACCAGTCGAGCCAGAACGAATTGCGAAATCAATTGGACACGAGGAGACTTTTGCTCACGACCTCACCACTCACGAAGAACTGCGAGTGGAGCTTGTGAGATTGTGTGACGCAGTCGCACGACGCACAAGAGAGGCTGGTGTGGCGGCTGGCACGTTGATGTTGAAATTGAAATTCTCGTCGTTCGAGTCGGTCACACGGTCGGTGACTCCGTCAATGCCACTCACGACTGGGCCATCGATGGTGGCGGCACTCGAACCACTGCTTGCCACGTTGGACTGCAGTCAGGGCGTGAGGCTTATTGGTGTGCATGCCCAGAAACTCTCAGAAGAAGCGTTGCGGGCTCCGCGTTTGTTTGATGACGGCGAGAGTTCACTGGAAGACATTGAGGAGCAGTGGCAACCTGCGAGCAAGGCCATCGACTCCATCGTTGACAAGTTTGGTGCCGGCACAATCGGGCCGGCCAGTGGAATGGATCGACGAAAGCCTGGGGAGAATCCATTCGGGCCAGTCCTCGACGACTAAACAATCACAAGATTCACGTCTTCTGCATTGTTTTTGGGTTCCCAGAGTGAGACAATCAAGTTGTGCCACTTTCAGATGATGAACAACGAATTCTTCGAGAGATTGAAGAACAACTTCAAACCGACGAGAAGTTCGCTAATGCTGTTTCGTCTTCTGGGTTATACAAGCACTCTGCTCGCACAGTGTGGCGTTCGTCGGTTGGCATGTTGCTTGCGCTTGTCGCTGTCGTAGGCACATTGCAAATTCACTATCTGGTGGCGTTTGCAGCCTTTGTTGTCATGCTCGCATTCGCTGTTTCCATCGAACGTCAGTTGCGCATGATTGGCCGTGCCGGCGTACAAGATCTTGCACAAAACATTCGCCGACCACGAGTGAAGTTTCCGCGCGGATAATGGTTCTGCGCTACGGTAAACCCTGTGCCGTCTGCCAATAAACAGAATTCTCTAGGTGTATTTTCCTGGGCGATTGTCGTGGCTGTCCTTGTACGGCCGCATCTTTGGGTCACTGCATTGCGTCAGTTAGTGCGTCTTTCGCCGAGTCGGTGGTGGGCACGTGCACCATTTCTTCCCGTGCCACCTCGCAACTACATGGAGTTTCGACTGGTTACTCAGTATGGCGGAGGCCATGGTGCCCCCCAAGGAGACGTACAGGTCGTCGATGTGGTGGACTATCTGAGATGGTGCAAGCAATGGAACAGAGACTTTTCGTGAAGCGACGGCCTATCACCGCAGCTAGGACTATTGGTAGATAGTCATGCGAAGCGCGCTCGTACTCAATGCAACGTACGAACCGCTCAGTGTTGTGTCTGCACGTAGAGCAATCTGCTTAGTGCTATGTGACAAAGCAGATGTAGTCGCCGACGACGGCACTGAAATTCATTCTGAGAAATTATCTATGGCCGGTCCAATAGTTATTCGATTGCGATACGTGGTCAAAGTTCCGTATCACCGGCATACCGCAATGTCGCGTCGCGCTGTCTTTGCTCGAGACAATCATCGGTGCGGCTACTGCGGCGAAACAGCCGACAGCATTGACCATGTCATGCCACGCTCGCGAGGCGGGAAAAATGTGTGGGAAAACGTCATTGCCGCATGTCGTGGTTGCAATTTGCGTAAGCGAGACAGGACTCCAGAAGAAGCTGGCATGCACCTTTCTACGGTGCCTCGCGCGCCGCGAGAAATGTCGTGGATTACCTATGCCGTTCCACGCGTACCAGAGGAGTGGAAGCCGTTCTTGGCTGAAGCAAGTTAAGTACGCAAGAGTAGTGAGATGACGACTGCCTCGCTTTCTTGGTTGCGCCATGACTGGGTAGGTACGGCCAGTGATTTCCATTCAAAAGACCTGCCAGCTGAACGGGCGATGTGGTTGTGCTCGACAGAGAAGTCGGCTCTCATTCTTGGCTCAACACAAGATCAGTCAGATGTGCTTAGCGACGCTGCAGAGACTTTTGGAATTGAGATAGTTCGTAGACGCAGTGGAGGCGGCGCGGTGTATGTAGCGCCCTCTGAATCGGTGTGGCTAGATATCACGATCTCGAGAGAAGACCCGTTGTGGCAGGACGATGTCAGCGCATCGATGTTGTGGCTAGGCGATGTCTTTGTACAAGCACTGCAGCCATGGGTTCACGCGGAAACTTTCCGGGGAACCTTTCACAACGGCGACGTTGGTCGTGCAGTGTGTTTTGCAAGTGCGGCACCTGGTGAAGTTTTTGTGGCCGAAAACAAACTTGTTGGAATTAGTCAGCGCCGCAACCGCGAGGGCGCTCGATTTCAATGTGTTCTCTATCGCCAATGGAATCCAGTTGTTTGGGGTTCGCTTCTTGCTTCGCTCGACGTGCAAGAGCACGTACGCAATATGCAGGTGGCAACGGTTGATGCACCTGCGAGTGACATTGCTAATGCAGTGATGTCTGCATTGCCGCACTGACGCCGGCCTACATCCGCACCACTTGTGCATCCCCGAAACCAATCCCTTTTTGCGACCCCTCAGTGGGGTTCCACTGGTGGCCCGAGGGGGAGTCGTGGGGGCAGTGGGGAAGAAAGTGGAGATAAATGGGTCATGGTGGTTGACAGTGGGGCAAAGTGGGGATTAGAGTCTCCAGCGGGAGGAGCGGAGTTCTCCCAGGAAGGCGGAGACCGTGTTTGTCGGAGTGCACGAGCGACAGCTCGACCCGAAGGGTCGTCTCGCGCTTCCTGCTGCATTTCGTCCCCGTCTCGAGCCACGCTGTTATCTGGCCTTTGGTCGCGATAAGTGCATCGATGTTCTGACTGCCGAAGCATTTGAGCAAGTTGCTCAAGAGATGCTCGAGAAGGTTCGTAATGGCGAGATGTCGCTCAATGAACGACGCGCCTTGGCTGCGAACACCATCGAGGTCACCATTGACGCACAAGGTCGGATCAATATCGACGAAAAATTGCGTTCGTACGCCGGGGTAGTCCTCGGAGAAAAAGTGGTCGTTGCTGGTTCATTCGATCGCATTGAAATTTGGGAGCCCGTTCGTCACGAACGCAACATCAGCGTGGGCACCGAACAAATCGCTGGAGCGGGCGCGTGATCGTCAATGCTTCGCACGTTTCTTCAATCAGCCAGTGGTCGTCGGCCTTTGGCAGTCTCCCGGATGGCACGGTGGTTAGCTCCAACTCCGCCCGCTACCATCGCGCACGCACCGGGGATACATCCGGGCGGCATTTGCTGTCCGGGAGGCTGCCATGGGCCGACGCTTGTTCTTCAGGCGCAGTCATGAGTGATGCTTTCGAGCATGTCTCTGTGATGTTGCATGAAATTTGTGAAGTCTTTGCAGATGCACACGAAGGCGTCTTTCTTGACGCCACTTTGGGTGGAGCGGGCCACAGTGCTGCGCTTCTAGAGCAGCATCCACATCTGCGTCTCTTGGGAATTGACCAAGACGACATGGCACTGACTGCTGCTTCACAACTTCTGACAACTGCTGGTTATAGCGAGCGCGTGACCCTCCGACGCGCTCGGTTTGACTCGGTGGCTTCCATCGTGGCCGAGGAGGGTGTTGGTTCGTTGGCCGGTGCCCTCTTCGACCTCGGTGTTTCCTCGCCACAATTTGACGTAGCAGAGCGTGGCTTTTCATATCGCTTTGATGCGCCACTCGATATGCGAATGGATCAGTCGCAAACCTTTAGCGCAGACAACATCGTCAATGAGTACGACGTTATTGAGTTAACAAAGATGTTGCGTCGAAATGCTGATGAACGTCATGCGCATCGCATTGCCCATGCGATTGTTGCTGCCCGACCCATTCGTTCCACAATGCATCTGAGCGATGTGGTGAGTGCAGCGATTCCTGCCCCAGCGCGTCGTCGAGGTGGTCATCCTGCGAAGCGTTCATTTCAGGCCATTCGCATTGAAGTCAACTCTGAACTGGAAATACTTCCCGAAGCATTACGTGCCACGATTGCGGCTCTTGCGCCCGGGGCTCGTCTTGCAGTGTTGACGTATCACTCTGGTGAAGATCGAATTGTGAAGTCAGTGATGCGAACAGCCGAAAATGGCAACTGTTCGTGTCCTTCACATCTGCCTTGTGCTTGTGGCGCGTTGCGTTCAGTGCGTCGCATTCGTGCCTCGCGTGATGCAAGTGCAGCTGAGCGCATAAGCAATCCACGTTCTACATCTGCTCGATTGCGAGTTGTTGAAAAACTGCATGAAGGCGAAGTGAAGTAATCATGGCTGTCGCAGTACGACCAACGACGCAGCGCCGTCCACGTGAGGCAGAGTCACAACAGCCCATCCTCACGCTTGTTCCAGAGACCGGTTTTAGACACTGGAAAATTGCTGTCATTGCCGTATGTGGCTTATTCGCCATGCTGGCCATTGTGACTCTGAACGTTGGAATGGCTCAACAGCAGATGCGTCTTGATCGTTTGAATTCAGATGTGTATCGCGCTCGGGCTCACTTTGAAGAACTTCGCGCTGAACGGGCGCAACTTCAGTCGCCTGGCCACCTCATGAAAGAGGCGCGATTAATCGGGCTTGTTCCGGCGATGGCGACAAAGACAGTGAATATTCCCGCAGGAATTGCCGCTGAAGTTGCCGCAACTGTCGGCAAGATCGATGCAGACATGACCACCCATACAGAGTCACCACTCGACGAGTTTGGGCGATTGAAGGCTGTTGTGGTGGGTAACCCATGAGTCGTGCAGAAGGCATCCAACGAGGTAGTCGTTCTCACAGCAGTCCATCGCAGCGATCTTCGTCTGCTCATCGTTCTAGGTCACAAACCTCTCAACGAGCATCCACGCGGCCAGGCGAATCGCGTACTCGGCCAACTTCGTCGGGAACTTCCGCGGCAAGTCGTCGTTCGGCGACGCATCAATCTTCTCGCACTGTTCGTCAGCAGCCCACGGCTCCATCGCCGTTCCAGTCTCGAGCTATTGAACTCTGGATTGCATTAAAGGTTTTCATTTCAGGCGAGATCCCGGCTGGCCTAAAAGAAGGAAAAGTGACGTCAGCAGCGGCGCACCAAGCTGTCAAGCGGCGACTTGGAGTGGCCTTTGTATTGCTCACCTCATTGTTGTTAATCGCTGCTGCTCGTGTAGTTCTCGTGCAAACAAAAATGCGTGGCGATTATCTTGTTGCAAGTCTTGATCAGCGCACCCGAATTAGCACCGTGCGAGCAGCGCGAGGCGTGATCTTTGATCGCAATGGAAATGAGCTTGCCCTGTCTATTCCGAGTCGCACTGTGTTTGCAGACCCACGTGACATCGAAGACTTTCCGGGTACTGCTCGCACGCTTGCTGTTGCTTTGGGATACACACCAGAACAAGAAGCAAAACTTCTTACAGATTTGTCAGTGCCAGGCGAAAAGTTTCATTACATTGCGCGTCAATTGGATGAACCAGCGGCACAAGCGATTCTGGGATTAGGTCTCAAGGGTGTGTATTCGTACACCGAACCCGCTCGGCAAGTTGAAGGGGGCGTTGCAGCAGCAATTATTGGCCGAACTGACCCCGACGGAGTTGGGACGAGTGGACTAGAGAAGCAATTCAATAAAAGTTTGACTGGACTTGACGGTCAATTGCAGCGGGAAGTTTCAAAAACAGGCGGAGCAATCGCTGGCAGCAATCAGACAATCGTTGCACCTGTTCCAGGCGACGACATCGTGTTGACGATTGATAAGAACATTCAGTTTCAAACTGACTCGGCTTTAATTGAACGCGTCGGACGTCTTAGTGCCAAGGGTGGTACTGCGATTGTGATGAACAGCCGTACGGGCGAGATTTATGCAATGTCTAACGTTCGCAGGGATGCATCAGGCGCAGTTGTGACGGCAACAGGCAACTTTGCAGCAGTTGAGGCCTATGAGCCTGGATCCGTGGCAAAAGTTTTCAGTGTTAGTGCTGCTCTGAACGAGGGAACCGTAAATGCAGACACGATGCTAAAAGTCCCAGGAGTAGTCACGGTTGACAAGTTCCCAATTCGCGACGCGTGGCCGCATGGAGTCATAGACATGAGTGTTCGGTCTATCGTCTCGGAAAGTTCAAACATTGGCACCATGTTGACTGCTCAAACAATCAAGACCTCAACACTTCACGATTACTTATCCGCATTTGGCTTCGGCAAAAAAACTGGTTTGAACTACCCGGGCGAGAGTCGCGGCATTTTGCGCGACGCGGACAAATGGCGTGGTACCGAGAAAGTCACCGTCTCATATGGTTACGGATTGGCAGTGACGCCTTTGCAAATGATTGCGGGAGTCAACACTGTTGCCAATAACGGTACGTATATTGCCCCCAAACTTGTCAGTGCCACGATTGATAAATCTGGACTTCGTCGTGAAGTAAAGGGTTCCACCACTCGAAAGGTACTGAAGCCAGAAACCGCCGCCACGATGCAAAGCATGTTGCGCGACGTGGTGTGTACTGGAACCGGTGAGTTAGCTCAAGTTAAAGGCATGGAGATAGCCGGTAAGACTGGCACCGGATACAAAGTGCAATCAAACGGCACCTATCAAACAGATTCCGGTGGCCGTAAATACTTCGCGTCCTTTGCCGGGTTCTTTCCTGCATCTTCACCTGAAGTGACGATTCTTGTCAGCATCGACGAACCAGACGCTCAGTCGCGCGATCGTTTCGGTGGAACTGCAGCTGCTCCGGTGTTTGCACGCTTGGTTCCTGCTGTGATGCACGAATTGGGTATTGAAGCAACTGGTGCGGGAACCGGATGCAAGGCAGGCGCTGCGCCAGCAGGACACTAAGAGGTTCTTGTGTCTCGGTATTCGTGTTCTTCTGTCGCTTTGGCAACCATTGTCCGCGAGGCCGGAATTCATGCCGACTTTATAGGGGCTTCTGAGGTTGCAGTAACCGGAATCACTCAAGATTCTCGCTTGGTGCAACAGGGAGATCTCTTTTGTTGTGTTCGCGGTCTACTTGCCGATGGGCATGCGTTTGCAGATCAAGCAATTCGTAGCGGAGCGAGCGCACTTTTGGTCGAAGTTGTGCAGCCCAATGTTCCGAGTCATGTCACTCAAATTGTCGTGCCATCAGTGAGGGATGCACTTGGAAATGTGGCAAGCGCAGTCTTTGGCCATCCTTCACGTGTGCTGAAAATGATCGGTGTGACGGGGACCAATGGGAAGACGTCAACGGCATACATTCTGAGTGAAATTCTCAAAGTTCATGGATCAACAGTTTTAGTCATAGGGACGTTGACCGGTGAGCGAACGACGCCAGAGGCGATTGACCTTCAACACCAGTTGAGCGAGTTTGTCGAAGCGGGTGGAACTCACGTAGTGATGGAAGTGTCATCGCACGGGCTTGTTATGGGTCGTGTGAATGGCATTTTGTTTGACGTGGTTGTGTTTACCAATCTCGGCCGAGATCATCTTGATTTTCACGGTTCATACGAGAACTATTTTGCTGCTAAAGCCCAATTGTTTACTCCTGCACGCACGCAGCACGCAGTTATCAATACAGACGATAAATACGGTCAACTATTGATTGATGTTTGCGAAGTTGGCGTCACCAAGTTTGGGCGAACTGATGCAAGTGATGTCCGGGTTGATGTTGGATCGGTCAAATTCAAGTGGAACACGCTTGTTGTACAACTTTCGATGGGCGGAGAATTTTCTTTGTACAACGCTTTGGCAGCAATGACCGCTGCACAAATCCTTGGTGTTCCGAATGCCGTCATTGTGAACGGGTGCGAACAAGTTGTTGGTGTTCCCGGCAGATTTCAATCGGTGTCCAACGATGAAGGTCTTGGCGTACTCGTCGACTACGCACATACTCCCGAGAGTCTTGAAGGGGTGCTTCACAGTGTGCGTTTGTTGACGCCAGGACGAATCATCGTTGTCTTTGGTTGCGGTGGCGATCGGGATGCGGGGAAACGATCGGTCATGGGTGAGGTTGCTTCTCGGCTGTCAGATGTTGTTTATGTCACCTCTGATAATCCCCGCAGTGAGGACCCATCGGCAATTATCGAAGAGATTATGAAGGGCACAAGAAGTAATGCCGCAGAAGTGCACGCATGCATTGATCGGTCAGAAGCAATTCACAATGCCATCTCTGAGGCTCAAATTAGTGACATTGTGGTGATAGCTGGAAAAGGTCACGAGTCAACGCAAGAGACCCGTGGGGTAGTGGTCCCATTTGACGATGTCGAGGTTGCTCGCATGGCATTGTTGGCGAGAAAGAAGAATGACAGATGATTGCAGTTCTCATTGCCGGTTCAGTTGCGATGATTCTGTCGCTTTTTGGAACTCGTTGGCTCATCTCCATTTTTGATTCATTAGGTAAGGGTCAGCCCATTCTTGGTTCAGAAGACCATGGCCCGGTGCACCATATGAAGAAGCAGGGCACCGCAACCATGGGTGGTATTGCAATCATTCTTGCGGCATTCATCGGATGGCTGGTGGCTCACTTACGTGGAGGTATCGCACTTTCTGACCAAGCAATGATTATGTGGGCTGGTGTTGGGATTTTGTCATTTATGGGTTTCCTAGACGACTTCCTCAAAGTGAGAAAATC
>DAISXE010000033.1:0-6022 GCA_036826015.1 Ilumatobacteraceae bacterium
TGCAGCAACTTGTCTACAAGCGAACCAGAACAAAGCCACAACAAGTAAAGGATGCCCTGTTGAAGGGCGTACGAGATGCGCTTGGGCCAGAATACGACGTCGAGACTCACTTCACGCCTTCGTACAACCCGTGGGATCAGCGCCTCTGCCTTGTGCCAAACGGTGACCTCTTTACGGCGATCAAAGATGGAAGTGCTTCGGTTGTGACAGATCATATTGACCGGATAGACGCGAGTGGAATTGTTCTGCAGTCTGGTAATCGAATAGATGCAGACATCATCGTGACTGCAACTGGTTTAAATCTGGTGACACTTGGCGAGATGGATTTTGTTGTCGATGGTGAGGCCATTGATTTCTCGAAGACCTGGACTTATAAAGGCTTGTCGTATTCAGGTGTACCAAACCTTGCTTCAAGTTTTGGTTACATCAATGCTTCATGGACATTGCGGGCAGACCTCACATGTGAATACGTGTGCCGTCTGTTGAATCACATGGAAAAAACGGGAACACAAAAGTGTGTAGCTGAACTTCGCGCCTCAGATGCTGAGATGCCAGAACGTCCGTGGATTGACAATTTCACTGCCGGATACATGGAGCGAGTCATGCATCAGTTCCCACGCCAAGGTGACAGGGAGCCGTGGATTAACCCACAGGATTACAAGCGGGATAGAAAACTATTCCGTGATTCACCAATTGATGATGGTGTGATGAAGTTTTCTAAGGCGAAGTCGCTCGTCTAGTTGACTTTGCTGATGACTTCCTCGCCGTATTGAGCAAGAGTGTCTTCGGTGCCGCGGTAGAACAAGAACGCGGGCACAATGACTCGATCAACACCAAGAGCTTCAAGAGCGCTGATTTCTTCGAGTGCGTTTGGACCAATTGCACCATTGCCGCCAGTTGTTATCTCGACATCGTCTGGATTGCGACCGTGCTTGACGGCTGATTCGCGAGTAACACCAATGATGCGTGCAATCTCCTCATGTGAACCGCCCGCAGGAAAGAAGCCATCGCCCAAACGACCGGCTCGCTTCGCTGCAATGTCCGTACTGCCGCCAATGTGAATCGGGATAGATCCTTTGACTGGTTGTGGTCGCAAGATGCAATTATCAAAGTTCACGTATTCGCCGTGGTACGACGCCTTGTCTTCTTTCCATAACGCGCGCATGGCAGCGATGTTCTCATCGTTGCGTTTTCCTCGTTCATTGAACGGCACACCGATTGCATCAAACTCTTCTTTCATCCAGCCAACGCCTGTACCAAGCAGCATGCGTCCGTTAGACATGAAATCGAGTGTTGCCAATTCTTTTGCAAGTACTACTGGATTACGTTGCGGCAAAATGAGAATTCCGGTTGCAAGGTTGATTTCCTTGGTTGCAGCAGCAATGTACGTCAGCCAGATCAGAGGGTCAGGAATTGGAGAATCATCTCCGCCTGGCATTTTGCCTGTATCGCTGTATGGGTATGGCGACTGGTAATCAGCAGGAACAACCACATGCTCCACTGTCCATAAAGATTCAAACCCCGCAGCTTCTGCCGCCTGGGCCATGGCAACTGCCTTGTCAGGGTTGATGAAGGGTCCGGTGTTGGCGAATGCGATTGCAAATTTCATGATGAGCTTTCTGGTGATTGATTTATAAAACCTTGCGGAAAATCTTCAGTTTCCGCTCGGTGTACGGCGGGTACGGGAGTTTGGGGTCAATCTTTGTTCCACGCTTCAGCACGGGCTTCATGTGTTGGAAGACTCGCACACCAGAAACGCCGTGGTATGCGCCCATGCCGCTTTCGCCAACGCCACCGAATGGGAGGTGCGGGCTCGTGAGGTGCAAGAGGGTGCCGTTCACGGTGACGCCACCAGCAGTTGTTCTGTCGAGAACCTCTTCAATGACAGATGATTTCTCTGCGAATACGTAGAGCGCCAACGGATGATCGCGTTCAGTAATGAATTGAATTGCTTCTGCGGTGTTCTTGATGCCGATGATGGGAAGCAGGGGTCCAAAGATCTCTTCGTTCATTAATGGTGACTGCAGACTGACATTGCCAAGGACCGTGGGCGCTATGTACCGGTCTGCAGTTGAGGATTCTCCACCGATGATTGGTGTGCCACCGCTCATGAGTGACACAAGACGATCGAAATGACGAGGTGACACGATTCGGCCATAGCTGTCACTTGTGTGTGGATTTTCTCCGTAGAAATCAATCAAGGATGTGCGCAGTGCATCAACAAATGCATCTTGAACTGTTTCGTCGACCAAGACATAATCAGGTGCCACGCATGTTTGGCCAGCGTTCAGCCATTTGCCCCACGCAATGCGACGAGCAGCAACTGGAATGTTTGCACTTTTATCAATAATGACTGGGCTCTTGCCGCCGAGTTCCAACGTGACAGGAGTGAGGTTGACAGCAGCTGCTGCCATAACAACGCGACCAATTTTTCCGTTACCTGTGTAGAAGATGTGATCAAATTTTTGCGCGAGAAGTTCTGTAGTTTCTGGAACTCCACCTTCAACTAGGGCAACTGCTTTTTGATCGAGGTACTGAGGCACGAGTCGAGCAAGGACGGCCGAGACATTTGGTGACACTTCCGATGGTTTCAATGCCACTGTGTTGCCGGCAGCAATTGCACCCGCTGCAGGTACAAGAAGTAGTTGAACTGGGTAGTTCCATGGGGCAATTACACAAACAACACCAAGTGGCTCGGGAATGCGGAACGATTTTGCCGGCATGGCCACAATAGGCGTCGGAACTTTTTCTGCTTTGTTCCATTTCTTCAGGTTCTTCAGCATCAACTTGATTTCGCTCGTGACAAATGCAAGGTCAGTGATAAAACCTTCCGCCTTTGGTTTGCCGAGGTCTAGAGCAAGCGCATCGAGAAAATCTGTTTCATTTTCTTCCAACATGGCAATCATGCGCTGGAGTTGTTCCTTGCGCCAGGCGAGGGGACGAGTGGTTCGCGATTGAAAGGTTGCTCGGAGCGAGGCAACCGTACGTGAAATGGAGGCAATATCTGTATGTGGATCCAACTGCATAGTCATGGGCTTATTCTCTCAGGAATACGCACTGATAGCCCAAGTGGACTCATCTTCTAGGATGATTTCACTATGTCAATCACTGTTTTTGTGGCTCGTTCTGTGGTCACCCTCGACTCGGCCGTGGATTTTGCCAATGCTGTGGCTGTGCAAGACGGACGTGTTTTGCACACCGGTCGTCTCGAAGAAGTGCTGAGTGACCTACAAGGGCAAGACCTTGTGGTGAATGAGCAGTTTGCAGACCAGGTCATCGTTCCAGGATTCATAGAGGCACATAGTCATATTCAAGGTGAAGGTGCATTGGCTCGATACCCATGGGTGGGTGCATACCCTCGCCGTGCGGTTGACGGTTCATTTCAACCAGGGTGCCCAACTATTGATGACGTGATTGCGCGGTTACATAAAGCGCACGAAGAATTGAAAGACCCAACTGAGACTTTGGTTGCAGTGGGCTTCGATAAATCTATGGTGGGAGATGCCACCATTACTCGCCACATGCTTGATGCGATTTCAGAGACTCGCCCCATTTGGGTGCAACAAAGCAACGGTCATGTTGGTCATGCCAATACCGCAATGCTCAACAAGGCTGGTGTCGACGATTCAAACACCGACGAAGGTGTTCACCGTGATGAGACGGGTGACCTCACTGGTGAGATTCGTGAATTATCGCTTGCATTGTTTCTTGGCAAACATGTGAATTTGAACGATGGTGGTGAAGCATCTATTTGGGATGGTGGCCATCTCTCACGCCAGGCAGGTTGCACCATGGTGACGGAACTTGCCTTTCGCCCGGCAAAAGGCGAGACCGAGGCGTATGCCGCAGTTGTAAACAACCCACAGTTTCCTGTGCGTGTTCGCTTTGCGCCGCTCATTACTTTTATGTCAATTCGTAAGTCGCCCGAGCAAGTGTTTGCTCAGGTGCAAGAACTTGAGAAATTCTCTACAGATAAATTCGCAATGGGGCCACTGAAGTTTATTTCTGATGGGTCAATTCAAGGTCGCACTGCGCGAATGCGGTGGCCGGGTTATTGCTGTGGTTCACCAAATGGGCTGTGGATGGGCGATCCAGAAGTTCTTTATCAACAAATGTTGCCGTTCCATAAAGCTGGGTACCAGATTGCAATGCATGCAAACGGTGACGAAGCAATCGAAGCTGGTGTAGGGGTATTTCATCGCTTGTTAGAAGCGCATCCACGTTTCGATCATCGTCATCGACTTGAACATGTGCAGATGGCATCTGACGCAATGTTTCGTCGTATGAAGTCACTTGGTATTTGCGTGAACTTGTTCGCAAACCATGTGTATTTCTGGGGAGACACCCACCGACACGACACCATGGGTCCTGCAAAGGCTCGACATCTTGATGCTGTTGGAACAGCAGTGCGTATGGGTATTCCTCATTCCATTCATAGTGATGCACCCGTGACTCCACTTGCACCACTTTTTACAATGTGGTGCGCAGTGAATCGCATCACTTCAAGCGGTCACGTTCTGGGTGAAGCAGAGCGGATTTCACCGATAGATGCTCTGCGAGCTGTGACTATTGGGTCTGCTTATTTGTTGAACTGCGATGAAGAGTATGGGTCAATAGAAGTGGGCAAATTTGCTGATTTCACAGTGTTATCTGCAGACCCATGTGATGTGGACCCGATGGAAATCAAAGACATTCAAGTGATTGCAACAGTGCTTGGCGGCACTGTGCAGATGAACTAAGACTGCGCGGTCTTCAGCGTAAACGTGATGCCAACGAGCATCATTGTCTCACCGTCGCGCGATGGATCAACACAATCAAGTGTCACTCCAGACAAGCCTTCTGGCCGTGACGGATCTTCCTTGAATTCCACTGCACAGTTGATGCCCAATTCATTCCATTTACTTTCAGCGACCTTGGCGTCGGGCACGGTGACTGTGAATGAACGTATAGAACTTGCTACCGATGATGTTCGACGTGTTTTCCATGTTGGCCCACCCCAGGCCCATTCACCAGAAACTGTTGGCTGATCAAGAGAGACCAAAGTCCCACCGGTATCGCGTGGGTGCAAATGGCGGCCTTGAATGTCAGGAGTGCCACCTTCCCAGACTCTGCGTACGCCTTTGTCTGTCATCAGGTTCATTCGCTCATCAAGGTCGTCGACTTCGTACAGCGCCATGTATCCGCCATCATCACCGAGTTTTTCCAATAGTCGTCCTGCGGTAGTTCCTTCCCGCAAGGGAGAGACGATTTCTATGAATTGATCGCCAATGCAGAAGAGGACATTGTGTAATCCGAAAAATTCCACACCAGGATCGCGATATACGACGTCCACGTCCAATGCCCGTGATATCTCTTCTGTTGCCGCAGATAGATCTGCTGCTACGAGAGCAATCTGGCGAAGACGAATCATGAATGAACCATAGACCGCCACGAAACCCTGTCCGGACAAGGGTTTTCCACACCCTGTGGATATCCACCACTAGTGGTGTGACATTAGTTACATTCTCGGTAGGCGGAGTCTGACTCGAAAGAGGCAACTCATGTACACCCTTGGATCACTTATCCTCCTGTCCATCCTTCTCGGAGCGGTTATGCCAGTGTTTCACTCGCTGACCCGCACGTTGAAGATCGACGGCATCATCAACCGAATCCCAGTTCTGAGTGACCACGTCACCTTGGCTGTCAGCATCGGACTTGTATGGGCACTTAACCTCAGCATCGTTACAACCATGACCGGCAGCATGCGGGAATCATGGATGACCATCTGTGTTGACGGTTGCATCGTCTACGGCATGATTCCTGTCAAGGATGCCATTGTGTCGTTCATTAATAAGGGACTCACGAGCGTTCGCGCCGCCTAGTTCACTACTAATTAGTACCTTCACGGAAGGGTCACTGTTTCGGCAGTGGCCCTTTTGTGTGTGCGGATTTAACTACGTGGCACTTTGCTCCACGAGATGTCTTTGTCAACACGTGGTTCGCCAGGCAGGCCGAGAACTTGCTCACCCAAGATGTTGCGCAT
>DAISXE010000033.1:6122-13168 GCA_036826015.1 Ilumatobacteraceae bacterium
GTGTCTTTGTCTGCAGCGTTTCGTTGGTCGGCAGGCTTGTCGTTCCACACTTTGATGGTGTCATCAATTGGTCCACGGCGTTTGGAGTTGCCACCGCCGCCACCGCCAATTGCAGTGCGCTCATTCATAAGTGTGGTGAGAGCAGCACGCCAGCCTTCGCCTACGTCGCCAATGCGATGCGCATCAGGGACGCGCGCATCAGTCATGTACACCTCATTGAATTCTGCTTCACCGGTGATTTGACGAAGCGGACGAACTTCAACTCCTGCTGAGCGCATGTCGAGTGCGAAGTACGTCATGCCCTTGTGCTTCGGTGCGTCTGGGTCTGTACGAGTTACCAACATGCCCCAGTCGGCGAGGTGAGCAAGTGTGTTCCACACTTTTTGTCCGTTCACAATCCACTCATCACCATCACGCACTGCTTTAGTGCCGAGTCCTGCAAAGTCTGACCCTGCGCCTGGTTCTGAAAACAACTGACACCACACTTCTTCGCCAGTGAACATGGGACGCAAGAATCGTTTCTTTACTTCTTCGCTGCCGTGAGTGACGATTGTTGGACCGGCAAGAGCAATGAAGAATGTTGCAGGGTCTTGTGGTGCAGCACCTGCTGCACGAAGACGCTCTTCAACACGACGATTGAGGTCGGGACGCATGTTGAGACCGCCGTGGCCTACTGGAAAATGCACCCATGCAAGTCCACGATCGAATCGTGCTCCACGAAAAGTGGCATTGTCTACTTTTTTCGGATCACATTCTGAAAGAAGTGCGTCTAGTTCTGCGTCGATGCGGGCAAGGTCGGGGTCAACTGCTGTTGTGCTCATTGAAATAGTCTCGCCTGTGGAGACTGGAAAGCGCAAAGCGGGGGGTTAGTTGATGGCTGCGCCGAAAAGTGCGCCGACCCCAATGGTGATAGCCATGGCAGCCAGGCCACCGACTACAACACGCAAGGTTGGCTTTGCGGGAGAAGCGTCACCATAACGCGCACCGCCGTACCCAAGCCCGGCAAGGGCAACGGCGACAACGAGAATAGTTGCGATCATGCGGCTGGACTCAGAGGCCACGGCTGCTGTGATGAGAGGGATAGCAGCGCCACCAGTGAAGGCACCTGCAGAACCAACCGCAGCTTGTATGGGGTTTGCCAAAGTAAGTTCAGTGATTCCCAACTCTTCAGCGAGGTGGGTTGCAAGTGCATCCTTCTTCGTGAGTTCAACTGCAACCTCGTGGGCAAGTGCCTGTGGGAGGCCCTTGTTGGCGTAGATAGCAGTGAGTTCTTCCAGTTCATGTTCCGGCATGGTTTCAAGTTCCCATTTTTCCTTCGCAATGTCTGATTGCTCAGCATCGCGTTGGGAACTGACAGATACGTATTCGCCAAGTGCCATGGAGACTGCCCCGGCGACAAGGCCGGCCATACCTGCGGTGAGGATCGCATTTCTGGATGAATCTGCTGCGGCAACACCCAGGATGAGGCAAGCGGTAGAGATAATGCCATCGTTTGCGCCCAGCACCATTGCCCGTAGAAGGCCGATGCGATGCGCCGAATGTCGTTCTGAATGAACCATGTCTCTATCTTGCCACTAATCCGCCAGTAAATGGTTAAATGAATGGGTGCGTGACAAACATCCTACGAAAGCCCATCTCATTGCAACCACCGTGTCACTCATTAACGAGCATGGCCCTCAAGGTTTCACTGTTGACCAATTGCTTGAGATGTCCAAAATTTCAAAGGGGTCCTTGTATCACCATTTTGAGGATTTCAATGACGTGATTATTGCGGCGCAGGTGGAACGTTTCGCTAAGTATGTTGAGGAAGATGTCACTGGCATAACAGAAGTATTGCTCGCCTCCACTTCTCAGGAAGACATGCTGAAGCGTTTTGACATGCTGACTCAAATTATTCATAGTAATGAAAGAAGTGAGCGACGTGCCGACAGATTGGAAATCATCAGCACTGCGCGACACTCTGAAAAAATGAAACTTGCCTTGGGTCCAGTACAGGAAAGAGTAACTGTTGCATTTGCTGACTTGATTCGTGAGATGCAATCCAAAATGTGGGTGTCTCCGGATATCTCTCCTGAAGCCATCGCCGTTTTCATTCAGGCGTACAGCCTCGGACTAGTTGTTAACGATGCTTCGTCACATCACATTGATATGGGTGAGTGGCATCACTTGATTTCACGAGTGTTGCGCTCGTTGATCTAAACCAATCGGTACAGGTCGTAATCCACGGTCCCTGCGCCTGGGGCTCCCACTGCGATTGCTTGAATGCCGTTTAGCCAGGTGTAATTCTCCGCACCTGTTTCAAAGAGTGGTGCTGTGATGATTCGCCGATTCCCATTGGCATCTGGCGACATGATTCCCTTGTAAGCAACATGAATCGCTGCACCGTCATCGGTGTTGATCACAATTCGTACGTCAAGTTGTGCGGTGCCATCGGCACGCATGGTGAGCCAGTCTGCACCTAAGTCTTCAACGGTGCCGTTGATGCGTGGTCCGGTCACTGTGCCGCCAGTAACGCGAACAATCACTCGAGTGCCTTGCGGTCCGCCTGGGACAACAATGGGTGGGTTCAGCGTGGCATGAATATGACACAGGAATTCAACGGGCAGGGATGTGATGTCGCTCATGGTGCGACTATAGACGGTCTTTTAGAGTGGTCCGTGAGTGAGATGCGGAAGAACCAAGTCTGCAAAGCGTTGTGCCTCATCCTTGTGTGGATAGCCCGAAAAGATAAAGGCTTCAATGCCCATGGCCTCGTAGCGACGGATCTTGTCGATGACTTGTTGCGGAGTGCCCACAATGGCAGCACCGCAGCCGCTCCGTGCTTTTCCGATTCCGGTCCACAAGTGTGGTTCCACGAATCCGTCGGTGCCGGCTGACTCGCGGAGTTCGGCCTGTCGGCGCACGCCAACACTCGTGCTATCCAGTGAACGCGATCGAATTGCATCACCTGTAGCGGCATCGACTGCAGAGATTAAATGGGCTGCAGCATTTCGAGCTTCCTCTTCTGTTTCGCGCACCACTATGTGTACGCGATAACCAAACTTCAGAGTTCTGTCGTATGCAGAAGCTCGTGTTTGCAGGTCTGTAATGGCTTCTGCAATGACGTCTTCGGTATCGGGCCACATGAGGTACACATCTGCGCCTGCTGCCGCCACATCACGCGCCTCGTTGCTTAAGCCGCCAAAATAGAATTGAGAAGTGCTCGGTGAGTCTCTGCAGATTCGTGGTGCGTCAACATGGAGTTGTAGATGTGCGCCATCGATGTCGAGCCGTTGGCCACTCAACAAAGTGCGCAAGGCTGTCATCGTCTCTAGTGTTCGTGCATAGCGACTGGGGCCATCGAGTGTTTCTCCTGGCATTTCAGAAGAAATGATGTTGATGGAAAGGCGTCCATTAAGAATTTGATTAATTGTGGCTAACTGTCGCGCAAGTTGAGGCACCCAGATTTCACCACAACGAATCGCAGCGAGAAGCTTCATTGTGGTGATGCTGGGGGCAATCGCAGAGGCAAATGCCAAAGTGTCGATACCAAGGTCGTATCCAGATGGCAACAGGACATTGTCGAAACCACCTTGTTGCACTGTTCGCACAATGTCTGAGCAATGTTCCCAACTGCTGCGCAGATCTAGTTGAGGAACACCAAGTTGTTCGTAGTCGTCATCGCAGAGGGCGCTGAACCAACTGATTTCACTCATGGCAGTGGTTCACCATCGCTTGATTGAATAATGCTGTACACATCTGTGCGTGAAAGGTTCACCGTCTGTGCGGCCGTTATTTCTTGGATTCGTGCTGGGTTTTGTGTCCCAATAAGGGCAATTGGTTTTGATGGGTGCGCCAACACGAAGGCGATAGCGATGGCCGATCGTGTGACATTTTCACGTTGAGCCAATTGATCAAGAGTGGCGATGAGTTCTGGTCGCATATTTGCACCTGTGGCTAGAGCACCGCCAGCGAGCGGGCTCCATGCAAGCGGCGTAATAGCTGCTTCCATACAAAGGTCGAGAGTGCCATCTCGCAATGGCGCTAAGTGTGCGGCTGAGAATTGTGGTTGGGTAGTAGCTATTCCGTTATGCACAAATGAGTTCAGTGCAAGTGTCTGGCTTGGCGTGTAATTAGAAACTCCGAATTCACGAACAAGTCCGCGTGCGTGTAATGAGTGAAACGCCTCAGCAATTTCTTCTGGGTGGGTGAAGTGGTCGGGGCGATGGATTTGATACAGATCAACATGTTCGACGCCCATTCGTGACAGTGAGGCCTCGCAGGCTTTCACGATGTATTCACCTGATGAGTTATACGGAATACCTGGGATGATGCCACCCTTTGTCGCGAGGGTGATGCGGTTACGTAATTCGGGAGAACTGGCAAAGATGCGCCCGAGAGCTTCCTCGCACGCACCAAAATGAGTGCCGCCCCAATCTAGGCCATATACGTCTGCGTTATCGATGAGAGTCATGCCGGCATCGACGGCGGCTAGAACAACTGCAGAGTTCTCAGAGTCAGAACCAGTGAGCCGCCAGCACCCGAAGGCAAGAGCCCCTACTTCACCGAGAGAGCCAATTGTGCGTGGAGATGAAACATCTAGTTGTTCGGGCATTAGTCAATTCTTTCAAATCGTGTGACACGGTGAATGCCAAAATGTGAATCCTCATGGGGTGCTGCGATTAACTCAACAGGGTGGGGGAATAGGGCGTCGAACTCGGCCTGCAATTTTTGCTGAAACTCAACGGCGCCTACTTGATCCCATTCAGCTTGCGTATCCCACACAAACACGATGGTGACTTCGCCTGGTTTGGAATCGTCGAGCCATACCTCTTTGGAGAGGAATGGAATTCTGGCTAGTCCATCCATGAAGGCTTCGCGCATTGTCCACACATCATGATCAATGCGAATAAATTCACTCACCACTGTTGGGTCCATTCGAAATACAAGTACTTCAACTGGGCGTCGTTCGCCTGAGACGTAAGAGAAATTACTCATGATCGATGATGGTATGTGGTGAGAGTTGAATCAATCTCGGCAATGGTTCGCACACCGCACAACGCCATTGTGCGACGCATCTCGTCGACCAACATGTCGTATGCGCGCTCCACACCTTGCTCGCCGGCTGCACCAAGTCCGTAAAGGTATGAACGACCCATGGTGCACGCAGATGCTCCTAGCGATAGGGCAGTCACAATGTCTGCTCCACGACGAATGCCTCCATCACAAATAATTGGCACAGCGCCTGAGATGGCGTTGGCTATTGGGGCGATGAGGCTGATGGGTGATGGCGAACGATCAAGTTGACGACCACCATGGTTAGAGACAGCGATGGCGTCGATTCCGTGAGCGACTGCTTCGGTGGCATCAGCAACAGATTGAACGCCCTTCAAAATGATGTGGCCTTTCCAATGCGCACGAAACCACTCGATGTCGTCCCATGACAAAGACTGGTCGAACTGTTCGGAAATGAACGCCGACAAAGTGACTGCAGTGCCGTTTTTGTTGTCAGACGATGCCTTGATGTTTGAAAAAGTAATGGGCTCATGGCGAATGAAATCCCATGTCCATGACGGATGCGTGATGCCGTCGACGATGGTGCCGGGACCAAGCGTGGGAGGAAGTGTGAAGCCGCGTCGCACATCGCGTTCGCGACGCCCGAGCACTGCCGTATCTACTGTCAACATGATGGCTTCGTAACCGCACTGCTCAGCGCGTGACAACATGTCTTTCAGCATCTCGCGATCACGCCATACGTACACCTGAAACCACTTTGGGCCGTTGCTCACTTGTGCCACTTCTTCGATAGATCGCGTAGAAAGTGTGGAGAGGCAATATGGAGATTGATGTTTGGCGGCAACGCGCGCAACACTCAGTTCACCCTGTGAGTGAGCAATGCGTGTAAACCCGGTGGGCGAGAAAATGATGGGTGTTTCAAGTGCTCTGCCAAGAAGCGATGTTGTTGTGCTGATGTCGGCAACATTGCGAAGAATCCGCGGGACAAATTCATACTTTGCAAAATCACTACTGTTGCGAGCCATTGTGATCTCGTCTTCGGCGCCACCATCGATGTAGTCAAAAATCCCTCGGGGTAATCGAGCCCGTGCAATGAGACGAAGGTCTGCAATATTGGCTGCACGATTGAAGCGTCGTTTGCGGCGCGAGAGGGTGGGGATTGAAAAGCTAGCCACGGACCGCAATGTCTTAATGAGTCCCATGGCACCTCCGCACAAGGACAATGCTAACGATGGCAAAGGGCTTCGCTTTGCTGTGGCGAGGTCTTCTGGGTGAGACTGAGGCGTGTCATTTCCTTCAGACTTAGAAATAGCCCAAGCGGCTCACATTGCTCCGCTCTCAGAGATTGCCACGCAGCTTGGACTCGGAGACGATGTACTTGAGCCATATGGTCGCACCGTGGCCAAAATTGATTTGACTGCGTTGCAACAAGTGCAGAATCGACCTCGTGGAAAATATGTGGTTGTTACAGCTATCACCCCTACGCCTCTAGGTGAAGGAAAGACAACTACATCTGTTGGGCTCGCTCAAGCAATGAAACACATTGGCAAAGTGGGGCTACTTGCTCTTCGTCAACCTTCAATGGGTCCAACGTTTGGAATCAAAGGTGGTGCTGCCGGTGGTGGGTATAGCCAAGTGATTCCGATGGAGATTTTGAATCTGCATCTCACGGGAGACTTTCACGCGGTAACGGCTGCGCACAATCTTTTGGCAGCGATGGTGGACAATCATCTGCATCACGGCAACGCACTTGGTCTTTCGCTGAAGAACATCACGTGGAAACGAGTGCTTGATGTCAATGATCGTTCGTTGCGTAATGTCATCATTGGTCTCGGTCCAAAGGAAGATGGAATAGAGCGGGAATCGGGTTTCGATATCACTGCTGCGTCAGAAGTGATGGCTCTACTTGCGCTCGCAACTTCGATGGAAGACTTGCGGGCGCGCCTTGGACGCATCGTTGTGGGGTATACCGATAACAAGGTTGCTGTTACTGCAGAGCAAATTGGTTGCGCTGGTGCAATGGCTGTCATTTTGCGAGATGCCATCAAACC
>DAISXE010000034.1:0-12756 GCA_036826015.1 Ilumatobacteraceae bacterium
ATTGCACAGCAGCAACACGTGTTGTGTGTGGGCCAAAGATTTACTCAGAGTTCGTCGCTGCACTTGCAGAGCAAGCATCTGCAACGCGGACAGGAGCGCCTTCAGATTTGGAAGCAGCATTTGGTCCTTTGAACAACCAAAGTCAATTAGCCCGTGTTGCCGGTTTTGTTGATCGCACGCCAAGTCACGCGCGTGTTGTTACCGGCGGTGAGCGCCAAGGCGCAGACGGTTACTTTTTCACTCCAACAGTGATTGCAGATCTTCGTCAGGAAGACGAAATGATTCAGAATGAAATCTTTGGACCAGTTATCACCGTGCAGAGATTCTCAGATGAAGACGAAGCATTGCGTTGGGCCAATGGAGTTGACTACGGATTGGCATCATCCGTCTGGACACGTGATTTTGGACGTGCGATGCGTATGGCTAAACATTTGGATTTTGGTTGCGTATGGATCAACACCCACATTCCTGTGGTGGCTGAAATGCCACACGGTGGTTACAAGAAATCTGGTTACGGCAAAGACTTGTCCGCCTACGCCCTCGATGACTACACGCGCATTAAGCACGTGATGGCCAATCTCGATAGTTGATTATCGAGAGCAGTACTGCTTCCATGCTTCAGTAAACACTGAAGTCAAAGTTGTACGAATGAATTCCAATTCCTGTTCACCGCAAATAAGGGTGGGCGAGAGCACAACTACTGGGTCGGCTCTGTCGTCTGCACGACAGATGAGACCTGCGTCGTAGAGCATGGGTGACACAACGGTTCGCAAGAGCCATTCGCTTTCATCGTCGGTGAACGTTTGGCGCGTTTCTTTATTGCTCACAAGTTCTGCCACACGGAAATAGCCACATCCGCGCACGTCTCCGACTATTGGGAGATGCGACAGAGAAGCCATGACATCGTCGAATAATTCTTCGTGACGAAGAACGTTTCCACAGATGTCGTCGTTCTCCATGACATCAAGGTTCGCGAGCGCGACAGCGCAGCTCACAGGGTGGCCACCAAATGTAAGTCCGTGCATGAATACACGGTTGCTCTCTTCGAGGAACGGTCCGGCAACTCGGTCGCTCACCATCACGCCACCAAGTGGCGCATAACCACTAGTAACACCTTTGGCGAAAGTGATCATGTCTGGCTGATATCCAAAACGGTCAGATGCAAACATGTGGCCCAGTCGACCGAATGCGCAAATGACTTCATCTGACACAAGGAGAATGCCGTACTTGTCGCAGGTCTCGCGCACTTTTTTCCAGTAGCCATCGGGAGGGACCAACGTTCCACCTGTGTTTTGAACTGGCTCCATGATGACCATGGCGACTGTTTCGGGACCTTCTGCCAATATGCGGCGTTCTAAGTCATCGGCACAATCAAGAGTGCACGCCGGCAACTGAGAGCAGGTAGCGCATCGGTATTGGTTTGTGTTTCGAATCTTTACGGCGTTAGGTAGCAGTGGTTCAAATGGTTCACGTAACGCTGGTATGCCGGTGATGGACAAAGCACCAAGAGATGTTCCGTGGTACGCGTAGTCGCGGCTAATCACTTTTCGTCGTGAGGGTTGGCCGATAGCGGCAAAGTATTGAATCGCAAGTTTCCAGGCAGACTCCACGGCCTCGCCACCACCGGTGGTGAAGAACACCCTGTTGAGGTCTCCTGGAGCAAGCTCGGCGAGTCGACCCGCAAGACGTGCCGCAGGCTCAGTGGTGTAACTCCAAAGAGGGAAGTAGGCAAGTTTTTCGGTTTGAGCGCGGGCGGCTTCAGCGAGCTCGGTGCGGCCATGCCCAATGTTTACGGTGAACAAGCCGCTGAGGCCATCGAGGAACTTGCGTCCGGCGGCGTCGTATACATATGCGCCCTCGCCACGTTCAATGATGGGCAATCCATCGCGCTGGGCTCCAGCAAGTCGGGTGAAGTGGCCCCAAATATGTCTTCGTGATAACGCATCTACTTGGTCAAGGTCCTCAGGGGTCATATATGAACAATAGGTTGCGAGCGTGTAATTGCTTGTCCTTCGGCTCTGAGTGCCTATGCTTTCCTACAGGCACACCAATGGGGAGGTCCAGTGGCCAGTGAGCGTGGATCAGTTGAACTTGTCAATGTGACAAAGAAGTTCGGCGACATGGTGGCAGTCGATTCGATGAATTTGTCGATCAAGCCAGGGGAATTTCTATCTCTACTCGGGCCAAGTGGCTGTGGCAAAACAACAACATTGCGCATGTTGGCAGGGTTTGAGCAGCCAGACGCCGGCCATATTCGAGTGAATGGTCAAGAAGTGCAAAATGTGCCGTCGTACAAGCGTGAAGTGAACACGGTTTTTCAGCACTATGCATTGTTTCCACACATGACAGTTGCAGAAAATGTTGCGTATGGCCTCAAACAATCGGGTACACCAAAGTCAGAAATTGCGACGCGTGTGGCTGAAGCGCTCGACATGGTGCAGATGTCAAAGTTGGCGGAAAGACGACCACGACAAATGTCTGGTGGCCAGCAACAACGTGTCGCTGTTGCGCGTGCTTTGGTGAATCGCCCAAGTGTTCTGTTGTTAGACGAACCACTTGGTGCACTTGATCGCAAGCTGCGCGAAGAGATGCAGATTGAACTCAAGTTATTGCAGAGCCGTTTGGGTATCACATTTGTATTTGTCACTCACGACCAAGAAGAAGCAATGTCAATGTCGGATCGCATCGCCATCATGCTCGACGGACACATCGAGCAATTGGGTGACCCAGAGACTGTGTACGAGCATCCATCTTCTGCTTTCGTTGCTGGATTTATTGGCCGTAACAATTTCTGGCAAGGAACCGCCACCGACAATGGTGCAGTGGCAGATGACGGCACTGTGTTCGTGGCTACTCGCCCCGAAGAACACGTACCCACCGGCCAGGACGCTCTTGCTGCTGTGCGCCCGGAGAGTATTCATCTCTCGCACGAACAGCCTCTACAGAGCAGCAATGCCGTGAGGGCACGAGTATCGGGTATCTCGCATTTCGGTGATGTCTTGCAATATGTGGTCACAGTCGGAGAGCGCGACCTCTTGGTCTTGTCGCCCCGGTCTTTGGCCCTACGCCCTTCCTTGGGCGACGAAGTGTGGTGCTCGTGGGCTCCTGAAGAGGTGTACCTCTTCTCGGCTCGACAGGCAGACGTAGTAATGGCGGAAGCGCATCTTGACTAGTCGAAGACGCACTATGTTTAGAACACAGATCTCATACAACAAAGGGGAAATCAAATGACTAAGGAACTTCGAATTCTTGCACCGGATAGCTTTCGGGAAAAGTTGAATCGACGAGCTTTCATCAAAGCAGGTACCGCTACCGCTGGTATGGCAGTGGTGTTGATGGCATGTGGTGGCAGTGATTCTTCAAGTCCAGACACCACCGCACCAGGTGGAGCCGGTGAGGCTTCTGGCGATTGGAGTCGCGTCATTAACCAGTCGAGTGGCACATTGGCGATGTATACCTGGGGTGACTACGACGATCCAGAACTTGTCGGCGCACTCGCAGAGTCGAGCCTCGGCGTCAAGATGAAAGTTGATTACTTCCCAAGTAACGAAGACCTGATTACAAAGTTGTCTGCAGGTGGCGGCACAAGCAGTGGCTTCGACATTGTTGTTCCGACTGGACCGTACATCGTGCAAATGGTGGAAAAAGGTCTCATTCAGAAATTCGACAAGACCCTTCTTCCGAACATGGTGAACGTTGACCCTGCATTCCTCGGGCAAGCATGGGATAAGAACAATGAATACTCAGTGTGC
Source organism: Ilumatobacteraceae bacterium (assembly GCA_036826015.1). Lineage (GTDB taxonomy): Bacteria > Actinomycetota > Acidimicrobiia > Acidimicrobiales > Ilumatobacteraceae > UBA2093. Next base: position 3,753 of record DAISXE010000034.1, read on the forward strand.
AAGAACTGGGGCACTACTGGTTTCTTCTACGACACCACAAAGATCACTAAAGAGCTCAATACATGGCAAGACTTCCTTGATGCGTGTATGGGTGAGGCAAGTGGACAGTGTGCAGTCATCGATGCTCCGCCAAACTTCGTAGGTCCATACTTCTGGGCAAACGGAATCGACTGGAACACAGAAGATAAGGCAAGCATTGACGCCGCCGAGGACTTCTTGGTGAACAAACTTGCGCCACACATCAAGGCATTCGACAGCTACCCAAGTACAAAGCTTGCTGAAGGTGCGTACTCCTTGGCGATGGCTTGGAACGGTGACGCGCGTCAGGCGTATTCCCGAATCGAAGACGCTGGTGGAACTCCAGAAAATTGGCGCTGGGTTCTCGGAGCTCCAGACACCGAACTTTTCATGGATACATTCTGTGTCGCAGCAGGGGCGCCAAACGCAGAAGCTGCGCATGCGTGGATCAACTGGATTCTCATTCCTGAGAACTCCATCAAGGACCTTGAGTATCACGGCTATAACACCGGCCTGAAGAACATGGAAGGCCTCATTAGTGAGCTTGCCCCCGACCTCGTCAAGGGCGACATGATCTTCTTCTCTGATGAGCAAGTTAAGACGATGCACACTCAAGTGCTCAACTCCTCGATTGACCGTTTCGTGGACATCTTGAACAAGGCAAAAGCTAAGGCTGGAGCCTGATTCTGTGACCGCTTCGGTCACTTACAAACAACGACGGAAGTTGCGGGCGCCAAAGTTTGCGCTCGCGCTTCCTTCGATTATTTGGTACACGCTGTTTTTTGTCGTACCAATTGCGTTCATCGTGGTGTACAGCTTTGGGGCCAAGGACGGCTCCAAACTGTTACCCGTTGATCTGTCCAATCTTTCCGGCGCCAACTATGCAAATGTTTTTGATGAGACTTTCTTCAAGGTATTCAAATCAACCTTAAGAATCTCCACAATTGCCACCATTGCGTGTTTGTTGATCGGTCTTCCTGTTGCATATTTAGCGGCATTTAAGGTCTCTGAAAAATGGAAGGGACTCATCCTTGCCCTTGTAGTTGTTCCGAGTTTCACCAGTTTCCTTATTCGCACTGTTGCATGGCGTATTCCACTAGCACCAAATGGTTTCTTCTCAAAGTGGCTCGTGGACATGTCATGGATTGGACCTCAGGGGATTCAAGTTCTTGAGACGCCTCTCGCAGTGCAGATTGCAATTATCTATAACTATCTCGGGTTCATGATCCTGCCGTTGTTTGTTGCTCTTGATCGCATCGATGTGCGAATGAGAGAGGCAAGCAAAGATCTCGGTGCCGGTCGTCTCTCAACTTTCTTCAGTGTCACACTTCCTTTGGCGGGGCCAGGAATCATTGCAGGTGTGTTGCTGACGTTTATTCCAATGTGTGGTGACTACGTGACCGCCACCATCTTGGGTGGAGCCAAAGGCAACATGATTGGCTCAATGATTGCTTCGCAATTTAGTGGCGCTCAAAACTGGCCACTGGGTTCTGCGATGGCAGTTCTCATGATTGGTGCCGTGTTGTTGTCAATGGTGGTCGGCGCAGCAATTGTGTGGCTCGTGTCGTGGATTGTCGCGCATCCCACAGCTCTTACGGTTTCTTTGAAGCACCGCATGTACGAACGTTCTCTCGTTCGTTCACGTGCAGGCAAAGGTTCGCTTCTGAAGTTCGATATTTTGCCCTACGCACTATGGACGTGGACAGGACTGGTCATTGTTTTCTTGTTTGTTCCAATCATGCTTGTTGTGTTGCACTCATTCAACGGAGGCTCATCGTTCACGATTTGGTCGGGACAGCCTGGAGTGAAGTGGTGGGGAGAATTGTTCGACGGAACTGCGGCATGGGCGGTGCTCGTGCGCTTCGCAGTGATTGTCGCGATTGCTCTTGTGGGACGCGAAGTTCTGTCGCGAAAGACGGCTCTTTCCAAGCGCGCTCTTAATTGGGCGGGACCGGGCGCATTCTTCTTCGCTTTTATTGTGAACGGTGCGCTCACAGATTCGTACCGAGGCATCTTCGATTTTGCAGGCGTCGGTGACGCCATTCGTAACTCTTTCATTGCGGCCTTTGGTGCCACGGTGATTGCTGTGGTTATCGGTGGTTTCGCTGGTGTCTCGCTTGCGCGCCGGCCTGGCATTTGGACAAAATTCTTTATGGCAACAGTGTTCCTTATTTTGGTAACACCAGAAATCATGGACGCCATTGCTCTTGCCACATGGTTTCCGCGAATCGCAGATTTTCCCATTATTGGTTACCCATTTAAGAACGGTTGGGGACCATTCAATGGCGGCATGAACAAGCTGTGGGTTGGACAATCCCTCTATGCAAGTGCAGTTGTAACACTCATTGTGAGAGCTCGACTTGCCGGACTTGATGAATCACTAGAAGAAGCAGCAGCTGACCTTGGCGCTACTCCTGCACGTGCGTTTCGCCAGATCACATTGCCACTCATTTCATCCGCGCTTGTCGCGGGTGGACTGTTGTCGTTTGCTTTGTGTCTAGATAACGCCGTTATCTCAACGTTGGTGAGCGAAGCAGGCTCCACAACATTCCCAGTCGCTCTCATCGGTGCGACTCGTAGCACCATTAAGCCATTCTGGGGTGTGGGTGCAGTGCTGCTCTTCTGCGTCACCTTGGGAGCATTGTGGTTTGTCACTGTCGTGTTGAAGCGATCGGGAAGTTCCTCGTCGGAAATTGCCGCCACTTTGGCAGGCAACTAATGGAACCTCCGAGTAGTCGCTCTGTAACAATTCAGCCTCCAGGCTCACCTCAGTGGGTCCATGACGCAGTGGTTGCAGGTGGTGGCGTTATCGCGCAGCCGCAACATGCCACGGCTGCAGTGTGGACTGCTGCAAAGGATGTGGAAGGTTTGCGCTCTCTCTTGCGTGACCACCCTCATCTGGAATGGGTACAGGTGCCGTTTGCAGGAATTGAAAACTTCTTGCCTGTGATTGATGACAATCGGGTGTGGACCTGTGGCAAAGGTGTGTACGCCGAACCTGTTGCAGAACACGCATTGGGATTAGCACTTGCTGGCATGAGAAATATCGCCGCCTACGGACGTGCAGCCCAATGGACAGGGCCAGTTGGTCGAAACCTTCTCGGAGCAACAGTGACCATTGTTGGTGGTGGTGGAATTACCGAATCTCTGATTCGTCTGCTTTTGCCGTTTCAGTGCACCATCACCGTGGTGAGACGCAATGTCGAGCACATCGATGGTGCAGACACTGTGGTTGGCCAAGAGAACTTGGTGGATGCGCTCGTGGGTGCTGATGTTGTGTTCTTGGCCTTGTCGCTGACGGCTGACACGCAAGGTCTTATTGGTCGTCCAGAACTTGAAGTGATGGAGCCGCATGCATGGATTGTGAATGTGGCTCGCGGAGGTCACATTGTGACCGAGGATTTGGTGTGGGCGTTAGAGAACAACATCATTGGTGGTGCTGCTCTTGACGTGACAGACCCAGAACCATTGCCGGTTTCACATCCGTTGTGGTCATTGCCCAACTGCATCATTACGCCACACGTGGGCAATACGCCCGAAATGGCAATTCCATTACTATCTGCGCGTATTCAAGAAAACGTTCGTCGTTACATGCGAGATGAAGAACTAATTGGACTGGTTGATGTGCGTCATGGGTACTAACAAATCACATTACGACGAACTTGGGGTTAGTAGGACTGCTTCGCATGCAGAAATCCGTCGTGCGTATCGACACCTCATGCGAGCACTTCATCCCGACAGCAATGACGGCAGAGTCGATGCAGTACGTATAACGAAAGTAAATCAAGCGTGGAATGTTTTGTCGCAGAGTTCTTCACGAAGCGCCTATGACAAGTCACAATTTCGTGTTGGTGGGCCTGCTGATCATCAGCCGCAAGAACCGCAGTTCATTCCGTCTTATGCGCCTGCGCGGTTCCCCTGGAGGGGAATGTTGTTGTGTGTCGGCATAGGGGTTGTCTTGGTTCTGTTTATGCATGCCACAGCGCAGCCGTCAGAGCCAGGAAAACCTGACCAGTTGCTTTCTGGTGGTTCATGCGTGAACATCGACGCTCAACTTGCCGTGTTTGAAGTCTCATGTAGTGAGCCGCACGACGGGGTGGTTCGGCAATTGGTGGCCACCGACCGTACGTGTCCCACTGGGAGCGACCCGTATCGGGATCGGCAAGGCATGGGAATCGCCTGCGTCATTAAGGATGACGAATAACGGCAGAGATGGCTGCGTTGGCTGGTCAATTGGTACTTGTCACGATGAGGGTGGTCATGTCGCGGGCGTAACAGAACTAGCGTTCATTGTGTGCGGAGATTGTGTGAACGTCCTGGATGCGCTGGTCAAGCAGAAGTGTCCTACGGAATAGACCACGCCACCCTTGTTGTGTGGGTGGACAACAAGGCCGTCTCTGAACGCGATCATGCGGGTCGTCTCTGTCGGCGTCACGCCAATGCACTGAGTGTGCCTCGTGGGTGGACAATCGACGATCGTCGCGAACTCGTACCAAAGCTTTTTGTTGTTGCAAGATCTGACGAAGACGAAGAGTCACCAGCGAAGAAAAAGAAGATTTCTTCTGCAGAGAAAAAACCAAAGAAAACCGCCAGTCGGCCTCGACCTTCGCTGTTTGAAGCAAATGACGCGCAACGTGCTGTAGACGCTCAATCTGAAGATGAAGTTGTTTCGACTGTTGACCAACACATCGAAGACCTCGATGAAACCCGCGCAATTCCATGGTCGCCGCGCCTTGCGTCGACAGCATCGACACCGGATAACCCAGAGGAAGAAGAGCAGCCCGTGTTTGGGCGTCTCTTGGGTCGCGCGTTCGGACAACGTGCGCCAGAAGAATAACTCGTGAAGCATTCTTCAGAAGTTGTAATCACCGCACCAATCGAGGCAGTGATTCCATGGGTCAGTGATCTTTCTTTGTATCCGCAATGGATGCCGCTCGTGCATGTAGCCGAAGCAATGGGCGACAATGCCTGGGCAGTGGAACTGCGAGCCAAGGTGGGCGTATTTGCGCGTTCAAAGCGATTGAGGATGCGTCGTACGCACCATGATGCGGCACGAATTGTATTTGAACGAGAAGAACTAGATGGGCGAAAGCACTCGGACTGGATTCTTGAGATTGAGATTCAGCAAGAAGATGGTGGTTGTCGAGTAGTGATGCACATGACATATGGCGGCAATTTATGGACTGCGGGTGTGTTGGATCGCGTGCTTGCGTCTCATATAGATGCTGGAAAATCAGGCTTAGCGCGGTTGGTTTACGGGGCGTAGGCAGTGAGTCGCCCATTGGGGCGTTGTTCAACGACCAAGTCAATGTCAAAACATTGCGAGAGTGATGCAGAAGTGAGCGACTCTGAAATTGTGCCCGCAGAAATTACCGAACCCTGTTTCATGAGAGCACAGTGCGTCGTGCTTAAAGGGATCTCATCGACGTGATGCGTGACAACAACTATTGGTAATGCTGGATTGTTGTTTGCGAAGTCATCAAGAAGGCGCACAAGATTCTCACGACCAGAGAGGTCTAATCGTGCACTGGGTTCATCAAGCAACACAGCAAGTGGATCGTTCATAAGTGCGCGACCCAACAAAACACGCTGTTGTTCCCCAGACGAAAGTGAGCCAAGAGGCCGGTGGGCGGCCTCAGCAATCTGCATCTGTTCTAAACAGTTCATTGCCTTTTGCTCATCAGTTGTGTCGTAGTCGTTCCACCATGTCTCGAGTGCTCCGTACTTCGCCGACATCACTACTTGGAGAGCGGTGAGAGCAGGACGCAATTCGGTGGCTAATGATGCCGAGACATACGCAAGGCGAGGACGAACAGGGCGAATATCAAATGTTCCCAGTCGCTGGCCAAGAACCGAGATGTTGCCCGATGACGGGTGGAGATATAGCGACAAGGTGCGCATGAACGAGGTTTTTCCACAACCATTTGCCCCCAAGATGACCCACCGTTGCGCAGGAAAAACTTTGAGCGACACGTCGTTCACGATGGCCCTGCCGTCACGAATGACTGATACGTGTGACGCCTCCAAAATGGGAGAGGGTGCAGAATCCTTGGGCATCGTTCATACGGTATCGGGCATGACAGAGTAGAGAGATGGCAAGCGATGCAGAGGAACTAGCAAGCGGAATTCGTGTGGTGATGAACGCCACTGATGTTTCAGGCTTACGACGTCTTACGGGTGGTGCCTCACGCGAAACATGGCGGTTCAATGCCGATGGCCAAGATTATGTCTTGCAGCGTGTGCGCAAGGGAACTCCTGGTGGCTTACGCACCGAGCCGGCTGTGTTGGCAGCAGCGCATCGCGGCGGCGTTCCAGTACCCGAATTAGTGGTGGATGGTTCTCATCGGGAAGAACTTGATCGTCCATTCATGATTGTGCGAGCAGTGCAAGGAGAAACAATCGCCCGAAAGATTCTGCGTGATGATGAATTTGCGACCGCTCGTCAGGCGCTTCCCGCACAATTGGGGAAAGCAGCAGCTGCACTTCATCGCATTAGTGCCACAGAAGTTGAAGGTCTTGTCAACGAAGACCAGATTGATCGCTATAAGCAAGTACTCGATGATTTGGGAGAACCACACCCAGTGTTCGAAGTGGCGTTTCGCTGGTTAGAAATGAATAGGCCAACCTCAACGCGTCAGTGCATTGTGCATGGAGATTTTCGTTTGGGAAACATGATGGTGAACGAACAAGGTCTCTCGGCGGTATTGGATTGGGAGCTCTCCCATATAGGTGACCCTATGGAGGACCTAGGTTGGCTGTGCGTGCGTGCATGGAGATTTGGCGGGGCACATCCGGTCGCAGGGCTTGGGACATACGAAGCGTTGTTTGATGCGTACGAAGAAGAATCTGGCGTTCGTCCCGATGCGCATATTGTGCGGTGGTGGGAAACGCTCGGCACTTTGAAGTGGGGAATCATGTGCATCACTCAAGCATCAGCGCACCTCAGTGGTATGGCGCGCAGCCATGAATTGGCTGCTATTGGTCGACGTGTGTGTGAAAACGAATATGACTTACTGGAATTATTGACACTGGAGAACTCATGACAGCCCCACATGATCGTCCAAGTGCAGTTGAGTTGCTTGAAGCGGTGCGCGAATGGATGGAAAAAGACCTCTTGGGCGGAATTGAACCGCGCCTGCAATTCCATACCCGCGTCGCAATGAATGTGTTGGACATTGTCTCTCGCGAAATCGCATTGGGTGCAGACCAATTGGAATCACACGATGAACTGCTTGCATCATTTGGCGTGGACTCAGACGCTGAATTGTCTCAACAAATTCGCAATGGCGACCATGACGCCAGTTTGTTAGAGGTGTTGGAGCGTTTGCGTCCAGTTATAGAAGACAAAGTGCGAGTGGCGAACCCGAAATATCTGCGTTAGCGCGGTTGGCGCGTCTTCTTCATCTCTACAGAGACTGGTTGACCGGCAGCCAATTGGCCACATGCTGCGGCAATTTCAGTGCCTCGATTTTGACGTGTCGTTGCGTTCACTCCTAAGTCACGAAGCAGTCGCTGGAATGCAGCCACACGCCCTGGTGAACTTCCCACGGTAGGCCACCCTGGGGTGGGGTTGAGTGGAATGAGATTCACATGTGCAGGTGGAGACAATTGCAAACAGAGTTCGGCCAATTCGTGCGCATCTCGGTCTGTGTCGTTGACTGAGTCAATCAGAGCCCATTCGAAGGTCACTCGACGACGCTTCTCAAAGAGGTAATCACGACACGTATCCATGAGCATCTGAATGGGATAGCGGGTGTTTATCGGTACTAACTCATCTCGCAGTGTGTCGCGAGCCGCGTGTAACGACACTGCGAGGTTGACGGGGAGTGGGCGTTGTGTCAAAGCGCGAATACCAGGAACAATTCCGACAGTTGAAATGGTGAGATGCCGTGCGGAGATTCCAATGTCTGCATGAATGCGTTCGACGGCGCCCCACACGTTTGGTTCGTTGGCAAGTGGTTCACCCATTCCCATGAAAACAATGTTGTCGATGCGGCGATCTTTTGTAGCAGCCTCACGTGCGCTCCGAATGACCTGTTCTACTATCTCGCCAATTGATAAGTGACGGTTAAATCCGGCTTGTCCGGTTGCACAGAATCCACACGCCATTGCGCAACCTGCTTGTGTGCTGACACAGACTGTGGCGCGATCGTCGTAAAACATGAGGACAGTTTCAATGGGGTGGTTTCCCTCAACGAGATGCCACAGAAACTTCACAGTGTCGCCATCTTCGGACGTAGACCGTTGTACTTCAATCAGGCTCTCGGGTAGTTCGGCGTCAATCTTTGTGCGTAATGCTGCTGGCAAATTGGAGATATCTGCAGGCTTCTTAAAGTGTGTGTACAGACCGCTCCACAATTGATTGAGTCGATACGAAGGCTCTCCTTCAAGAATTGTGGAGATCTCCTCTCGTGTTGGGTCGTACAGCGATGTCATGATTGTGACGCCTCTATGTCGCCCACAAAAGCGTGCTCACTGTGGTGGATCTCAAAACCGAGAGCTGAGTAGATAGAAATTGCCTGAGCATTATCTTCATCGACGTACAACATGGCTACTGGTGCACCTTGCTGTGCAAGGTGGTGTAAGCCGGCAACGGTGAGTTTGTAGCCGAGGCCCTTGCCTGCAGCTGACGGGTGTACAGCAACAACGTAAATTTCGCCCATTGTTGTTTCGGTATCTGTGTGAAGTTTTGTCCAACAAAAACCGTCAAGAGACTCATTGTCCCAGTGCATGAGGAAGCCGTTCGGGTCGAACCAGGACTCTTTTTGTCGCAATGCAATGGTCTCGTGAGTCCAGCCGCCTTGCTCTGGGTGATGTGCAAATGCAGCGTTGTTTACAGTGAGCCAAGCATCCTCGTCCGTTGTGGGCCGAAACGGCACCGTAGTGAATGATGCGACCGAAGCAATGACTTCTTCAGGCAGCGGTAATGCGCGACGCATCTGCAACAACTTTCGCCCTGGGTGAAGATGTGCTGTGTGAGCAAGTT
>DAISXE010000035.1:0-5894 GCA_036826015.1 Ilumatobacteraceae bacterium
GATGTGGCAGTAGTTCCCATGGATTGCCATGTGGTTCCGTTAGTTGAATACTGAATGAGATACGAAGTAATTGCCGCCCCACCATTTGATACTGGTGCTTTCCATGTAAGCGACACCGACTCATTACCAGATAGGGCTGAAGAGATTGATGGTGCGCTAGGTGTCGTTGCCGGAGCCGGCGCAAAAGAACCGGAATAGATCAATCGGTTCGGTGAAGCCGTTCCCGCGTCTAGAACTACGTTCGAAGTAGATGCTGCCAACAGCGTGGATGTCACAGTTGCTGGAGTAGCAGTTGGATTTGTCTGGAGATACAAAGCGGCAACGCCAGCAACATGTGGAGACGCCATAGACGTGCCCGACATAAAGACATAGTCAGAAGGGCTACGAATATACGACGAGGCGATGGAAACACCTGGAGCAAACACATCAACACAGGAACCAAAATTCGAAAAACTAGCTCGTGAATCTGCAGAATTTATTGCGCCAACAGTTATGGCCGAGGGTTCGCTAGCTGGAGACACAGCGCATGCATTGCCGTTGTCATTTCCTGCAGCCACCACCATGGTGATTCCGTCGGCAACTGCGCGAGCAACTGCAGAGTTCAGTGAGCTTGAAAATCCGCCACCAAGACTCATGTTTGCAACTGCTGGTGTTCCTGCAACGTGGTTCGTGATTGCCCACTCAATACCGGCGATAACTCCGGATACAGAACCCGAACCCGAACATGACAACACGCGAATAGGGACAAGCTGTGCAGACTTTGCGACACCATACGTGGTGCCACCAACAGTTCCGGCAACATGCGTTCCGTGACCGTGACAATCATTGCTGCCAGCGCCATCTGAAATTGAAGTAAATCCACTGCGCACTCGGCCAGCGAAATCTGTGTGCGTAGACAAAATGCCCGTGTCGATGATGTACGCAGTAACTGCTTCACCAGTATTTGTGTACGTGTACTTACCGTCACGGGGATTGAAGCGTTGATCTATACGGTCGAGCCCCCATGGTGCTCCGGCTTGATCCGCATCAACACCAACCACACGGTCTGGTTCAATCTCAATGACGTTTGGATTGGCTCGCAGGTCTGCAACTTCTTCGGGGCTGAGATCTGCAACGAAACCGTCAACAGAATTTGTGAAGAAAGCAGAAACGTTTTCTGCCAATGATGCTGCAGCAACTGCTGATGCAGTGCGCGAAGTGAATTGCACGATATAACGATCTGGGATGACATCGCCCACCTGTAAACCTGCTGGTGCATCGAGGCCGAGAACGTTGTCGGTGGAAGTCTCATTAAGTTGAATCGACTTGTTTGGAGCAACCATGCGAATGTCGCTATCGGCACCAAGGCCAATGGCTTGAGCAGTTGTGAGGCGTTGTACCTCTACCGAACCGTCTTGGCCGACAATGACATAATCGGCGGCATTGCTAGCACTGGCTGAAACAGGGAAAACCGCACTAATAGATAAGGCAAGGATGCCCGCCGAGATACCACGGGAAATTCGGCCAAACATCACGAGAAGAGCCTACGGCATGGCCAGAATGATGCCTAGTCGCCCAGTGTCACACTCGCCATTTCAGGGGTGGACAAGGGAATTTGTAGGCCTATCGGGCGAAAATGGCCACTAGCAGTGGCGTAACGATGAGCCCCGGCAATAGCGAGCCCAACTTGATGCGCTTGATCTCCAACAGGTTCAGCCCAATGGCCAGCACCGTGAACCCGCCTGCCGCGAACATTTCTGTCCTCATACGGTCATCAAGGAGCGAGTCAATACCTGTGCCCCCCAACGTGAGCAATCCCTGCACAATGAATACGCTCACTGCACTAAACGCTGCGCCAATGCCGTATGCCGCAACAAAGATGATGCTCATGAATCCATCGAGCGTTCCCTTAATGATGTAGAGCTGCGGTGTTTTGCCACTGGCATCTTCAATGGCGCCCAAGATGGTCATAGGGCCAACACAGAACAACAGAGTTGCAGTTACAAAACCTTGGACAAACGTGCTCTCGTCGCCTGAGCCCTTTGCAAACCTTTTGCGCAGCACTTCACCAAGACCTTCTAAACGGTCTTCAATGCGCAGCAATTCGCCGATGATTGCGCCGAGCACCATGCCCACGAGCGGAAACACAAGATTGTGTGTATCCATCACATTGCTGATGCCCATAACAAGAGTTGCAAGACCAATGACCTGCACAACAATGGTGCGAATGGAGTCTTTAATGCGGTGACCAATGAAATAGCCGACACTTCCGCCCACCACAACTGTTGCTGTGTTGATGATTGTTCCTAGGCCACGCACAATTCACAACGCTATCGAGAGTGTCTTGCTACTTCACATGATTAGGGTGAAGCAATGGCATTTGTGCAGCTTTCAAACGATCGCTTGCAGGTGGTTGTTGATGTTTCGCATGGTGCTCGCATCTCCTCCATCATCGCTTCGGGTGTGGAATTGCTAGTGACTGAAGCAGATGACACGTTGAACTGGGGCGTGTATCCCATGGTGCCGTACGCGGGCCGTGTGCGAGATGGCGTTTTCATGTTTCAAGGTTTGCAATACGAATTACCGTTGCGTCCACAATCGTCGCATGCAATGCACGGCACTGTTCTTGATCGTGAATGGATAAGTGTTGCTAGCAATGCAACCTCTGCATCATTTACGAGCGACCTTGGCACGGACTGGCCCTTTGCAGGTTCTGTTACTCACACTGTTTCGCTAGACGATGGTTCTCTCACTTCCACTCTTACTTTGACTGCAAGCGAGCCGATGCCGGCACAAGTGGGTTGGCATCCGTGGTTTCGGTCTCCACGCAATGTGAATCACCACTTCGACGCCATGTTACAGCGCGATGTGAGCGGCCTCACCACAACACAAGAAGTTCCCGTACCAAAACGCAAGTACGACGATTGTTTTGTGCGCCCACGCTCCATGCCACAACTGACTATTGATGGCATCACGATTGAAGTGTCGAGCGATTGCTCACATTGGGTGATGTACAACGCACCAGATGGTCACATGTGTATTGAGCCGCAATCGGGTCCGCCAAACGGCATCAACACGAAGCCATACACCGTGATTCCGAGTAAACCACTAGAACGATGGATGAAGATTCAAGTTCTTAGCTAGCCCAGGTGGCGCGCATGCGTCGCAGAGCTGCAGTACGTATGTCATTCCAGGTACCACCAACAATGTTGCGTACTGTTCCCAAAGAAGGCACTTTGCGCGTTTGCAATTGAGTAGTACGCCATTCGTCATATTGATGACTTGCGCCGGAGAAATCTGGATGACGCAGAAATTCCTCAACAAACACAAGCAAGTCGTCTGATGTCCACTGACGCTCATAATGAGACCGCAAAGAATCACCGGTTGCAACACCTACTTCATTGCATGCTGCACTCCATGAACCAAACAACTGTGTGATTCGTGCAACGCTCGGGCCTTTCACTCGCCCATTGCGTAACAATGTTGTATACGCCTGATGACTAAGCGGCGCCACCATCAAACTTGCCGCTTGTAATGCACCACGCGCCCGATCACGAGTGATACCGATGGCATCAGACTCCACACGTTCGGTTGGTTCTTCACGTTCTTCTTCAGATAGCAACAGCCAGCCCACTCGACGCGATGCCGCGGTTACTTCCGTGACGGCCATCTGTAGCGCGAGTGCAACTTCGGAAATAGACGAACCTGGGAATTGGACAAGATATGCATGTATTCGCTGTGCTGATGCCTGAAGTGCCTGATCTTTTGCAGAGCCTTTGCGCGGGGTGCGCGGCGCGGTCTCCGGGGAGGAATTTGCGCCAGTCGAAGCCGATGCTTCTTCCAATCGACGTGCAGCAAACGCTTCCAATGCTCGAAGGTCGTCTTGGGAAATGGTGTCGTCGTGTGCCACCAGGCGAAGTTCGCGAGCAACCGTTGCAACGGATTCGGCTAATTCGACCAATGGGACTCGGTTCAACATCCCTATGACCGTACCTCCCTGTCGCACGCTCGGGTAAGAACGCCTACAGTAAAGGTTCTACGAAGAATTCTTCGATATTTGCCGGGGGGAAATATGGGAACTCGCATTGAACGTGAATGGCCATCGCTGTTGCCCGCAGGCGACACACACCCGTACCGCACTGGCGCATGGCGACCACAGACCACCGAGTGGACCGCAACCGACATGCATGTCGAAGGTGAAATTCCAGCCGACTTAAACGGTGTGTATTTGCGCAACACAGAGAACCCACTTGTGCCCGCAATGGAGCGATACCACCCATTCGACGGTGACGGAATGATCCATGCCATTTCATTTCGTGATGGTCATGCTGAATACCGCAACAGATTTGTACGTACGGAAGGTTTGGCAGTTGAACTTGAAGCCGGCGCACCACAGTGGTCTGGACTTGCAGAATCACCATTGAAATCTCCACGCCAAGACGGTTGGGGCGCGCGCACACGTATGAAAGATGCGAGCAGCACAGACATTGTTGTCCACAACGGCATGGCGCTTTCCAGTTTCTACCAATGTGGTGACCTGTATCAACTAGACCCCATCACGCTGGAAGACAAAGGTCGTGCCTCATGGAACAACACGTTCCCCGCTGCTGGTATTTCTGCTCATGCCAAAGTTGATGAGCGCACTGGCGACATGTTGTTCTTCAACTACCAAACCACGTATCCATACATGCACTACGGAGTACTAAATGCGCAAGGTGAATTGTCGCACTACACACCAGTGCCATTGCCTGGGCCACGTTTGCCACACGACATGTGTTTCACTGATAATTATTCCATCTTGAATGATTGTCCACTGTTCTGGAATGAAGATCTCATTGCAAAAGGTGTGTACGCCACAAAGTTCCATCGCGATATGCCAACACGCTTAGGCGTTATCCCTCGCTTTGGGACCGAGAAGGACATCAAGTGGTTTGAATGCGATGCAACATATGTATTGCATTGGATCAACGCGTACGAAGAGGGCGACGAAATCATCATTGATGGCTACTTTGAGTACGACCCATCACCATCGTTGCCACCCGATGCATCTCTCGAAGATCGCATGTTTCGTTTCCTCGATCTTTTTGCAATGCAATCGCGTCCATATCGCTGGCGTCTCAACATGCGCACAGGTGCAGTGAACGAAGGTCCGCTTTCAGACACCATCACCGAGTTCGGAATGATTAATGCGCAAGTTGCTGGCAAGAAGTACGACACCGTGTACAGCGTGATCCCTGCACATGGTTGGTTCGGTTTTGAAGGCCTCATCAAACACAACGTGGTGACCGGCACCGAAGAGAACTACCACTTGCCGAGCGGCGTGTACGCCAGTGAAGCCGTGTTTGCGCCGCGACCTGGTGGCACCCGTGAAGACGATGGCTATCTCATCACTTTCACAATGGATGTGGTGAACGACGCCAGCCATTGCCAGATCTTCGATGCCCAGAATCTGAGCGATGGCCCGATTGCCTCCATCTTGTTGCCAGAGCGCATCTGTAGCGGCACACATGCCACCTGGGCTGGGGCTGAAAGGCTTATTCCACAGGGGTAAACCCTGATTCCCCATAATTATGACTGGATTAGTCAGGTATTAGATAACCTGCCCCTGTGCAGTTTCCAGTGAACCTGAACTTGGTGGGGCGTCCCGTTCTCGTAGTGGGTGGCGGTCGCATTGCCCTGCGCAAAGTGGAGCAACTCCTTGCTGCCAATGCAGAGGTCACCGTCATCTCTCCCCTCTTTGTTGATGAGTTTCAACACATGCCCGTCACGTTGGTACAACGCGAATACGCAACCGGCGACATTGACACATTTCGATTAGTGATTACCGCAACAGGCAACACCGCCGTTGACCAACTCATCTATGACGAGTGCGAAGACAAAGGCATCTGGATTAATTCAGCCGACGACCCTGAACG
>DAISXE010000035.1:5994-12728 GCA_036826015.1 Ilumatobacteraceae bacterium
CAGGTAGCGCAATGACCGTTCATCTTGTTGGTGCAGGCCCTGGTGACCCAGAACTTCTCACTGTTAAAGCAGCACGTCTCATCTCAGAGGCTGATGTGATCGTTCATGATTATTTGTCGAACGACTCCATCCTTGAAATGGCAAAACCAGGAACTGAATTCATTGATGTTGGTAAGAAGCCTGGCAACCCAACTCCGCAAGATCTGATTAATGCATTACTCATTCACCTTGGCGCACAAGGCCTGAATGTGGTGCGTCTCAAAGGTGGCGACCCATTCGTATTTGGTCGCGGTGGCGAAGAAGCACAAGCGCTTCAGGAAGCACGTATTCCATTCACTGTTGTTCCCGGAATCACTTCTGCAATCGGCGTACCTGCAGCTGCAGGCATTCCAGTAACGCATCGCAATGTCTCCCCTGCTTTTACAGTGGTAACTGGCCACAGAGAAAGTGGTGGTTCTTCAGCAATTGAGTGGGAATCACTCGCCAAAGTGGGCGGCACCATTGTTGTGCTTATGGGAGTTGCTGAACGCGCACTCATTGCACAACGCCTCATGGATGGTGGATTATCTGCAGATACCCATGTGGCTGCAGTACGTTGGGGAACTCGCGCAGAACAACACACCACTCGGACAACACTGGCTGAACTAGGCGCAGCAGACCTGAAAGCACCAAGCACCATCGTGATTGGCGCCGTTGCTGCATACGAATTCATTGATGGTGTTCATGTTGAGAACACGGTGGCAGGTCAGTAATGCGACGCTCCATTGATGTTGTGCAGATAGATGCCACAGACCTACCTGATGGGTTAGATGACGTCACACCAGTGATGTGGACTGTTGCTGTGAGCGATGACTACGACGACGCAACACCGCGAGTGGTGTTAACAGTTGAACCACTTGGTGGTGCCGGCGAAGGATTAGTTGCCCACCTTGCCCCAGAAAATGCCCGCAGATTACGAAAAGCACTAGCAGATGCCCTCCGAGAGGTCGGCGAAAAGGAATAGATATGACCATTGCAGAAGCCCCCATCCCCCGCGATCTAGACGCAGAACAATTGCGCGATATTGAACGATTCGAGATTGCCATTGATCAGTTCCTGAAAGGTGAGATCTCTGATGATGTCTTTCGCGTTATGCGCCTAAACAACGGCATCTACGGTCAACGCCAAGGCGGCACTAGTCAAATGGTGCGCATCAAACTTCCTGCGGGCTCTATCACACCGGAGCAGTTTGACGTAATGGCAGATTTGTCATCAGAGTTCTCACGCGGTTGGGGACACATCACTACTCGTCAGAACATTCAATTTCACTTTGTTGAATTGCGCCGCATTCCCGACCTGTTGCGCAGACTTGCTGATGTACAACTCACTTCACGCGAAGCATGTGGCGACACTGTGCGAAACGTAATGGCCTGCCACTTAGCCGGCGCTTGCCCATACGAGAAGTTAGATGTCACTCCATGGGCCGAAGCGGTGTACCGCCATTTCGTGCGCAACCCTTTGGGTCAGCGTTTGCCTCGTAAGTTCAAAGTGAACTTCTCTGGATGCACAACTGATTGCGGACAGGCCATGTTCAATGACGTGGGTGTCGTTGCTGCTACTCGCACTCTTGATAATGGAACAATTGAATCAGGCTTTCGTGTGTACATAGCTGGTGGATTGGGTGCAACGCCGCACCCTGCACTTGCCTTGGAAGATTTCACGTCACGCGAAGACTTGTTGCCAACCGTAGAAGCTGCATTGCGTGTCTTTGACCAAACCGGTAATCGCGACAACAAACTTCGTGCACGCATGAAGTGGGTTGTTGATCAGTTGGGAATCGATGAAGTACGCCGGCGCGTCATCAAAATTCGCCACACTCTCCCCGCTTCGTCTTCATGGCCAGGGGGAATCCCAGCTGAAGTTCGTCATGCAGGAGATGCACCAGCAGGTCGTATTACAGAAGGTGAAGTGTCCCAAGTCGGGCAAAGCACTCTCATCAATTTCACCTCGTCGGATCCATTTCGTCGTTGGGAAAATGCGAGCGTTATTCGCGGTGCAGCCAATGGCACCGTCTCAGCGATTGCATACGCCCCGCTTGGCGACATCACCGCATCGCAATTCCGTGCGCTTGCCAATATTCAACGTCACTTTAAGTCTGATGTTCGTTTGTCGAATCGACAGAACGTGGTGTTTCGTAGTTTGCAGCCAAGCCAGATGCGCGAGTTGTACGACATGCTCGATGCAATCGGTATGGCACAACCAGGTGCAGAACTTGCACGTGACGTTGTTGCATGCCCTGGTGCAGACACATGCAACATTGCAGTCACGCAATCTCGCGGACTTGCCAAGGCAATCGGTGAAAAGCTTGAAGAAGAAGGACTCGCCGAAGTAGGCGGTGTTCGCATCAATATCTCGGGTTGCACCAATAGTTGTGGTCAACACCATGCAAGCGACATCGGCTTCTTTGGTGCCGAGCGTCGTGCACATGGCAAGTCTTTGCCCGGGTATCAGATGCTTCTCGGTGGCTATGTTGGCGAAGAGCAGATTCATTTCGGCGAGAAGGCATTGCGTCTTCCTGCAAAGGCCGCACCAGAAGCAGTTGCTCGCGTTGTGCGTCGATTTGCTGCCGAGCGCAATGCTGCTGAGACATTCCAGGTTTGGCTTGCTCGTTCTGGTGGTGCTACCGCCGTTGCAGCTGGCCTGCGCGATCTTGATGACATTCCACTTCCAGACAATGCTCCCGATTTCTTCGTTGACTACGACGAGACAGGGCCATTCTCTGGCGAAGTTGGCGACTCGGAGTGCGCAGTCTAAAGAACTCACGTTCTAGATGACAGAATGAAAGCCACATGGCTGGCGACATTCGTAACGACCCCCACACTGGGGCCACGGTGCATATTGTTGCCGACCGTCAGAACAGGCCAAACCTTCCCACTCAGGGTTGCCCCTTTTGTGTCGGTGGCCTTGAAGCGCCCGAGCCATATTCCGTGCGAGCGTTTCCTAACCGTTGGCCGGCGCTCGAGCCTGGATATTGCGAAGTGGTTTTGTATTCGCCGCATCATGACGCAACGTTTGCGTCAATCGGTATAGACGGCGCAACAGATGTCATCAACTTGTGGGCTGAACGAACCACTGCCCTACAGCAATTACCTAATGGTGAATACGTCATCGTCTTTGAAAATCGTGGCGCAGAGATTGGCGCAACTATTTCGCATCCACACGGCCAGATTTACGCGTTTGATCACGTGCCTGCTCGTCCAGCACAAGCACTCACCACTCAATGGAGTCCCGATACCTCGGCCGATGATCGACTCATCCTTGAAGTAGACGGGTGGTGTGTATATGCCGAGTACGCATCTGTACATCCCATCTCGCTTCGCATAGCGCCACGCCAACGCATTGCAGACTTGCCCAACATGACAGCGCCCGACCGCTCAACACTTGCTGCAATTCTTGTGCGCATGTTTGGAGCACTTGATGCTTTGTTCGATGCGCCACTGCCCTACATGATGTGGATCAACCAAGCGCCTCGCACCACTAACGCTTGGCCACAGGCTTGGTTCAATATTGAGATTGTTTCTCCATGGCGCGCACCACATGTGCCGCGCTACATCGCCGGTGTTGAAATTGCTAGTGGTGAATATTTCAACCCTGTCGATCCGGCAAATGTTGCTGCCCGACTTCGCACATTGGTGTAACCGTGCGTGTTCGTGCACCAGGCCGCGTCAACCTCATTGGTGACCACACCGATTACACAGGTGGCCTTGTATTTCCTATGGCAATTGACCGATGGACTGAGATTTCATATGAGATTGCAGATGATGTCACCACACTTACGTCCGCCGATGAAACAGGCACAGTCACATTTCCTAAAGATGCACAATTCGATGCGGCATTCTCGCCACGCTGGGGACGATACGTACTCGCAGTAGCGACGCAACTTGCACATGCGCGCAGTATTAGCGGTCACATCACCACCACAATTCCTGTTGGGGCTGGCTTGTCCTCTAGTGCAGCACTAGAGATGGCAATTGCACTCGCACTGGGAAGCAATCATTCCTCACAAGAGCTCGCACTACTTGGCCAACACGCAGAACAACTAGCAACTGGTGTACCTACAGGCATCATGGACCAACTCTGCATTGCATCTGCACAGGAACAACACGGAACCCTCATTGATTGCCACGCGTTGAATGTGCAGCACATCCCCATTCCCGAAGACATTGAGTTTGTGGTGCAATTCATTGCCCATCGAACACTTGAAGGCTCGGAATACGCAGATCGAGTGGCGCAGTGCGCAACCGCTGAATCACTCATCGGGCCGCTACGTATGGCCACACTGAATGATGTTGCAACTATCAAAGATTCCACTATTCAACAAAGAGCACAACACGTGGTTTCGGAGAATGCTCGCGTTGCGCAGTTCATTGATGCGCTCACTCAGAATGATTACGCCACAGCTGGGCGCATCATGAATGCCAGTCACCACAGCCTTGCCACCGACTTTGCTACATCCACACAGCAGATGAACGATGCAGTTGCTGCAGCCTGCGCGACACCTGGCGTCTACGGCGCACGCATGACCGGTGGCGGATTTGGTGGGTGCATCGTTGCGCTCTGCACACCAGGCTCAGAATTGCTCGGGTGGAAAGTGCAGCCAGTTGGTGCTGTGCACCACGTGAATTAACGCTGCGAAATTACGTAGGCAAAGGTGTATGTGCCGGCACCAATGCGGTACTTCTCTAATGTGTCGGGACCGCAACTAGACGTACCCACACCACGATGTGCAATATCAAGATGAACCGTCAGGAACTTATTGCGATGTAGTTCTGTTTGGTCGTTGGCTTGATACAGATCAGTCGCCGAATGATGCACTGCAGACATATGCAACAAGCAACCGTCTGCCTCTATACGCATCACATCACCAGAGCGTTCATCGATGAGTTCCATCCAACGACAATTTGTGCGTAATCCGAACTCTTGAGGCACCAAGTACGGCAACTCATCGGGTGCTTGTTCGTAGATGCCCACCATCGCCGAGGCCTGACGATCTGGATAACACTCGTGGGGTCCGTTGCCATACCAACGCACTTTTGTGAACCGTGCTGGCACGTCAAAGGTGGCACCAACACGTGGCACATCAGTCAAGTCTTTAGGAATTACTAGAGAATGCTCGTAACGCACTGAACCATCTGTGCGTTCTTTCATCGTTGTTGTATTTGTAACTACATCGGCATCACTAGTTGCAATGCCTTGCGACAACCAACGTTCAAGTGATTTTCCAAAGCCTGACCATAAGTGCGGCATCATCTTGAAACCGTCATTGTCAATTGCTGCACGCCACAACGTGACTCGCGGTAAAACTTCAACTGGTTCCGTAGCTTTCGAACGCACCGAAACCTTTGCTGGCTTTGCGCTACGTAACACCACTTGATCCCAAGCAACAAGGTGGCCTTTGCCAGCCCAATCCGTTGGCTTCTTCACCGACCACTCCACGGTGAGGAATGCTTCTCGTGCAGAAGCTGGCACCGCGCATGGCAGTTTCACCTTTGCAGTTGCTTCGGCCTGCACGGCTGGTACTGACAAAGCACCAGATTTTGCGACTCGCCCATCAACAATGAGCGACCATGTGGCACTGTACGCAGACAAGTCGGAGAACCATTGGCGGTTCTTCACGACTAAGCGACGCGCAGACGCTGAACCCCCAAGAGACACAGCTATTGGTCTGTGTACCCACGCGAGTTCACGCATCGCGGGGTGTGGCGTCATGTCTGCATGAATAAGACCATCTGCTACAAAGTTGCCATCGTTCGGGGTGTCACCGAACTGTCCACCAAATGCAAACCGCTCTTTTCCATTCGCAAGTTTTTGCGTGAGTCCATGATCTTTCCACTCCCACACAAATCCGCCTTGCAAACCTGGCGTGTTTTCGAATGCGTGCCAATAGTCAGACAATGAACCATTCGAGTTACCCATCGCATGGCTGTACTCACACATAATGAGTGGCCGCAAACCTTTGCTCGCTTTGCCGTACTTCACAATCTCGTCAATAGTGGAATACATCGGACATACAACATCAGTTGCTGCCAAACCACCGTCTTTCCAATTGGTGTGGTACACCGCTCCTTCGTAATGCAGCAGACGCGTGGGGTCATACGAACGAATCCACTGTGCTGCTGCATCATGTACGGGGCCGTACCCCGCTTCATTACCGAGCGACCACATGATGATGCTTGGGTGATTCTTATCGCGCTCCACCATGCGCGTGATGCGCGAGATCCATGTCTCTCGGTATCTCGAATCACTTGCAAGACTGGTGTTCCACGCATGTGCTTCAGCGTTGGCTTCGTCCACCACATACAGACCTAACTCATCACACAAATCTAAGAGTCGCGAATCATTGGGGTAATGCGAACAACGAACGGCGTTCACGTTGTGCTGTTTCATCAACACCAAATCAGCACGCATGTCATCAACGCTGACGGCCTTACCTTTCACCGGGTGATGGTCATGGCGATTGACACCACGAATCATGACCTTTTTGCCATTAATAAGGAATTGATTCCCCTTTGTAGCAACTGTGCGAAAGCCCGTGAGAACAGGAACAATCTCTGTAACTGCTCCATCTGGATTTATCAACTGCACAATGATGCGATACCGATTGGGCTGTTCTGCCGACCACAACGACACGCCAGGCACTTTCCATTCGAGCACTGCAGTGTTGCCAGGGAAAACATATGGAAGGTCAAACCATG
>DAISXE010000036.1:0-11701 GCA_036826015.1 Ilumatobacteraceae bacterium
TTTGAAGGCCATCTGAGCCCAGACTCCGTGCAGGGAAGTGGTGACGTGAAGTATCACCTTGGTGCAAAAGGTGAATACGTTTCGTCACAAGGTGCATCTATTCCTATTGAGTTGTGTGCAAACCCCAGCCATCTTGAAACTGTTGATGGTTTGGTTTTGGGTATGGCGCGAGCCAAGCAAGACAAGATCGAACCACCGTTGGCGTTTAGCGTTTTGCCAATTCTCATCCACGGTGACGCAGCGTTTGCCGGCCAGGGAATTGTTGCTGAATGTTTAGCAATGAGCGACATCAATGGTTATCGCGTGGGTGGCACAGTGCACTTAATCGTGAACAACCAAATTGGTTTCACGACCTCGCCGCAGTACGCACGTTCTTCGCTCTATGCAACAGACGTAGCAAAGACAGTGCAAGCGCCTATCTTCCATGTGAATGGTGACGACCCAGAGGCATGTGTACGTGTTGCTCGACTTGCGTTCGAATATCGCCAGAAGTTCCACAAAGATGTTGTTATCGACATGCTGTGTTACCGATTGCACGGGCACAACGAAGGTGATGACCCGAGCTACACGCAGCCAGCGATGTATCGCGCTATCGCCGAGAAGCGACCAGTACGCAAGATGTATGTGGAGCAATTGGTCAAGCGTGGTGACATCAGTGTCGAAACAGCTGAGCAGTCACTCAAGGATTACCACGACAAGTTGCAGTCTGCACTTGATTCAACTCGTGCGATTCCTAAAGAAGCCGTCAAGGCTGCAAAGCCACCAGAGCCAAAGGGTGTTTTGCCTCACGTCAACACTGGGGTGGACGAGGCTTCGATTCGTCGAATCTTTGGTCAACTAACGAACTATCCAGAAGGTTTCACACCGCATCCGAAACTGGCTCGCCAGTTTGAGGCGCGTGCGCAGCAGTTTGACAAAGATGGCGACTTCGAATGGGCCGTGGGCGAGGCACTCGCTATTGGTTCATTGTTGCTTGAAGGATTCGATGTCCGTCTCGCTGGTGAAGATTCGCGTCGTGGAACATTTAGCCAACGTCATGCTGCGCTCATTGACAACGTCAACGAAAATGCGTGGGCACCACTTGGTGATATTCCTGGCGCAAATGGCCGTTTCTGGAACTACGACTCCTTGTTGTCTGAATATGCAGCGCTTGGTTTCGAGTATGGGTATTCACATTCAAACCGCAATGCCTTGGTCATGTGGGAAGCGCAATTCGGTGACTTTGTCAACGGTGCACAGATTGTGATTGACCAGTACTTGGTGGCGGCAGAAGACAAGTGGAAACAAGAAAACGGTTTGGTCCTGTTGTTGCCGCATGGTTTCGAAGGTCAAGGCCCAGAACACTCCAGTGCGCGTATTGAGCGTTTCTTGCAGTCATGTGCTGAAGATAACATTCAAGTGGTGAACGCAACAACTGCTGCTCAGTACTTCCACGTGCTGCGCCGTCAGATGCATCGCGATATTCGCAAGCCACTTGTCATCTTCACGCCGAAGCAACCATTGCGTATGAAAGAAAGTCGTTCTGTGATTGCAGATGTGACTACGGGTTCATTCCAGGAAGTTCTTGATGATCCTTTCGTGACAGACGCATCCTCTGTGAAGCGTGTTGTGTTGTGCAGTGGCAAAGTTGCATGGGACGCGATGAATGAACGTGATAAGCGCAAGGCTCCAGTAGCTGTAGTGCGAGTTGAGCAGCTGTATCCGTTCCCCCTTGATCAGATCAATGTGTTGCTTGAGCGTTACCCGAATGCAAAAGAAATCGTGTGGCTGCAAGAAGAACCAGAGAACATGGGTGCATGGCACTTCGTTGAGCATCTCATTTGGCGTGTGAAGGAACGCGGGTACGACCTGCGCCATACTTCGCGTGTTGCATCCGGATCACCAGCTACTGGTTCAAAGACCATCCATGATCAAGAACACGTAGACCTGATGGACGAAACGTTCGAAGGGCTGTAAAAGCTTTTACAACGCCAGATCGAGATGGCCAGATAGCTCGGCTAACGCGTCATCTGGGTTCACAACTTTGATGGTGCGCATGCCCATTGCTGCGGCTGGTTTCAGGTTGATGCCCAAGTCGTCGAGAAATACGCATTCGGTGGGCGACACCTGCAACAGTTCACATGCAATCTCATAAAAGCGCGGCTCTGGTTTGCGGCAACCCACCTTGCTGCTCTCTACAACATGATCAAACCTATGCATGATTGATCGCACTTCAGCCTGGCGTTCAGTTGCTGGTTCTTCTGTGCTCACCACGTTGTTGGTTAAACACGCGATCTTGAAACCAGCGGCCTTCACTGTGTCGAGAGCCTGCACCATGCGAGGTCGCACGTCGCCCGACAGCAGGGCGAGAACGTCTGCGCCAGGCACTCGATGCCCCAGGGCTTCGCTCTCGGTGGCGAACAGGCTGTCGAATTCTTGGGGGCTGATGTCGTTTCGCTCAAGAAGCGCCCAAGCGTTCGAGTGCGGGTTGGTCGAGTTCACTCGGCGAATAAGGTCCGTGGGAAGGCCCTTTTCAGCCTCATATGTGTTGAAGGCCTCAAAGGGGCTGGACAAGATGACCCCACCAAAGTCCCAAAGAACGGCCTGAATAGGGGAAAAACTCACTGAGTCAGAATAGGTCGGATTGCCCCGATGAAGTGGTCTCGGAGTGCTTGACTAAATGGGTGACTAAGCACATCATCGTCGACGGGTCGAATATTGCGACCGAGGGCCGCACCGCGCCCAGCCTTCAGCAACTCCATGAAGCTGTGATGGCTCTGATGGATGAATACAAGGGCGTCAAAGTGTCAGTGGTGGTCGACGCGACTTTTGGGCACCGTATTGCCAAGAAAGAGATTGCCGAATTCGAAAAAGCAATTGAGAACAATGAACTCGTTGCGCCACCGGCTGGTGCTGTTGGTCGTGGCGATGCGTTCATCCTGGCGATTGCCGATAAGGCGAATGCCTCCATTCTTTCTAATGACAGTTACCAAGAGTTTCACGGTAAGTACAAGTGGTTGTTTGACGAAGGTCGCCTCATTGGTGGCAAACCAGTGCCACTTGTTGGATGGGTTTTTGTTGAACGTTTACCAGTACGCGGGCCAACAAGTCGTCGTTCTGTAAAGACTGGAAAAGTTGTTAAAAAAGAAGCTGCGCCAGCAAGTGCAGCAGCGAGCAAACCCATGCCTATTCCGAAGGCTCCGCCACCAAGTGCGAAGCAGAAAATGGCAAATGAACTTATGCCGTTCTTGCAGTTTGTTGAAAAACACCCAGTGGGCACCAAAGTGAAAGGTGTTGTGGATTCGTATGCGGCAAATGGAATCATCGTAAAGATTGGCGATATTTCTGGTTACGTGCCACTTCGCAATATGGCTAATCCCATTCCGCGCAGTGCGCGTGATCTTTTTCAAATAGGAGATAACGCTGCCTTCACCGTGGTTGGTTACACGCCATCACGACGAAGCGTTGACCTTGGAGTGCCCGATGTTGTTGCAGGCGCTGTTGTGTCGCCAAAGGCTTCTGGTGCAAAGCCAGTCGTGGCTGCGAAGAAAGCTTCGGCCAAGAAGGTTGATGCGAAGAAAGTTGTTGCCAAGAAAGCGCCAGTGAAAAAAGTGGTAGCGAAAAAGGTCGTGGCAAAGAAGGCCGTTGCGAAGAAAGTTGCGCCAGCAAAGACCGTTGCGAAAAAAGCCCCTGCCAAGAAGGTTGCGGCAAAGAAAGCAGTTGCGAAAAAGCGTTAAGAGTTCAGTTGCGAGAAAACCCGCAATTCCTACTACCGTTCAGATGTGCATATTGTTACGTGGAACGTGAACTCTCTCAAGGCTCGCTTGCCGCGCGTTCAGGAGTGGATCTCTGAGTCTCAGCCCGACGTCTTGTTGATTCAAGAAACGAAGTTGGCACAAGACAAGTTTCCCCATGCTGAGATGGCCGAACTCGGATACGAGAGTGCCCATTTTGGACAAGGACAATGGAATGGCGTTGCCATCATTTCGCGAGTAGGTCTCGACAATGTGGTGCAGAACTTTGCGCCGGGTATCGAGCCTGACGGTGAAGCGCGCATCATTACTGCCACGTGTGGTGGCATACAGGTGAGTTCTGTGTATGTGCCGAACGGTCGGTCACTTGATCATGATCACTATCAATACAAGCTCTCATGGCTGTCGCGATTGCGGGCACATTTAGATGCAAGTTGTGCACCAAGTGATGATGTTGTGGTTGGTGGAGACTTCAATATTGCACCAGAAGACCGCGACGTGTACGACATGAAAGCGTTTGCCGATGCCACACATGTGAGTGTCCCTGAACGAGATGCGTTAGCAAACGTGTGCAACTTCGGTCTGACTGACACGTTTCGCCAATTCAACGACGAAGACAAAGTTTTCTCCTGGTGGGATTACCGCGGAGGAGCATTCCATAAGGGCCATGGCATGCGTATTGACCTGCTTCTCGCAACTCCGTCAGTGGCGGCGCGCGCAAAGGGTTCGGTTATTGACCGCAATGCTCGAAAAGAGCGAGATTCAGGAAAGCCAAGCGACCACGTCCCGGTCATTTTGGAAGTGGGGTAGCCATGGGTGCTTCTGAAGAGCCCTCCACGTTTTCATTTCCTACATTTCACGAACGCAGTGCGGAATTAACTTCGGCTGATTTAGTTCGCATTGACATCGCAGCAGCAACACGTGAATTGATTCGTACATCCTTTACATCAACTGCATCTTCTGAGGAGATTGAGTCTGCAAAGGGATTAATCTTGCAGGCCGTTGAAATCTTGCAGAGTTCAGATGGAGGTCCAGGTAGCGCTGCCTCAGAATCTCATTTCTCTGATCGCAGTCCGTTCTATGGCGCAATGAATCCGCTCTCGATGCCAATGTCGATGGAACGCGATGATTCCATTGGTGAATTTGGTGCTGTTGTCGGCATAGCCACGTTTACCGAACCATACGAAGGGCCACCAGGGCATGTGCATGGTGGTTTCATTGCTGCTGCATTCGATGAAGTCTTAGGCATGGCACAGTCGCTCACTGGTCGTCCCGGCATGACAGGAAGACTCACCGTCACCTACCGCGCGCCAACACCGCTCTATCAACCCATTCGATATTGCGGTTGGGTAGACCGTGTTGAAGGCCGCAAGATATTCACAAAGGGAACAGCGCATAACGGCGAGACCTTGTGTGCAGAAGTCGAAGGACTGTTCTTGTCTATGCCCGCAGAGTTAATGGACTTGTTGCGCAAAGGTCGTGATCTTTCAACACCACCAGGCGAGGCGCTTACTGGGGTAATCGAAAAAAGTCGCGAGAGCTAGTTGCTTGCCGAGTCACGCACAAGTTGCAAGATTTCTTCTCCGTAGCGGCGTGCAAAAACTACATCGGTCACGGACGCAAGTTCCTCTGTTGTTTGAGGCCGCATACGAACAATGGCGCGAACTTGGCGCGTAGCTAATACGCCTTGTGGCTCAATGCGGGCAACGCGAGCTCGGTGTGTACACCAATCGTTAATGGTTGTGGTGAGCAATTCATCTGGGGTGATCTTCTTGGCCCTCGACGCTGAGAATTCTCGTAGTTCTGGCGGCGGCGGGTCACTGACCGGTGTCGCAGTGGTGATGGTTGGGAGAAATGGTGAAGGGCCACTTTGTTTTTTCCCACGTGAATCTGTCCACGTCACGACCAGTTCATCGGCAGCTCGCGTGAGAGCCACATACGCAAGGCGTGCTTCTTCGCTGCGAGCAGATGCGCCGCGGGCACTGCTGTGGGGGAGAAGGCCCTTCTCCATGCCGGCAACAATCACATACGACCACTCACGACCTTTTGCTGCGTGGAATGTCAACACTTCAACTCCATCTGGTTCTGCAACATCAGCTGATGTAACGAGCCACGAACCAAACGTGCGTCCATCGACCCCACTAGAGCGATGTTCGTCCAAGAACTGACGCACATATTTTGCAATCTGGTAATCCGCATCATCTGGTGAGTATTCACCCGTATCCAACACGTCAGCGGCCCACGCATTCAGTTCATCTCGGCCAGTGAGGGCGGTTGCTGCGCCCACTGCACGCGCCCACGCACCACCTGAGCGAGATGAGCGAAGAGGAATGCCTGCTGCGGACAATTCTTTACGAATACTTTCTGCCAATGTATTGACACGAACAAGGACTGCGATGTCGTTCCACGTTCGTTGTCCAATTTCTGCTCGTCGTACAAGTTTGGTAATGAGTTTCTGTTCAACAACGTCATCTGTGCAACGTTCAAGACGTACTACTTGTCCCGAGAGTCGCTTCGATTGTGCATCGGCGACCTGGCCATCTTTTGCGAGAGTGTCTACTGCCATCTGCACAATCTCTGGTGTGCATCGGTAGTTGCTCGGAAGTGACACGACATGTGCCCCCGCATGAAAGCCGGGTAATTCATCGAACAAGGTTTTGTTGGCCCCGTTGAATCCGTAGATGGCCTGGTTTGGATCGCCAACAAGAAAGAGGTCTGCAGTACTTGGCACAAGAACTTTCAAGAATTCATATTGCAGTGGGTTCATGTCTTGTGCTTCGTCAACTGAAATGTGGCGATACTGAAAACGAATGGACTCGGTAAAACGCGGGTCTTTCTTTGCCTCGGTGATGACAGATGTCATGAAGTCGTTGAGGTCAATGACTCCGCGCTTTTTCTTTGTTCTTTCATATTGTTCGAAGACTTCAGTAAAGCGTCGCGCGCCGAGTGGAATCTTGAGGCCCGCCTCTGCAAGTTTTTCCGCCGCCTTTGAAGGCGTAATCATGTGAGCATGCGCCCAATCGACTGCCGTGAGCACGTCGTAGATACCACCAGATTTTGCGTCGTCGCCCATACAAGAAGACATAAGTGACGAACGATTGTTCACGATGACGGGGATACGTCGGTTGCGGTCTTCAAGAAATTGCAACATCAGTCGACGGGCAACGGCGTGAAATGTGCCGATTACTGGTCGACCATCAAGATCAAAGCGCGCTAGTCGTGATCGCATTTCTGTTGCCGCTTGACGAGTGAATGTAATTGCGAGAGTTCGTTCGATGTCTGCAGTGTCAGATAATGCTCGCCATGCGATGCGTCGCGTAAGCACAGTGGTCTTTCCTGAACCTGCTCCTGCACGCACCACCACAATTCCAACTGG
Source organism: Ilumatobacteraceae bacterium (assembly GCA_036826015.1). GTDB lineage: Bacteria > Actinomycetota > Acidimicrobiia > Acidimicrobiales > Ilumatobacteraceae > UBA2093. The sequence continues at coordinate 7,108 of DAISXE010000036.1, forward strand.
TGCAGTAACGGCTGCTCTTTGATCTGGGTCGAGTCCGGCCAGCACCGAATCTGCGCTTGGGGGCGCTTCGTTGCTTGGGGGGTCGAGAGATCGCACGCTTAGAAACTAGGCGTTTGTTACCCTTCCTTCCATGCCCTTCCCGCGCCGCTTGCTAAATGACTACGAAACAGTGGTTCTGGACCTTCATCCACATTGGTGGTATTTCGGTTCTTCAGGCGCTGCGGTGCTTGCCGCCATGTTTGTCACCTTGTTTGTCAGGGCCCAGATTGGCTCGGGTGGCTTCGAAACTGTGGTGACATACCTTGGCATCTCCACAATTGTGGTGAGTGCCGCGTGGCTGTGTGTACAGGCCATCAAATGGCGCACGACGTACTTCGTTGTCACATCACACCGTCTCATCTACCGCGAAGGAGTGGTGGCTCGTAACGGAGTCGAAATTCCTCTGGATCGACTGAACAACGTGAACTTCAATCAGTCAATCGTGGAGCGTTTGCTCGGTGTGGGAGACGTGCTCATTGAATCTGCTGGTCGCGACGGCCAGCAAACCTTTACTGATATCTCCCAACCTGAAAAGGTGCAGAACATCATCCATCAGGCCATTCAGAATTTGGCCACCGGCAACACGGGCGTTGTCTCGGCGTTTGCGGGCGTAGCAGGTGAATTGGAACGGCTTGAAGGTCTGCGTGACAGGGGCACCCTCACAGAGGCAGAGTTTCGCGAGCAAAAGCGTCGTTTGCTCGAATAAATCTTCCGCTATGGCTTGATGAGGCCTATAAATGAAAGAATGGCCACATGGCTCAAGTAGTTCTCTCAAACGGCATCAACATCGAATACGACACCATGGGAGACCCATCGAATCCCACCCTCTTGTGGATTATGGGCTTCACCGCGCAGATGACCGCATGGGATGAGAATTTTCTCAAGATGTACGTCGATCGTGGTTTCCATGTAGTTCGTTTCGACAACCGTGACTGTGGATTGTCATACAAGCACGACGGTGTCATGGTGGAGACAGACAAAGTCACTATGCAAGCAGCGATGGGTGAAACAGTGACCGTTCCTGTGCCGTACACGTTGTCTGACATGGCCGCAGATGCAATTGGTGTGCTTGATCATCTTGGAATTGAAAAAGCGCATGTCATCGGTGCATCCATGGGCGGCATGATCGCGCAGACCGTTGCGATTGAGCATGGTCATCGCGTGAAGAGCCTCACGTCCATCATGTCTGTGCCTGGAGACCTTGCATATGGAACACCAGCAGATGAAGCACTTGCTGCTTTGCTTGCGCCACCACCGCCAGACCGCGCTGCATACATTGAAAGCGCAGCCAACTGGGCTGTATGGTGCTCGAAGAAGCATTTTGATTTGGCAGAGGCAAAGCAGCGCGCAGCCAGAGAGTACGACCGAAGTTTTTATCCCGAAGGTTCGCATCGTCAGTTGGCAGCGATTTATTCATCGGGCGATCGTTCAGATGCGCTTCGCAATCTTGCGACACCAACTCTTGTGATTCACGGGCGTGACGACACATTGCTTACCCCGTCAGGTGGAGAACGCACGGCTGAACTCATTCCTGGTTCAACTTTTATGTTCCTTTCAGACATGGGCCACGATTGCCCGCGTCCGTTGTGGCCAGTTTTTGTTGACGCCATTTCGGCACACGCGCATCGTCACAACTAAATCATTTTTCAACCATTAGGAGAGTTATGTCTGGGCCATTATCTGGATACAAAATCATTGAAATCGCTGGCATCGGACCTGGTCCGTTTGCAGCCATGTTGCTTGCCGACATGGGGGCCGAAGTCATTCGCGTGGATCGTGCACAAGCTGTACGTGGACCCGCGCCTGCAACACCAGCAGGTGACCTCATGCTTCGTGGGCGTCGCAATATTGCACTAGACCTGAAAAGCCCAGAAGGCGTTGAGGCTTTGTTGCAGTTGGTGGAAAAAGCAGACGGCCTCATTGAAGGTTTTCGCCCTGGCGTAATGGAGCGCTTAGGTGTCGGACCAGATGTATGCCATGCACGCAATCCGAAGTTGGTCTTTGGACGAATGACCGGATGGGGCCAAGAAGGCATGTATGCACAAGCAGCAGGCCACGACATTAACTACATCTCGTTGTCTGGTTCGCTTGCGCACTTCGCACGCGCTGGTGAAGCACCAGTGCCACCTCTCAACATGGTGGGCGACTTTGGCGGCGGTGGAATGTTCCTCGCGTATGGCGTGGTGTGTGCACTGTTGGAAGCACAAAAGTCTGGCAAGGGCCAAGTTGTCGACACAGCGATGGTCGACGGCGCAGCAGTTCTCATGACAATGTTCTGGTCGTTCAAGTCCATGGGAATTTTCAATGAGAATGCCCCTGGAACAAACCTTCTTGACACCGGTGCACATTTTTACGATGTATTCGAATGTGCCGACGGCAAATACATTTCGCTTGGTTCTATTGAGCCGCAGTTCTATGCAGAGTTGTTGAAGCTCACAGGACTTGAAGGTGACCCAGAGTTTGCAAAGCAGATGGACCAATCAATGTGGCCACATCTGAAAGATCGTCTTCGTGAAGTGATGAAGGCAAAGACCCGTGATGAGTGGTGCGCAATCATGGAAGCCACCGACGTGTGCTTTGCTCCGGTTCTCACTATGAGCGAAGCAGCAGCCCACCCACACAACGTGGAGCGCAGCACATTCATCAATGTCAATGGCCACATGCAGCCAGCGCCCGCACCACGTTTCTCGCGTACAACTCCTGAAGTCGGTCGTGCTTCTGCACATGCTGGTCAGCACACTGCAGAAGTGCTGCGTGAGTGGGGCGTTGCCAACGTCGACGCTCTTATTGCTAGCGGCGCAGCCAAGCAGGCATAGGTGTCAACTCTCGTTTGTTTTCACGCACATCCCGATGACGAATGCATCGGCACTGGTGGCACCATTGCGCGCGCATCAGCCGAAGGGCATCGCGTGGTGTTGGTTGTTGCAACTAACGGAGACCACGGTGAAATACCTGCAGATATGCCAGCAGGGCTCACGCTGGTTGATGTTCGCCGTGAAGAGACACTGAATTCAGCAGAAGCCCTTGGCATTCACAGAGTGGTGTGGCTGGGTTACGAAGACAGCGGAATGACCGGATGGGAACAAAACAGTCTTCCCGGTGCTTTCTGTAATGCATCTCTCGACGAAGCTGCCCAAAAACTTGCTGCGGTGCTTCGTGAAGAAAACGCCGACGTGCTCACGACATACGACTGGCACGGTGGATATGGTCACCCAGATCACATCATGGTGCACAAAGTGGGGCACCGTGCCGCTGAGTTGTTTCCAGAAGTGCGAGTCCTTGAAGGCACCATGAATCGGGATCAAATGCGTCGCGGTATTGAAGCGGCACGTGCAGCGGGCTTTCTTCCAGAGGGTGAAGGGTTTAACCCAGATGGTCCCATGGACGATGGCAATCCGATGGGAACTCTTGAAGCAGAAATCAATTACAAAGTTGATGTTGTGAGTTTCGTGTCACAAAAGCGTGCAGCTATGAAATGCCATGCAAGCCAATTGAGTGATTCCAGTTTTTTCTTGGCAATGGATGACGACACTTTTGCGCGACAGTTCGGCAACGAATGGTTTATTGATCCAAAGAGCGATGCGCCCATGCGTGACGGATGGATTTTTGAATGACCCGCGTGTACATGGTGCGCCATGGTCGCGCCGCAGCCGGATGGAATGTTGACCCTGACCCTGCACTTGATGAATTAGGTCGTACGCAGGCTCTCGCTGTTGCGGGAAAGTTATCTTCTCGCGGACCATTGCCTGTGGTGTCGAGCCCGTTGTTGCGTTGCCAACAAACCGCATTTCCTTTAGCTACCGCGTGGAAACAAGACATTGTTATTGAGCCACTTGTTGGAGAAATTCCTTCGCCTGAGGGATACGCGCTTGAAGACCGCGTTGATTGGCTGCGCGACGCGATGGCGGGAACGTGGACCCAGGTAGGAGAAAAATCTGGCGCTCATTACGTGACCTATCGCGATGCAATCGGCGACTTTGTGAAATCAATCAAAGAAGACACTGTCATCTTTAGTCATTTCATCGCCATCAATGCAGTCATTGGCGTAGCGACGCAGAATGATGCTGTATTGGTCACGAGTCTTGATAACTGCTCAGTCACGACCTTTGAGGTGCATGCCGATGGGCGACTCGAACTTATTGAGGCCGGCAACGAAGCCGACACTCTGATTCGCTAGGTAGGTTTATAACGTGCTGTCGTTAATGATTTCTGATCTCCACAACTCATGGGCATGGGTTGCAATTCTCAGCAACGCTCTTGCTGGTGTATGGGCTCTTGCCGCACACAAGATCATGCCATTACGTACGCGCGCACTGTGGTGGTACACGGGTGTTGCTCAGTTCACTATTTTTGTGCAGGTCACGCTTGGCGTCATCATGGTGAACAAAGAGAAACTTGAGTTCCCAGCGTTTCACGCGTTCTACGGATTTGTTGCCATTATGGCCGTTGCCATTATCTATAGCTATCGCTTGCAACTGAAGAGTCGTGTGTATTTGCTCTACGGCTTTGGCGGTCTATTCCTCATGGGGCTCGGCATTCGGGCCATGCTGGTGGG
>DAISXE010000037.1:0-11582 GCA_036826015.1 Ilumatobacteraceae bacterium
TTGGGATTTTGTCATTTATGGGTTTCCTAGACGACTTCCTCAAAGTGAGAAAATCCCATAACCGCGGCATTCTGTGGAAGAAGAAGGGCTACATCACATTTGCAATGGTGCTTGGCCTCATGTGGTGGTTGCTCGCTGGAACAGGCATCAGCGAAACCCTCTCATTCACACGTTCTGACTTTCCCGGATGGAATTTGTCTCCAGTGTTGTGGGTGGTGTGGACCGCCATCATGGTGTGGGCCACTACGAATGCCGTGAACGTGACTGATGGTCTTGATGGTCTTGCGGCTGGCTCGGCATTATTTGGTTTCTTGGCATTTACTGTGATCGCGTACTGGGGTTTTCGTAACCCCGATGTGTACAACCTCGTAAACCCACTCGACTTGGCAGTGTTCTCGGCAGCAATGGCTGGTGCATGTGGTGGATTCCTCTGGTGGAACGCTGCTCCTGCGAGAATTTTCATGGGAGATGTAGGTGCGCTTGGTATTGGTGCGGCACTAGGACTTTTAGCGGTCGCAACAAATACGCATATGTTGCTACCTCTGATATGTGCGCTCAATGTGATGGAGGCTGGCTCTGTTGCTCTGCAAATGGGTGTGTTCAAAGCATCCGGTCGCAAGAAGCGTCTATTCAAGATGTCACCAATCCACCACCATTTCGAATTAGTTGGCTGGCCCGAGACCACGGTAATTATTCGATTCTGGATTCTCTCTGGAATATGTGTCGCTGTTGCGGTTGGGCTCTTTATTGCAGACTTCACAAACATCGCAGATAATTTCGCGGGACGTTGAGATGAAAAAAGCTGCTGTTTTTGGTCTTGCGCTTGCGGGGACAGCAGTAGCACGTGCTCTTATCGACCGTGGGTACACAGTTGTGATGTCAGACGACAAATTAAACGATGAACATCGCGCCCTGGGTCGTGAATTGAATTGCACAGTTGTGGATCTAAACGGAGAAGCCAATATCAACACCTTTCTTGCAGAAGTTGATGTCTTGGTTCCGGCTCCAGGGGTATCGCCACAACACGCAGTGATTATGCGTGCTCTAGAGATGGGAATTTCTGTGCGAACGGAAATTGATCTTGCATATGAATGGGAGCAAGGGCGACCCGGCGGACCACGTCCCGTACTTGCTGTGACCGGGACAGATGGCAAAACAACAACAACAATGTTGGTGGCTGCATTGTTGAGAGGTGCTGGTTACACCGTGGCTGAAGTGGGAAACACTGATATTCCATTTGTGTCTGCATTAAATGATGATGTGGAAGTTTTTGTTGCGGAATGTTCCAGTTTCCGTTTGCAGTTCACGCAATGCTTCCGAAGCTCCTCATCTGTCTGGCTGAATATCGCGCCTGATCACATCGACTGGCACGGCACTTTTGATTCTTATGTTTCAGCAAAGGCTCGGTTGTGGAAATTTGCGACGTCAAGCGATGTCGCCATAGTTCCTGTTGGTGAATCGCTCATCTCGAATGCAGCACATCAGTCGCAAGCGCGCGTTGTCACTGTCGGTGGCGCCAATGGTGACTATCACGTGGCGGACAACATGTTGATGTCTCCAATTGGTCCCATCGCCTCCGTTGACTCGTTGTGGCGCACAATGCCTCACGACATCACAAACTCGCTCGCTGCATGTGCTGTTGTTATCGAGTCAGGCTTGGTGCGTAAAGAGCAATTGGGTGCAACGCTTGCCAAATTTGTATCGGCACCACACCGTATTGAGCTTGTTGGAAACTTTGGTGGAGTCGATTGGTTTGATGACTCAAAAGCAACAAGTCCTCATGCTGCCTTGACTGCGATTCGTGCATTCGAGTCTGTGGTTCTTATTGCGGGTGGAAAAAACAAAGATTTGGATTTGAATGAGTTGGCTATCGAACCACATCGAATCCACGGAGTTATTGCGATTGGGTATGACGCTCCTGCGATTGAGAAGGCGTTTGTCGGGGTTTGTCCGGTACAAATTGCAACGTCGATGGTGCAGGCAGTTGAGTTGGCGGCACAAATGTCGAATGGTCATGTTCCAGTTCTGTTGTCGCCAGCGTGCACCAGTTATGACTGGTATCGCAATTACAACGAACGCGGTGACGATTTTCAAAAATGCGTCAGAGATTTTTTCGAGACAAATACGGGAGTTGCATGATGTCGGATACAGATGATCGAAAAAAGACTCCCACCGTACGAGAACGTCGTGAAGCAACAGTTGGTCGGATTGGTTTCCGTGAGCGTTATCGCATGCCCTCGGACCGTCCGCCTGCAGTGGTGTATTGGATTGGAATCACTGTTGCATCACTAGTGCTGCTCGGTCTCATCATGGTCTTATCTGCATCGTCGGTCGTCAACTTGTATGACGGGTCCTCGGCATGGGCCATGTTTCAGCGTCAATTGTTATGGGTGGTCATCGGTGCTGTTGCCATGTATTTTGCGGTCATCATGCCCTATGACATGTGGAAAGGAAATAGTTTTCTCCTTGTTCCAGTGACATTGACCGTTCTTGTTGCGAACTTGTTGGTGGGAGCACGAGGTCGAATAACAAACGGAGCGCAGGCATGGCTCAACATCGGACAATTTCAATTCCAACCGTCTGAGTTCATGAAAATTATGACGGTACTTTTCTGCGCAAACTTCTTGGCGCGCCGTCATCGTTCGGTCGCCATCAAGCAAGCAGTTCTCTATCCAATGCTGTTAGTGCTTTTCATCACTGTGGGTCTTTGCGTCTTACAAAAAGACTTTGGTGGTGCAACTATTTTCTTTGGCGTCATCATCACTGTTCTTTTCATGGCTGGGATTCCGTGGCGACAATTGCTCGCAGTGGTTGGGGGAATTGCAGCGATCGCTGTGGTGGGTTACCCATTTGCAGGTAGCGCAGCTGTGCGTGTGCATGCCTGGATGAATATGGATCAAGAGATTGTTCGCATTGATAAGGGATATCAGGTGTACCAAGCGTTGTTGAGTATTGCGAATGGCGGCTGGAAAGGTACGGGCGCAGGTTCTGGTACTAGTAAATGGGGCTACGTTCCGCTCGCGCACAGTGACTTCATTTTTGCTGTCGTGGCAGAAGAAATGGGCTTGCTAGGAACAGTGCTTGTGTTCGGTGGATTCTTGCTATTGATTTATTTTGCTGTTCAAGTTGCTTATAACGCGTCTGATACTCACGGTGCATTTATTGCAGGTGGTGTCGCTGCGTGGTTTGGTGTGCAGGCGTTTGTCAACATCGGCGGAGTAGTGGGACTCATTCCAATGACGGGGTTGACTCTGCCCTTCTTGTCATATGGCGGTTCATCTATTGTCGCTTCCATGATTGGTGCAGGGCTCTTGATCAATGTGGCTCGATACCCAAAGAAGTCCGTGTGACGTTTGCAGTTGTGACCGGAGGCGGCACTAGTGGCCATGTGATTCCGGCAATGTCTATTTGCGAGGCGCTGATTGATGCTGGTCACAATGCGGCAGATGTGAAGTATGTCGGCACCATTCGCGGAGTCGAAACTTCATTAATGGCTCATAGTCCTGTGGAGTCGTTGTTCTTGCCAATCTCTGGTCTTCAACGCTCGTTTTCTGTGCGAGGAGTGTTGCGCAATATGGCGCTTCCTTGGCGGTTACTGCGGAGTCGTCTTGTTGCGCGTCGATATCTTTCGAAATGGTCGCCCAAGGTAGTTGTGTCTGTTGGCGGATACGCCAGCGAGCCAATGTCGCGCGCAGCTATTGCAGCAGGTATCCCTTTGGTATGCGTGAGCTACGACCACCTTGCAGGATTAGCCACCAGGAGACAAGCAAAACATGCTCAGGTGTGTGCGGTTGCATTTGCTGATAGCAATTTGCCTCGTGCTCATGTCACTGGCGCGCCAGTACGGCGTGAACTACGAAATCTTCTTGTCTCTGAATATCGATCCGAGGCGCGACAAGTTCTCGGTATTCCCGAAGAGAACACATTGATTGTTTTCATGGGCGGGTCGTTGGGGTCTCACAGCATCAATACGGTTGCGGTGGCACGTGCGCAACAACCGTTTCAGTCCAATGGAACGCATCTCTCTGTGTTGCACATCTGTGGCGAGAGATTTTTGCAAGAGCCAATGCCTGAAGTTGCAAACGGTATTGAGTACCAACGCGTTGGTTACGAATCTCGTATGGCAGAGGTGTATGCCGCAGCAGACATCATTGTTGCTCGTGCCGGAGCAAGCACCGTGGCAGAGATTGCAACGGTAGGAGTTGCATCGGTTCTTATTCCATGGCCCGGCGCTGCAGATAATCACCAAGAGCACAACGCTCGTTGGTTGTCGAACGAAGGGGCTGCGATTCTGTCTGATGATGCCTCATGCCGTAATGGCACGACTCTTGGAATACTCCACGATCTATTGGGCAATAAGGAATTGCAGACAAAATTGGCGCTAAGGGCCCGCCAAATGGGTGACATTCACCGCAGCAATGAGCTTGTAAAAGTCATAGAGAACGCCGCATCGTCTGCTCGGTCGTGAGACAATGGGCATCCCATGCAGTCGCGTGATTCTCGCCGTCAAACTGAACCTCTGATCGATCTTTCTTCGCCACGCCAATGCCACGTGGTGGGAATAGGCGGTCCTGGCATGAGCGCTATTGCTTTGCTCTTGCACAAATCGGGGCACACTGTTTCTGGCTCGGACCTCCATGAATCAGTTGTCATCGAACAACTGCGCCGAGAAGGTGTTTCAGTCTCGATTGGACATGACGCCTCTCTGGTGCAGGGAAAAGATGTGGTGCTCTACTCCACGGCAATCCCGTTGTCCAATGTTGAGTTAGTGGAAGCAGCGCGCTGTGGAATACCTGTGCGACACCGCAGTGGCATATTGGCATCACTTTGTGCGGTGCGCCACGCAATTGGCGTGGCTGGTACACACGGCAAGACCACGACAACAGCACTCATTGCACACATCATGGGAATTGCTGGTCGGTCGCCTTCTTCATTAATTGGGGCCGAAGTTGTGGGCACAGGAATCGGCGCTCAAGATGGCGCTAGTGATTACTTTGTTGTGGAGGCAGACGAGAGCGACGGCACACTCGACGTATTGCCTTTGTCATCCATTGTTCTTACAAACGTAGATATTGACCATCTTGATTACTTCGCCACTTTTGAAGCGATACAAGAGTGTTTTGTTGAAGCTGCGTCCGTGGCCACTCATCACGTGGTGCTCAACTCTGATGATCCGGGCTCTATTCCAGTAATTACCGCACTTCGGGGGAACAGCCGAGTAGTCACTTTCGGCACGAAAGCGGGAAGTACTTTTCAGATCGAGAATGAACGTTCTTCTGATCTCGGAATCGAATTTGAATTAGTTCATGGAAGCGATCGTGCATTGGTGGCATCTCAATTGCGTGGCCATCACAATGTCATGAACATTGCCGCAGCCATCGCTCTCAGTGTTTCTGTGGGAATTTCAATAGACGAGGCTGCTAGTGCTGTGGCTACTTTCCCCGGAGTGATGCGCCGATTTACAGAACGAGGAACTTTTGGTGGTGCGCTGCTTATTGATGATTACGCACATTTGCCCGCAGAGATTGAAGCCACACTTCTCAGTGCACGAAGTCATCCTGCATTGCGTGGAAAATTGATTGCAGTGTTTCAACCCAATCGTTATCACCGGATAGCAACCATGGCAGATGCGTATCGAGATTGTTTTGCGACTGCTGACTTCGTTGTGATTACGGATGTGTACGCCTCGGGAACACCCAAAATTGAAGGAGTGACAGGCGAGTTGGTTGTTCAGGCCGTCACTCATGCTCATCCTCGCGCAACAGTTGTATGGGCGCCCAGTCGCGCCGACACAGTGTCTGCGGTCAAGTCAGTAATTGGCACTGGCGATGTATGTGTATCTATGGGGTGTGGAGACATCGAGACATTCCCTGATGACCTTGCGGGTGGTGTGTTGTGAGTGGGGCAACATGGATGCCCTTTGTTCAGCAATGTGCGGACGCTGGACTTCAGGTGGATACGAATGTTGCAATGGCGCAACGAACAACCTACGGAGTGGGAGGAAGTGCAGCCGTTGTAGTTGTTGTGCATAGCGAAAGTGACGCTCTTGCGCTATCGAATGCTGTCGCACAATGTCAGGTAGAGAACATTGTGGTGGTTGGTCGTGGCAGCAATGTGTTGGTGTCAGATGAAGGATTCGATGGTGTGGTTGTCCTGCTCGGTGCGGTGTCACCCGACTCAGCCGTCAGCGTTGAAGGTGATGTGGTCCAGGCAGGCGGGTCAGTATTGATGCCAGTTCTAGCAAGACGATCAGTAGGCGCTGGACGCGGAGGTCTCGAATGGTGTGTCGGCATTCCTGGCACTGTGGGTGGGGCTGTACGAATGAATGCCGGTGGTCATGGAGCAGAGATGATCGACAATCTGATTAATGCACGTGTGGTGTCGCTGAAATCAGGAAAAGTATGTGATGTTGCGAATGCAGACCTTGGCATGCACTTTCGAGGTTCAGCATTGAGTCAGCATCATGTAGTTCTCTCTGCTCGATTTCAGACCTCGAACATTGCGCCAGAAGAGGGCACTGCAACGATTAACTCGGTGGTTGCATGGCGTCGAGAACACCAGCCAGGTGGACGCAATGCTGGGTCTGTATTTGTTAACCCAGCACAAGGTGACGGCAGTGCAGGCGCCCTCATCGATGCTGCTGCACTGAGGGGTTACAGCCGAGGTGGTGCATCGGTATCTGAGAAGCACGCCAACTTTATTCAGGCAAGCGACAATGCGACTGCAGCCGATGTTGTGGCAGTAATGAGTGATGTGCAACAAAAAGTGTTTGAGGTTCATGGAATTATGTTGCGCAGTGAAGTAGTTCTGGTGGGGTTTGACGAGCGAATCGCCGAACAGTTTTCTGATCCACGCCATAGTGCGTTAGAGCAGAATGACGCTCGAGCGCATTTAAGCAAACTGTTGGGGGATGGTGATGAGTAATTCTGAGGACTCCAAACCATCCGGAGAATTTGTTGTGTCCGAGGTGTCAAGTGAAGTGCTTGATGAACTGTCACAGCTTTTTGGAAGCGATGGCGCCTCGTCCCTGCCCGAAACCCCGGAACCTCGAAATGAGGACAATGTAGATACAACTACAGTGCTGACATCCGGGGGAGATGTCACTGCCACTGAAGTTGTTGACGAGAGTGTTTCGGCAGTCATCGAGATAGTTGATGAATCGTTAGATTTTTCATCGCCAACTCCAGGCCCTGCTGATCCGCTCATCGTTGAAATGCACGGAGACGTATTTACGGGAGACGACGATGCAGAGGCATTTGTTGTTATCTCTGACAGCCTTGATCATGTGGTGATTGTCGATGATGATCGTCCAGATCCCACATTTGAGGAGCGTCGCCGAAAACAAGAACGTCGAGAGAGATTGCAACGAGTCAAATGGCTCAAACTTGCTGGAGTTTTGGTGGGCGCAATTGTTGTTCTGATGGCCATTTTGGCCTCGCCGTTGTTTGCAATTAGGTCAGTCACGCTTGAAGGCAACGTGTACACATCTGCAGAAGTAGTTGATCAAGTTCGTGACTTACTCAAGGGTGCTTCAGTGTTTACTGTCGACACGGGTAAGGCGCGCACACTTCTTCTTGATGACCCATGGGTGTCTGATGTGCGCATCACCACTCATTTTCCATCGAAGGCGTTAGTAGAAATCGCCGAGCGAGTTCCCGTGGTGTGGTACGTGGGCACCGACCAAAAGGTGCGTGTTGTTGATGCACGTGGTCGAGTGATTGTGGTGCTTGACGGATGGCCTACGAAGTATTTACAGGTGGAAGGGGTGGGACCTTCCCTCGATGCGGGGGCAGTTGCCGACGACGCGTATCGAGCTGCGGCTCAACTGGTGCTAGCACTGCCAGACGAGATCCGCCCGAAGGTCGCCTCGCTTGCTCTCAGCCCCGGTGGGGAACTCTCCATGACTTTGAAATCGGGAACCGTTGTGCGTTTTGGCCAGCCAGCTGACCTGCAGAACAAGTTGGTACTGGTGGTGGTGCTATTGCGTCGTCAAGACCCCGCAACCCTTGCTGTCGTTGATGTTTCTACGGGAACGGCCACTGTAAAGATCCGTTGATTTGCTTGCAGGGGGTTGAATTGCCACAAATATGGCTCTCGCTGTGGAAACATTGAGCAACACAGTCCATCAGGACTTCTTTTCGGAGGTAATGGCCCATGGCCGGAGCACCACAGAACTATCTCGCAGTTATCAAAGTCATCGGTGTCGGTGGCGGCGGTGTCAACGCTGTTAATCGAATGATTGATGCCGGTCTGCGCGGAGTTGAATTCGTTGCAATCAATACAGATGCCCAGGCACTTCTCATGAGCGATGCTGATGTCAAACTCGACATTGGTCGTGACCTGACGCGTGGCCTTGGTGCCGGATCAGATCCCGATGTCGGTCGCGCAGCTGCCGAAGCACATCGCGAAGAGATTGAAGAATTGATCAACGGTTCTGACATGGTCTTTATTACTGCCGGAGAAGGCGGCGGTACCGGAACTGGTGCTGCTCCTGTTATCGCAGAGATTGCAAAGTCGCTTGGTGCATTGACGATTGGTGTCGTTACTCGACCATTCCAGTTCGAAGGTCGTCGTCGTGCAGTTCAAGCAGACAATGGCATCGAGAGACTGAAGGAAAAAGTTGACACTCTGATTGTCATCCCTAACGACAGACTCCTAACAGTTGCAAACGACAAGACATCTTTAGTGAACGCATTCAAGATGGCAGACGAAATTCTGCTGCAAGGCGTTGCAGGTATTACAAACCTCATCACTACTCCTGGTCTCATCAACACTGACTTTGCAGACGTGAAGATGATCCTCACCAATGCAGGCTCTGCGCTTATGGGCATAGGCATTGCAAGTGGCGACAATCGCGGTGTTATTGCTGCAAAAGACGCCATTTCCAGCCCAATGCTCGAGGCAGCCATCGACGGTGCTCGTGGCATCTTGCTCAACATCACTGGTCCATCGAGCATGGGCTTGTTCGAAGTCAATGCTGCAGCAGAAGTTGTTCAAGCAGTTGCGCATCAAGACGCCAACATCATCTTCGGTACCGTTATCGACGATGAAATGGGTGACGAGATGAAGGTAACGGTGATTGCTGCTGGTTTTGAACGGTGGGACAGTGGTTCACATCGTTCCTCCGCAGGTACCAGAAGTACTTCGCGTCCTTCTGAGAGTCGTCCAGCTTCAAATGTTCGAGACATCTTCTCCGATTCAGACCCGTTGTCTGATGACGATGATGACTTCGACGTTCCATCATTCCTGAAATAAGGAACTCACACTTGGTCGACCCAAGCGAGGTCGCTGATCGCATTTCTCTTGTGCGCGAAGAAATCATTCGTGCTGGAGGAGTGGACGTTCAGTTAGTGGCTGTTACTAAGTCTTTCTCGCGTGATGCAATTGCTGCTGCGGTGCTCGGCGGATGCGATGCAGTGGGCGAGAACTATGCACAGGAATTGCTAGCCAAAGTCGAAGAGGGTTTACCGCCCGTAGATATTCACTTCATTGGTGGTTTGCAGTCCAACAAAGTGAAATCGATTGCTCGTCACGTGGCTCTCTGGCAATCAGTTGATTCCATGTCGGTCATTCACGAGATAGCAAAGCGTGCCCCCGGAGCTCGGGTTCTTTTGCAGGTCAACACCACGGGTGAACTCACGAAGGGCGGCATTGCGCCTCGTGAGGTGGCCAATTTCCTCGATGTGGCTGTGCAGGTGGGACTCGATGTGCAGGGCCTGATGACAATCGGACCGACTACGACTGACTTCGGCGAGCGCCAGCGATCATTCACCACATTGCGCCAAATGGTCGATGAAATGGGGCTTTCTGTGTGCTCGATGGGCATGTCTGACGATTTCGTGCAGGCAGTGGAATGCGGTTCAACCATGGTCCGAGTAGGCAGTCGATTATTCGGACAACGCCTCACCTGACCGAGTGCGGTCCTCCCACATCTGCTGTCTCAAGTGGATTAGCCTGTAGATATGTCATTTTTCCGTCGCGCAATGGATTATCTCGGTTTGAGTGGGGAAGAGGCCTACGACGATTACGACATGTCGATGGAGTACGAGCGCCCCGCACGACCACAACGTTCTGCACCAGAGCCAGTGCAACGCCGTGGTTACGAGCCTGAATATTCTTCGGAGGTGCAGCGCCCTGCTCAGCGTCCGATGCGTGTCGATGACACAGGAGCTGCTCGTCGTCCAGATGATTCCGGTTTGCAAGTACGTCCAGTCGGAACGCCGCGTCAAGCTGCCACTGCACAAACTGTTCGTCCTATCGCAGCAGGTGGCGAAACTGTCACAGTGCGTCCACGTTCTTTTAATCAAGCACAAGAGATCGCCGATTACTTCAAGGAGGGTCTGCCTGTCATTGTGAACCTTGAAGGTTTAGATGGCGAAATGCCTCGACGCATTATCGATTTCGCAAGCGGCATGTGTTACGCACTTGGCGGCACGATTGAAAAAGTCGGGACTGGTGTTTTCTTGTTGAAGCCCGCAGTCAGTTTTGACTCTCCTCGTTATTAGGTCATCATGAATCCGATTTGCACAATTGCGAACCTGTACGTATTAATCATTGTTCTTCGCGCTATCTCATCTTTCTTTCCCATCGCTCCTGGCAGTCCGTTCGCGCCAGTTGTGCGTTTTCTCTACCAGGCAACCGAGCCGGTCTTTCAGCCTGTGCGGCGAGTGCTTCCCACCTTGGGCGCCTTTGACTTCACGCCCCTAGTCGTGCTCATCGGGGTACAACTGGTTGCTGGCCTTCTTGGGTGCTAGCCCATCTCACCCCTAGCCTGAACGCGTGACATACCCCCACGTTGACTCTCAGCCTCACTTCCCATCGGTGGAAGAAGGGGTCCTTGCACGGTGGGAACGCGACAATACCTTTGCTGCAAGTGTTGCTGCTCGCCCCGCAGGTGAAAATGGTGACAACGAATTCATTTTTTATGACGGCCCGCCGTTCGCAAATGGATTGCCGCATTACGGCCACTTACTTACCGGATTCGTAAAAGATGCTGTGCCTCGTTATCAAACGATGCGCGGACGACACGTAGAACGACGATTCGGTTGGGACTGCCACGGATTGCCTGCCGAAGTAGAAGCAGAAAAAGAACTCGGTATTGCTGGTCACCCCGCGATTGCTGCGTTTGGTATCGACAAGTTCAATGACGCATGTCGTACAAGTGTGTTGCGTTATACCGACGAGTGGCAACGGTATGTCACGCGCCAGGCACGCTGGGTTGATTTTGCAAATGATTACAAGACTCTTGACACTCCCTACATGGAAAGCGTCATGTGGGCGTTTCGTACATTGTGGGACAAAGGCCTCATCTATGAAGGTTTCCGTGTGTTGGCTTATTGCTGGCGTTGTGAGACTCCTCTCAGCAATACCGAAACGCGTATGGACGATGTCTACAAGGACCGTCAAGATCCTGCACTCACCGTTGCATTTCAATTGGACTCTGGCGAAAAGATCCTTGCGTGGACAACAACCCCTTGGACTTTGCCGGCAAACCTTGCGCTTGCAGTTGGTCCAGATGTCGAATATTCAGTTCTGAAGCATCCACAGGGTGATACGTACATTCTTGCTTCGGCCCGACTGGC
>DAISXE010000038.1:0-1483 GCA_036826015.1 Ilumatobacteraceae bacterium
TCAGAAGAGTCCGAATTCCCGTGTACACCAGATAGACAACACCGGCCCACTTCACAATATTGAACAACGTTGCCGATGCAGCAAGAACAGCACTCAGCCCGACCGAGGCAAAAATGACCTGGATTGCATCGCCCACTTCAAGACCTGCGACTGCGGCTAAACCAACGCGTCGACCATCAGCGATACTGCGGTTCAAGATGTACAAAACAGCCGGGCCAGGAATAAGCAATAGAGCAACCGTGGCAACGCAGAACGCGAAGATTGTTGACAACTCAGGCACAGCCCAACCGTAGCAATTACCCCAACAAATCAACAACGAAAAGTAAGGTAATCGTGTGAATTTCTCTACAGAAAACCCAAAGGAGAAGGTCAAAAAAACTTCAACTGGGCCACGTGAAGTAGAGGGCTATCTCTTAACCGTCCCTGAACCACAGCAGTCCACTCTTCGTGCACTACGCGCGACTCTCAAAGAGTTATTGCCGGGCGGTGAAGAGTGCATGAGTTACGGCGTGCCAGCAATCAAAGTGGACGGTGTTGCAATCGCTGGATACGCAACTGCAAAGAAACATTGCTCCTACTTTCCCCATAGTGGGCAAGTTGTTGAAGACCTTGCTGATGTATTGACTTCGTACGATTGCAGTAAGGGCACTATTCGCTTCCCTATTGACAAACCGCTTCCCAAGAGCTTGGTGAAAAAGCTCATTGCTGCTCGTCGTGCGCAACTACGTCGATAGCTCTACTACTCTGAAGCTATGCGCGCTTTAATTCAACGAGTTCTCAGTGCTTCAGTTGATGCCGAAGTAGATGGTGCAACAATTCGATCTGGTCAAATCGACAAAGGTCTTTTGGCCTTCATAGGTATTACACATACAGACACTGACGCGCTAGCCAAGAAGATGGCTGAAAAGATTTGGCATCTGCGCATTATGGAAGACGAAGCTGGCGTGATGAATTTGTCTGTTGCAGACACGACGCAATCAATTCTCGTGGTGAGTCAATTCACTTTGTATGGCGAGACTAATTCTGGCCGTCGCCCCACATGGACAGCCGCTGCTAAACCTGAATTTGCAGAGCCATTAGTAGATCAAGTTGTGAAGGAACTACAAGCACTCGGTGCGTCAGTACAAACTGGAGTTTTTCGCACATACATGCAAGTGTCGCTTGTAAACGATGGTCCAACCACCGTGAACATCGAACTCTAGATGTGGTGAATCAATTCTTCTACCGGAGTAACCATTCCTACGTAGAACGCGCCAAAGTCTGCATACACAGCAGATGCTTCATCGAAGCGCATTGTGTACACCACTTCTTTTAGGTCATCTGGGTGCACACCAAACAGCGTGACTCCCCATTCGAAATCATCAAGGCCAGCAGAACCTGTGACCATCTGAATGACACGTCCGGCAAATGTTCGACCACTCTTGCCGTGCTCTTCCATCAGTTCTTTGCGCTTATCGAACTCGAGAGTGAACCAGTTCTGTTC
>DAISXE010000038.1:1583-11512 GCA_036826015.1 Ilumatobacteraceae bacterium
AACGCTTCGCCGTCGAAATTAGGAAAGGGCTTGCAGAACAAGTGGATGACCGCAAGGCCAACCGAGGGGGACATTGGTTCGCTCATGTTTCTAACCTACCTATTTGCGAGTAGCAGCGACGACTGCAGATGCAAACCGTGCCGGCGCATCGTGGTCTAAATGGACATACAACGATGGTTCAGCAAGTTCGACTTCCATCACTACTGGCACTCCCTGAGCACCCCGCACTACGTCAACACGTGCATATAGGGGCTTCTGGGAGAACTTGTGAGTGATGAAGTTAATTACTTGATCTCCCAATTCGCGTTCCTGTGTAGAAGCTTCACGAGGCGTGATGTCTTCTTCTGTGTATAGGCCATTTTTCACATTGTCGCCCGTTGCCAAAATGGCACCTTTTCTAAATGCGTGGCTGTATTCACCATTGAAATACAACATGCCGGTCTCGCCGCGTTCGTCGATGAATCTTTGATACGGCTGCACCATGGCAATCTTTCCCGCATCAATGAGAGATCCAAGATGTGCAGCTGCTTTCACTGGAGACTCAATGTGACGCTCTGTGTTGTTGGAACCTGCGCTCACTGTTGGTTTCACAACAATGTCTTTCTCGAGCATTCCTTCATTTGTGATCAACACCAAATCTTCTGCGCCACGCACATACGTTGTTGGAATCACTGGAATACCAGCTTCGACAAGTTCGGCCAAGTACGTCTTGTCGGTATTCCATTTCACAATGGCAGCGCTATTGAACAATGCTGTCTGTTCTGACACGTGGTCAAGCCATGACAGGAACTTCTCGTAATGACGGTGATAATCCCACGGCGAGCGAATAATCGCAGCAGAAAATCGCGACCAGTCTGCTTCAGAGTTTTCCCAGTCAACAACCTCGGCCACTATCCCACGATCTTGAAGACCGCGAATGATGAGTGGCAGGTCTGTGTCGTGATGACGCGCCTCCGCGCAACTAATAAGTGCGAGAGGTCGCGACATCAACGATAAAGAATTGAACGACTAGAAGTCGCCCATGCCGCCGTGGTCATGACCAGCATGTGAAGCCTCTTCAGGCTTGTCGGCGATGACACACTCGGTGGTGAGGAACAACGCGGCAATCGATGCAGCGTTCTGCAATGCAGAGCGCGTCACCTTTGCAGCGTCGATAACACCCAACTTCACGAGGTCTTCGTATTCACCAGTTGCAGCGTTCAGGCCTTCATTGCCCTTCAGGCTCTTCACCTTGGCAACAACGACTCCGCCTTCCATGCCAGCATTTTCAGCGATTTGCTTCAATGGGCCTTCGAGCGAACGAGCAACCATGCGAGCACCGGTTTGTTCGTCACCAGCAAGCGTGTCTGCGACTTTGTTGACAGCGTCTTGTGCGCGAAGCAACGCAACGCCACCGCCAGGCACAACACCCTCTTCGATGGCAGCCTTTGTGGTGCTGACAGCGTCTTCAATGCGGTGCTTCTTTTCCTTCAGTTCAACTTCAGTAGCAGCGCCTACCTTGAGGACAGCAACTCCGCCGGACAACTTGGCAAGACGCTCTTGCAACTTCTCACGGTCGTAATCGGAATCTGTGTTCTCAATTTCGGTCTTGATCTGGCTGATGCGTCCCTTGATGTCTGCTTCAGGGCCGGCGCCTTCGATGATGGTGGTCTCATCCTTGGTGATGAGCACTTTCTTCGCACGTCCAAGAAGGTCGAGAGTTGCGTTCTCGAGCTTGAGACCAACTTCCTCGCTGATGACCTGGCCACCTGTGAGGATTGCGATGTCTTGCAACATTGCCTTACGACGGTCACCAAAACCAGGAGCCTTGACTGCAACGCTCTTGAACGTTCCGCGAATCTTGTTCACAACAAGTGTCGCCAATGCTTCGCCTTCAATATCTTCGGCGATGATGATGAGAGCTTTTCCGCTCTGCATCACTTTTTCAAGTACTGGCAACATGTCACGCACGTTTGTGATCTTGCCCGAGACAAGAAGTATGTATGCATCGTCGAGAGATGCTTCCATGCGGTCTGTGTCTGTCACGAAGTATGGCGAAATGTAACCCTTGTCGAAGCGCATACCTTCAACAAGATCCATCTCCATGCCGAATGTTTGGCTCTCTTCAACAGTGATAACACCGTCTTTGCCTACCTTGTCGATGGCTTCTGAAATCATGCGACCGATTTCTGGGTCTGCAGCAGAGATCGATGCAACTTGTGCGATCTGCTCTTTTGAATCGACTTCCTTCGACAGCGCACGAATGCTTTCGATCGCAGCAGCAACTGCAGCCTCGATGCCCTTTTTCAAAGACATTGGGTTTGCACCGGCAGCAACGTTGCGCAATCCTTCGCGCACCATTGTCCATGCAAGAACTGTGGCTGTGGTTGTTCCGTCACCAGCAACATCGTCGGTCTTCTTGGCGACTTCTTTCACCAATTCAGCACCAATGCGCTCGTATGGATCTTCAAGATCGATTTCTTTGGCGATTGAAACGCCGTCGTTTGTGATGGTGGGTGCACCCCACTGTTTTGCAAGAACAACGTTGCGACCCTTTGGTCCGAGCGTGACGCGCACTGCGTCTGCCAACTTGTTCATGCCTGCCTCGAGACCGCGACGGGCCTCTTCATCAAATGCAATGAGCTTTGCCATGGGGGTTTCCTCCGAAAATGGGGTTTTGCCTGATAATTGGGGGCTCGCACCGGGGCGAACCTGACCGCTAGCACTCTACCGTTGAGACTGCTAACGGCACACCTGGTGGCGGCCAATGCAGGGAAATTGGGGCCCAGTCAGGGACTGGGATTGGGGCTAGAAGCCGCCAGCAACCGCTGGGATAATCGAGACAGTATCGCCAGCCTTCACAGGGGTTTCAAGACCCTGGAGGTAGCGGACATCGTCGTCCGAGACAAAGATATTGACGAACTTGTGTAGTTCGCCTTCGCCGTCAAACAAGCGCTCGTCAAAACCACCATGAATAGCATTCAGAGCAGTGAGCACTTCACGCAAGGTTGTTCCTTCCACTTCAACGGTGGATGCACCGCCAGAGATGGGACGCATGGTGGTGGGGATTCGAACGGTAACGGCCATAGGAAAACCCTACCGAATTGCTAGGGATTCGCCACCACAGGAGCAACGCGATCAACCCATGGCATTGCTTCTTCCAGTTGTGCAGCAAGTCGCACCAACACGTCTTCACGAAATGGCGCACCTACGAATTGCACACCCATTGGCAAACCAGACTCAGACCAGTGCAACGGCAAACTAATTGCCGGTTGACCCGTGAGATTGAATTGCGAGGTGTACGCCATGATCTCTCGCAAGTGACGTCCACCTTGCGGGCCACTGAGATGACCGATGCGCGGTGGTGGTCCAGCGAGTGTTGGAGTCAGCAAAATGTCATACGGTTCAGAACCATCAATTGGTTCCCACCACTGAACAACGCGACGACACCATGCGTGTAGCCATGTCATGTTCGACAAATACATTTCCGCAGTGACTGCACGACCCATCTCGCGCATTCGAATATTGTCGGGCTCTAAATCATTTTCGCCAATCGCGCGTCCAAACATTCGTTCAAACGCGGAGACGTCATTATGTGTCCACGCTGCAACTATCGCTGTGAACTTTCCTGCGAACTCTTCTTCGGCTAATGCATTTGGATACGAAACATCTACACGATGTCCAAGTGAAGTTAAAACCTTTGCAACATGTGCAACAGATTCACTTGATTCCTGATTGCGCATTTGATACTCGAACAATGGATGATCAAGAATGCCAATACGCAATGAACCGGGATTCATACCAACTTCTTGCACAAGTGGTCGCACGAATGGTGGTGCTGTGTACGGGTCGCCTGACTCGTATCCACTGATGACATCGAGGACCGCGGCAGTGTCGCGCACAGTGCGAGTTACACATCCGTCAATCGTTGCACCCATCCATGTTTCACCCATGTCGGGGCCTTTGCTCACACGGCCACGCGATGGCTTTAACCCAACAAGACCGCATTCGCTTGCAGGTACACGAATAGAACCGCCACCGTCATTTGCATGACCCACCGGAACAATGTGCGCAGCAACACTTGCGGCAGACCCACCACTTGAACCACCTGTTGAGTGTTCAAGATTCCACGGATTACGTGACGGACCATACGACAAAGGTTCAGTGGTGATGGTGTTTCCAAATTCAGGTGTATTGGTGCGACCAATGACAACAAAGCCGGCGCGAAGAAATCGATCCGTGAGGTAACTGTTTGACGGAGCTACGTAGCCAGCTTCTTTTAGGAAACGTGTTCCCATGTGATGCGGCTCACCAGCAAGTGGTGCGCCTAGGTCTTTCAGTACTAACGGCACACCAGTAAATGCACCTTGTGGCAATGTGCCCGACGCTTCCTGTTGTGCTTTTTCAAAACGTGGGTGAATGATGGCGTTGATGTCACCGTTTACAGCGTGTGCCTGCTGAATGGCCGCATCAACGAGTTCTCGTGCAGACACTTCCCCTCGCGCCACCAAGGCTGCTTGTTCTGTTGCGTCGCAGTTAGTCAATTTGCTCATGTCTCAACCCTATGTCCGACCTAGGGTGTCCTCGTGCGTGTACTTGCAGCAGCTGACAAATTCAAGGGAACTGCAAGCGCTGCCAGTATCTGTGCAGCGATTGGCCATGCCTGCTGGGACCTCGGCATTGACTGTGTGGAGATGCCCATGGCCGACGGTGGCGAAGGAACTCTTGATGTTCTTGGTGGCCCAAACAGAACCAGCGTGGTCACTGGCCCATTAGGAACTGCTGTGGAAGCAGAGTGGCGCCTTCACCGTGGTGTTGCAGTTATCGAGATGGCGCGCGCATCTGGGCTCACACTTGCGGGTGGACCAGATAACAACAATCCCTTGGATGCCACAACTCAAGGCACTGGTGAACTCATTGACAAAGCACTAAACGAAGGTGCGAAGAAAATCATTGTGTGTCTCGGTGGTTCTGCAACAACTGATGGCGGTCTCGGTGCATTGCGTGCCATCAGCACTCCTGCTCGTCTGCGTGCTGTGGAATTTCTTGTGGCCTGTGATGTGGACACGTACTTCACCGATGCAGCAAAAGTTTTTGCACCACAAAAAGGTGCGAGCAAATCTCAAGTCACCATGTTGACAGGCCGACTAGAACGGTTAGCCCAAATGTACGAATCTGAATATGGCATCGCCGTAAACGACATTCCCGGATCTGGTGCAGCAGGTGGGTTAGCCGGCGCACTTGCAGCACTTGGTGCAACATTGATGCCCGGTTTTGACATCGTTGCCGAAGAGGTGGAGTTCTACGACGCGATACGCGCTACTGATCTAGTCATTACCGGTGAAGGTCTTCTGGATGAAACAAGTTTCGACGGAAAAGTTGTGGGCAGTGTGTACGAGTACACACAAAACTCCAAAACAAAAATGGCAGTTGTTGCCGGTGACGTTGACCTCGACATGTCTAGTTACACAGACATTGACGTTATGAATCTCACTGCGCAGTTCGGCGCAGAATTATCTATGCAACAAGTGCTGCGCTGCGTCGAGGACGCCACGCGGTTGTACTTACAGAAGAAGTAGGTCAGCCCGCAGGCGGCACAGTGGTGGTTGCAGCACCACCAGCATCGGTACCAACACTTGGCAATGGCTTGCCCGAAAGATCGGTTCCCAACAAGATCAGAATGCAGGCATCACCCAGTGTTCCGTCTTCAAGAGGCACGGGCACTGGCATAACAGCAACTTCTACAGTTCCACCAAGAACGCCAGCCATCTTTTGTGCAGCTGCTTCACAACCGGCAAGGTAGAAAACGCCAGTCGTCTTACGCTTGGCTGTTCCGGCTGCCACGTTCTTTGCGGGCAATACCTTGTAACCCTGATCTTGCAGATTGCTGGTCATGACTCCGGCACTGTTAGCAATGCCCGAAGCGTTAGCTACTTGAATCTTGAATCCGTTGACATCTAACGGAAGTGTGGTGGATGTAACCGAGGGGTCTACAGAGCCTTCACCAGGAGTTGGCGCAGCAGATGTGGGCACGGCGCCGTTCGTGGTGCTGGAGTCGCGCACATCGCGCAAGATGAGGAAACCAAGGAGCAAGGCCACCACGGCAACTGCGGCACCCAAGGTGCCTGTGCTTGGTGATGGAAGAGTTGGGCGTGAGCCGCGAGATCGTTGTTGGTTCATAATGAAAAGTCCTCTTTTCGAATTCAAGGAGACATGACCACGGTAGTGGCTGGGTAGAACAAGGCGTATGACACCTCTTCAACCCTTATGGCATAAAGGCTTGCCACGAAGCTTGCCCGCACAGGGCCATATGGAGCCGGGTGTGGGGATTGAACCCACGACCTACGCATTACAAGTGCGTTGCTCTACCACTGAGCTAACCCGGCGAGGAAGTACAGCCTAGGCGCGCTCAGCCATTCGGACACGGGTGACTTCATAAGTTGCCAAGGCAGCCGCCGCCGACACGTTGAGAGACGAGACCTGGCCCAGCATCGGGATGCCCACGATGGTGTCGCAACGGTCCCGAACGAGGCGTGACAGGCCAGCCCCTTCGGATCCCAGAACCAGGCAGATGCCCTCGTTGGCCAATTTGCCGATCTCGAAGAGTGTGTTGTCGCTTGAGTCATCAAGGCCGACCACCCAGATGCCCTTATCGCGCATCTGTTGGATAGCGGTGGGTAGACCTGAGACCAAGGCCATGGGCACATGCTCGATTGCCCCAGCTGACGCCTTTGCCACCGTGGGGGTGACGTGCACGGCGCGATGCTTTGGCAACAACACGCCAGTTACGCCAGCGCCGTCACAACAGCGAAGCAGTGCGCCAAGGTTGCCAGGGTCTGTCACACCATCGACAGCCACAAGAAATGGCGCCACGCCATTACGCGGACGCAACAGTGCAGCAAAATCTGCTTCTTCAAGTGGTGCAGCAAAAGCAATGATGCCTTGCGGTGCTTCGCTTCGTGCAGTCTCTTCTAATTTGCGACGTGGCACTTCAAGCACAGTCACACGTTGCGCATCGGCGATCTGTTCGATGTCTTCAAGAATGGGTGCTGGGTCAATATCTGCAGCAATCCAAATTTCACGCACTTTGCGACGTTGACCAATGAGCAATTCACGCACGGCCTGACGACCTTCAATTTGTTCGCCACCTAAACCTTTAGCAACCGGCGCATTACGACGTGGAGCTTCTCCGCGACGTGCACCAGGTTGTGGCGCACCACGACGTGCTTGCGGGCGCGGTGCACCGTCACGTGGAGCACCTACTCGTGATGCTCCGCCTGCGCCTGCACCTTTGCTTCGCGAAACAACCCCACGCGATGATGCAGCGCCACCGCGTGATGATGACCCTTTAGGTTCCTCACTACGCGAGCGACTGCCAGTATTGCGACCGCCTGCAGGACGACCTGGCTTACCAGTATTCACTTTTGGTTTTGATGATTTGCGTGGCGCCATGGTCACGACTCCTTGATGATGATTGCTGAAGAGAAACAGGCGATTCCTTCGCCACGACCGATTGCGCCAAGACCCTCGGCACGTCGACCTTTGACAGACACGGGTGCGCCGGCTGCAGCAGAAAGTAACGACACCATTTCATCACGAACGGGAGCGATACGTGGTGATTCACACACAACACTGCAATCAACATTGCCGATACGCCATCCGAGTGCTGTGACTTTGGCTGCGACATCTTTCAAAATTGCAAGTGAGTTCGCGCCTTTCCATGCTGGATCGGTATCGGGGTAATGCTGACCAATGTCTCCAAGACCAGCTGCGCCAAGCAATGCATCAGCAGCAGCATGTGCAATGACATCTGCATCACTATGACCTATAAGTACTGGTTCTCCCGGAAATGCAACTCCGCCAAGAATGAGTACACGACCTTCAATTGGTGCATCTGAAAAACGGTGAACATCAAATCCTTGTCCGACACGTATGTCAACCATCAGATTTCACCTTTCAACATTCGCTCCGCATGAATGACTGCCCATTCAAGATCTTCAGGAGTTGTGATTTTTCGGTTGACTACTTCGCCCTCAACAACAACAACTTCCCCACCGATTTTTTCAATCAAGGTTGCGTCATCTGTGCCTTCGCCACCATGTTCATGTGCACGGCGCAACGATGATGCACGGAATGCTTGTGGTGTCTGTACTGCACGCAGTGTTTCGCGTCGTGGCGTAGCCACCACTACTTCGGATTCGTTCACTTGTTTGATGGTGTCGGTCACGGCAATGCCCGGAACAGCGGCATCTGCGCCGTCAACAACAGCAGAGATCACGCGTTGAAAAATTGCCGGACTTGCAAACGGACGCGCTGCATCGTGAACACACACGATGGTGGCGTCGGCAGGAACAGCAGCAAGCCCACGACGAACCGATTCTGAGCGTGTCGCCCCGCCTTCTACTTGCCCTGGTGAAGTGGCTTCACCTTTCGGTAGCACCACGATCACGCCTACCGAATGCTCGGCCGCCTCATCCATAGCCCAGTCCACAATGCGCTTGTCACCAATGGTCTCAAACTGTTTGGCACTGCCAAAACGGAGCCCTGAGCCCGCCGCTACCACGATTGTCCATACGGTCTCATTTTCAGCCATGCTCGCAGGGTAGTACCGTGAGATTGTTATGGCACACGAACAGGTTCTCGCAGACACAGAATTCTTTGCAGACGCTCCAGCATCAATGCTGGCAGACGTTGCAGCTTCAGGAAAGATCCGCAATCTCGTCAGAGGAGATGTCCTCTTTGAAGCCGGCGATGACCCCGACTCCATATATGTAGTGCTCACCGGCCGCATCGCCATCGCTTTGGGTAACCGCCCATTTGATCATCGCGAGAGTGTCATCGCACTCATGGAAGAAGGCGATCTGTTTGGCGAAATGGGCATGCTCGATAAGAGCGCTCGGTCTGCCGGAGCTCGTGCGCTTGAGACTTCAACAGTGCTTGAGATTCCATACACATCTGTTCTCGATCAACTCAATGCATCAACTTCACTCATGTGGAATGTCGTGCGTATGTTGAGCCGCCGTTTGCGTGCGATGGATCAAGCTTTGGCCGACAGTGTGTTCCTCGACGTCACTGGTAGAACTGCAAAGCGTCTTGTTGATTTGTCTGGTGGCAAAGATGAATTCATGCTTCCCGTGACACAAGAAGAACTTGCAGGCATGGTTGGTGCGTCACGTGAGCGTGTCAACAAAGCAATCGCTAGTTTCATCAAACTGCACTGGCTAGAACAGCATGATCGTTCATACCGTATTTTGGACCGCGCAAAACTAGAGCAACGCGCTCTGTAATTCACAGTGTTGCGCTAAGCAACCAATCTTTCGCGCGAGCGTAAGCATCTGCAGCATCTTCAGGCCTGTGTGCCGGGCGTGATGCATCATGTGCAAAACCGTGTTCTGCTTCGGGATACAACACCACTTGTGCGCCAGTGGATCGCAACTGATCAATGTCAACAATTGGTGTGTAGTGGTCTTGCCCGCCAACAATTGCCAAGACATTTTCTGCATAGCCAGACAACAACATTCCAAGTGGCTCACCTTGTGATGGGCTTCGCCATGCTTCAGGCAACGTGATCATTCCGTAAAAGCTGGCGATACGAAAAAAGCGCTCGCTACGTGCGGCCTTAAAGCAATACATGCCACCCATGCAAAATCCGATGAGTCCCACAATCGGGGTCTGCAACGCATCGGCTGCTTCCAAGAGGTCGCGCAAATTCACTTCATCCTTCAGTGAAGGCACTGCTGCGAATCGTGGGTCTATTTCTGGACCTAGTTCTAAGCCAGGAAATGGATCCACCGCACACACCGACATCTGCCATTCACTCGAGAACTGTTGCACCATGTCGTCGTACAAGGGGCGCAAGCCGAAAATGTCGGGGGCCACCACGAGACCCATTCGTGGTGAATCGTGATGAACAATCTCGGCTGAGGTGCCAGACGGAAGTGTGATGCGCA
>DAISXE010000039.1:0-11496 GCA_036826015.1 Ilumatobacteraceae bacterium
GACTCGACGGTGAACAAGTTATTTGGGCAGAGCCATCTGCTGGATACATGCATCGCGGTTACGAGAAGCTCACCGAGGTTCGCACCTACCCACAAGTCACTGCATTGGTAAACCGCATTGACTGGTTGGGTTCATTCGCAAACGAAGTGCCATTTATTTTGGCAGCAGAAAAGTTAATGGGCGTAGAGGCTCCATCACGTGCTCAACACATTCGCACCATTCTTTTTGAATTGTCTCGTATCGCAAACGTTTCATTGTTCCTTGGTGACCTTGGTGTGCAGTTGGGTGCAGTAACTCCTGTGTTCTTCGCATTCCGTGATCGTGAATATGTACTGAACCTCATTGAGGCAGCCACTGGTGGACGCTTCCACCCGAACTTCGACCGCATTGGTGGATTGAAGGAAGACTTGCCAGCAGGTTTCATTGATGAGACTCGCAACGTCATGAAGAAGTTGCGCACATTCTGCGATCAGATTGAAGACTTGTTGTTTGGCAATGAAATCTTCCAGTCACGTACACGTGGCATTGGTGTCATTCCGAAAGATGTTGCATTGCAGTACGGCATGTCCGGTGCAAACTTGCGCGCAAGTGGTGTGGATTGGGATCTTCGTCGCGACCAAAGCCTTCCAATGGCATGGAACAAAGTTGATTGGAAAGTCATTACGCATCCGGACGGCGACTCGTTCGCACGTTGCTGGGTTCGCTTGCAAGAAGTGCGTGAATCCACACGCATCGTTGATCAACTTCTCGACACCATTCCAGCCGGACCTGTCATGGCAAAGGTTCCCAAAATCATCAAGGTGCCTGAAGGCGAAGCATGGGTCTCAACCGAAAATCCACTCGGTGAGATGGGCTACTACGTGGTGTCACAAGGCGACATGGGTCCATTCCGTGTGAAGATTCGTAGTGCGTCATTCAACAACATTTCTATTGTGCCGTGGCTATTGAAGGGTGTTTATGTCCCAGACATCATCACCATCTTGGCGTCGTTGTATTTCATTCTCGGAGACATTGATCGCTGATGAATGCAGCTGTACTTTCCGCTGACCTTGCCTACTGGGCACAGTCGTTGTTGCGCGTTCTTGGTGGCCTGGTTGCAGTTCTACTGCCAGCAGGAACCATCGTGTACCTCTTCTTGTTCAAGATGATGTCGTTTATGCAGTCTCGTCTTGGTCCAATGGAAGCTGGTCCATACGGTTCGATGCAGTTATTTGCTGAAGTTGGCAAGTGGCTGCAAAAAGAAGACATCTACCCTGCGCGGGCAGACAAGTTCCTTTTCAAGATTGCACCGCTCATTGTTTTGGCCAGCACCTTCTTATTGGTAGCAGTAGTGCCGTTCGGACCAGATGCATGGTTCACCGATTTTGAAGCAGGCGTCTTCTACATGCTCGCCGTTTCATCTGTTTCGGTTCTTGGCATTTTGATTGCTGGTTGGTCCAGTGCCAACAAGTACTCACTGCTTGGTGGTCTGCGTGCTGCTGGTCAGTTGATCGCTTATGAACTTCCCATGGTGCTCGCAGTTGTTGGTGTTGTCATTCAGGCCGGAACTATGAACATGCAAGGCATCGTGGTGGCACAAAATGCTGGCTCAATGTTTGGGTGGGATGGACTCGGCAACCCATACGTCCTGACGCAGTTCGTTGGTTTTGTGATTTTTATGATTGCCGTGCAAGCCGAACTCACACAAACACCGTTCGACATGCCGATTGCTGAATCTGAACTTGTGTCTGGTTACATGACCGAGTACTCGGGCTTCCGATTCCTTATTTTCTTCATTGGTGAATTCGCAACAGCTGGCGTGTTCTCCATGATTGCGTCTGTTCTCTTCCTCGGCGGTTGGGCTGTTCCATTCTCTTGGTTCGGTTGGACCAACTTGAATGACATCGACAACTGGATGAATGTGGCCGGACCACTCATCTTGTTCACCAAGATGGTTGTCTTGTCTTTCATCATCATGTGGGTGCGTTTCTCTTTCCCACGTTTCCGTGAAGACCAGTTGCAGCGCTTCGCATGGAAAGTGCTGATCCCAGTTTCACTTGTCAACATCATGCTGACGGCAATTTTCAAGGTGGCATTCTGATGGCTAAGCCCAAAGTTCCTGGTTTGTTTAAGGGCCTCGGGGTCACTTTCGGTACGTTGATGCGCACAGCAACTGAAGGGTCTAACACCATTCAGTATCCGCACGAAAAGGAGACACCTCCTGTTCGTGCGCGCGGTGTTATCGCATTGCATGAAGGCAACTGCACCTCGTGCATGTTGTGTGCACGTTCATGTCCCGACTGGTGCATCTACATCGAAGGTCATAAAGAGTTGGCACCACCACGTCGTGCTGGCGGTTCTCCTCGTAAGGTCAACAAACTCGATCGTTTTGATATTGACTACGCACTCTGCATGTATTGCGGTATCTGCGTAGAGGTATGTCCGTTCGACGCACTGTTCTGGAGCCCAGAATACGAATACTCAGAACCTCGCATCGCCGACCTCTTGCATGACAAGTCAAAACTCGGCGAGTGGATGGAAACTGTTCCTGAAGCACCAGAACTTGAAGCTGGCGCAGATAAGAAGGGCAAGAAGTAATGATTGCTGCTGACCTTCTTGTCGCTCAAAACATTGGTTTTGCGATCATCGCTGCAATCATGGTGATTGGCGCGCTTCGTGTGGTTACAACATCGAACGTCGTACACGCAGCTCTCTGGCTTGTAGTCGTTCTCGCTGGTGCAGCCGCTCAGTACGTACTTCTTGCCGCCGAGTTCGTAGCAATCACTCAAGTGCTTGTGTACATCGGTGCTGTGATGGTGCTGTTCCTTTTCGGAACAATGTTGACTCGTGCACGTATTGGCGTTGAGACCGACCTGAACAATAAGAATTGGTTCATGGGTGTACCGGTTGCGGTATTGCTCTTTGCAACACTTGCTATCGCACTCAATGATGGTTTTGGCGATCAACGCTTGCCTTCAGATTCTCCTGTTGTTTCCACTCAACAATTATCTGACCAGATTTTTGGACCGTACTTGTTGCCG
Source organism: Ilumatobacteraceae bacterium (assembly GCA_036826015.1). Classification (GTDB taxonomy): domain Bacteria; phylum Actinomycetota; class Acidimicrobiia; order Acidimicrobiales; family Ilumatobacteraceae; genus UBA2093. The sequence goes on from DAISXE010000039.1 coordinate 3,021, forward strand.
TTCTGGGCACTGTCGTTTGTGCTTCTTGCCGCCGTTATCGGAGCCATTGTGCTTTCAAGGAGGGACTAAGCCATGTTGTTGAATCAGTTCCTCATTCTGGGCGCCGTTTTGTTCTGCATCGGCGTCTACGGAGTCATTGCTCGTAAGAACGCTGTCATGGTGTTGATGTCAATTGAATTGATTTTGAATTCAGTGAACATCAACTTGTTGGCTTTCTCATTGCGTAACGGATCTGTCGACGGCCACACGTTTGCTCTGTATGTCATTGCAGTGGCGGCCGCCGAAGTTGGAGTCGGACTCGCAATGGTTCTCCTTATGTATCGCAACCGTCGCTCCATCGGACTTGACGAACTCTCAGAGATGAAGGGCTGATCAGATGTTGGCAGCAGCGACCGAAATGACAGAGACAGTGTTGTCGTCTGGTTGGTTCTTAGAGAACGCATGGATTATCCCCATCATCCCCGCAATCTCGTTTGCACTGATTATCTTTTTTGGCAAGCGCATGCCGAAAAAAGGCAGCGAGTTCGGTGTCGCTTCCATGTTGGGAGCCCTTGTATTTTCTGCAGGTGCCGCATACCAGTGGATTCAGCGAGTTAATGGCGCTGAAGAAGGTGCCTACATCGCGCCAATCGTTAAGACATGGACCTGGTGGCAAAACGATGGTGTCTCGCTCGGTATTGGCCAACACGTTGATGGTCTAACTGTCACCATTCTTTTGGTTGTTGCCTTTATTTCTTCACTTGTACAGATTTACTCACTCGAATACCTTCGCGGTGACCGTCGGTATACACATTTCTTTGCATCTCTCACATTGTTCTCTGCGGGCATGCTCAACATGGTCGTTGCTGAAAACATGATCCAACTGATCCTTGGTTGGGAAATCATGGGTCTGTGCTCGTTCATGCTTATTGGGCATTGGTGGGAAGAGGGCGCAAATAGTCGTGCTGCACTCAAAGCATTCTTTACGACACGTACTGGCGACATTGGTCTCTTAACCGGTACTGCCGTCTTGTACTTCGCTGCGAACGAATGGACAACAAAGACACTCGGTGTTTCTGGCTTCTCAATTCGTGGTCTGTCATCATGGGCGCTTTCTGGTGACCCAAGCTCTGCTGCAATCACCGTTGGTGCTGTGGCCTTGTTCATTGCAGCAATCGGCAAGAGTGGTCAGTTCCCGCTACACACCTGGTTGCCAGACGCAATGGCTGGCCCAACGCCTGTTAGTTCCTTGCTGCACTCAAGCACCATGGTTGTTGCTGGCGTGTTCCTAGTTGCTCGCGTGTACCCAGTGTTCTTCGAAGGCCTCAACATTCTTGGTTCAGGGGCCAACTTCATTGTGATCATCGGTGGCATCACCATTGTCATTGCGGCTCTGCTTGCGTTCGTTCAAACAGACATCAAGAAGGTGTTGGCGTATTCAACTGTGAGTCAGTTGGGATACATGATGATGGGACTCGGCGCTGGTGCTTGGTTGCCAGCTGTTTTCCACATCTTTACGCACGCGTTCTTTAAGGCTTGTCTGTTCTTGGGCGCCGGCTCAATCAGTCACAGTTCATCGCATCACTCTTTTGAAATGAAGAAAGACATGGGTGGACTACGCAAGTTCATGCCCATCACTTTCACCACATGGATCATCTCAACATTGGCATTGTGTGGTGTCTTCCCATTCTCTGGTTTCTTCTCTAAAGACGAAATCATCGACAACGTTGGTTACGCCGGATACAACGTGTTCATGATTGTGGGCTTAGCGGGTGCGTTCCTCACGGCCGCATACATGACTCGCGCGACGTACCTCACCTTCTTTGGTTCGCCACGTGGCGCATCTGCTGGAGAGCATCATGAAGAAGAAGGTCATGGCGCACACGCAAGTCATGATGATCATGCTCACGACTCTCATGACACTCACGGTCACGACGCACATGCGAGCCACGATGATCATGCATCACATGGTCCGCATGAATCTGGTTGGCTGATTACTGCACCTCTCATCATCTTGGCCACCCTTGCGTTGAGTTCTGGTTTCTTGAACGCAGCGCCATTTGGTCACAGCTGGGAGAACTTCAAGAAGTGGGTAGAACCAAGTGCTGAGGTCATCAACCCAACAGGCATTGCATATGTCACTGGTGGTGCAGGGGAAGCAAGGATTTCTTCCGACGAACCAACAGAACCTGTTGAAGGTGAAGAGGCTCACTCAGGTGCACCTTTGGCTGCAGCGAGTGGTGAAGAAGATCACTCGAGTGAAGAAGGTCATCACAAATCTGATTGTGGAACAAAGACGCCAGTAGACGGAGTGTGTGTTGCGCCGCAACTTAATCATGCGCCTTTCAAATGGTCGAAGGCTGGCTTGTCCATGCTCATCGTGTTTGCAGGAATGTTGTCTAGCTGGATCTTGTGTGTTCAGTTGTACGAACGCAAAAACAAAAAACTTGTTGGTCTTACGCAGCGCAACAAGGCTCTAGGTGCCGGTTACAAGTTCTTGGTGAACAAGTACTACCTCGACGCCTTGTATGAAAACGTGATCGTACGTTCTATCGCGCACCCAATCGCGCGAGGTGCGTATTGGATCAACCAAAACATTCTCGACGGCATCGTCAATGGCGCAGGTACAAGCGCCAAGACGGTTGCTGGTTGGGTGTATCGCAATGTCGATCAGAAATTGGTCGACGGTGCAGTGAATAGTTCGGGCAATGCCGCGCAAGCAGCTGGCGGAGCCCTACAACCTGTTCAGTCCGGAAAAGTCAATATGTATGGGGCGTTGTTGTTCGGCGCAGCCGCCATCGGCGCCCTCATACTCGTCATCATTAATACCTGAGGGAGCACATAGGCATGCTTAGCGAACACAACTGGGTGCTATCAGTCGGCACATTCTTGCCACTGGTGGGAGTCATCATCATGCTTTTTCTGCCGAAGGCAGACGAAGCACTAACTAAAACAGTGGGCATCATCACAGCAGCGGCAACGCTTGCTGTCGGTGTGTTTACCTTGATTCAGTTTGATTACGGCCGCGCCGGTGAGATGCAGTTCGTGGCAAACCACGAATGGATTTCTGTCATCAAGTCGTCGTACTTCATCGGATTAGACGGAATCAGCCTTCCTCTGTATTTCCTCTCAATGGTCATCACTTTGTTGGTCATGATTTACAGCTGGGATCACGTTCCTTCACCAGGTAATCCAAAGGCTTTCTTCATCTTGATGTTGGTATTGCAAACAGGTATGGCCGGAACATTCATCTCCCGTGACCTCATCTTGTTCTTCGTTTTCTTCGAACTTGTTCTGTTGCCGATGTATTTCATGATTGGTGTTTGGGGTGGCGAAAATCGCCAGTACGCATCACTCAAGTTCTTCTTGTACACCATGTTTGGTTCGGCGCTCATGTTGGTGGCCTTCCTTGCATTGTTCTTCAAGACCGGTGCCGAAAGTTTCTCTATTCCATTCCTCATTGAAAATGGTTTGAACATTTCTCGTACGACCCAGATCTGGATCTTCGGTGGCATGTTTGTTGGCTTCGCAGTCAAAGTGCCAATGTTCCCGTTCCACACTTGGTTGCCTGATGCGCACACGCAAGCGCCAACTCAAGGATCAGTCATCCTGGCTGCCATCTTGTTGAAGTTGGGTACCTACGGTTTTGTACGAATCGCAATTCCGATTCTTCCTGAAGCAGCAAAAGCATGGGCGCCGTACATCGGTGCTCTTGCAGTGATCGGCATTATCTATGGCGCGCTTGGCTGTCTCGCCCAAACAGATATGAAGCGATTGATCGCTTTCTCATCAGTTGCTCACATGGGTTACGTCATGTTGGGTATTTCAACATTGACGTCGTTCGGTATGAACGCAGCAATGTTTGGAATGGTTGCTCACGGTTTGATTACCGGCATGTTGTTCTTTGTTGCAGGATCTGTGAAAGAGCGTTATCACACTCTTGAAATCAAGCGTCTCTCTGGCATGTTGTTGCAAATGCCAAAACTTGGTTGGATCATGGGCTTCTGCGCGATGGCTTCTCTTGGTCTTCCGGGTCTTGCAGGTTTCTGGGGTGAATTCCCCGCGATTCTCTCTGCATATCAACCAGCCGACGGGTTACCAGTGGAAGTATTCCGCGCATACATGGTGATTGCTGCAATCGGAACTGTGTTTGCAGCTGGTTATCTGTTGTGGATGTTCCAGCGCACAGCGTTTGGTGAGCCAACTGCAGAGTTCTCACCAGGTCATGGTCACGACGAAGACATCCATGATGTCAACAAGTTTGAGTGGGTGGCATGGTCACCTTTGCTTATCGCCATCGTGGTCTTTGGTGTGTACCCACAACTGATGTTCAAAGTTCTCGACCCAGCTGTGGGCGTCACATTGAAGGCTTTCGGAGGCTGACCCGTGCTGAGCACTATTGCTGATGCTGTGTGGTCGGCGCCTGTTATCGACTACCACGCACTTGCGCCCGAGATTGTTCTCGGGGGCGGCATCGTGCTGCTCCTGTTGTTAGATCTCTTTATTGCAGATGCGAAGAAGTGGGTCCTTACACCCGTTGCAAGTTTCACCCTCCTTGCTGCTTTCATTCCAGTACTGACACTGTCGCTGAGTGATGCGGGAGTCCGTTCGCTATTTGATGGCCGCTATGTAGTTGACGATTTCAGTCTTGTACTGAAAGGTTTATTCCTACTTGCTGGTTATGTGGTTGTGTTGTTGTCTGCGGATCACATTCGTGAGGGCGACTACTACCAAGGCGAGTATTGGTTCTTGGTCTTGTCGAGTCTTTTGGGAATGGTCATGATGGCATCTAGCCGTGACCTCATTTCTATTTTCGTCTCACTCGAGTTCTTGTCAATCCCGGCGTACATGTTGGCCGCCTGGCGTAAGCGTGACAGTAAAAGCAATGAAGCAGGAATCAAGTACTACCTACTCGGTGTGTTTGCCTCCGCAATCATGTTGTACGGCATGTCACTTCTTTACGGCATCACTAACTCCACAAAGCTTGTAGACATCGGCGCATACCTCGGTTCAGACATGTCTGCGATTCGTGCAGTTGCAGTTCTGTTCGTAGTGATTGGTTTTGCGTTCAAGATTTCAGCAGTTCCTTTCCATACATGGGCACCCGACACTTATCAAGGTGCTCCAACTCCTGTCACCGCGTTCTTGTCTGTTGCATCAAAGACTGCTGGTTTCGTTGCTCTAGTCACTGTTGTGTACGTCGGATTCCCTGGTTCCAGCGAAGTGTGGCAGCCAGTGTTCTGGATCCTCTCTGCGCTCACAATGACCGTCGGAAACGTGATGGCTCTGAAGCAAACAAACATCGTTCGTATGTTGGCTTATTCATCAATCGCTCAAGGTGGCTTCATCCTCATGCCGCTTGCCGTGGCAGGTGAACAAGGTGTTGCAGAGTCAGCCCTTCGCGCTGTAGTCACTTACTTACTCGTGTACGCAGCAACCAACTTGGGAGTCTTTGCAGTCATCATGGCGGTGTCTCGCAAAACACGCAGCGGCGAGATTTCTTCATACGGTGGCTTGTTCTCATACGCACCGGGCCTTGCAACTCTCATGACATTGTTCATGGCGTCACTTGCAGGCATTCCACCTCTAGGCGGTTGGTTCGGTAAATTTGCAGCCTTCCAATCACTTGTCTCTGCACAAAACAATTGGGCGTATGCATTGGCCATTATTGGCGGTGTGAACTCTGTTGTGGCATTCGGGTACTACGGAAGCATTTTGCGTGAAATGTGGATGCGCCCCGTGCCTGACGGCGATTCGTCGCCCGTTCCAATTCAGTCGTCGCTCATTGTCGCTCTAGCAATCACCGGTTCTGCAACGTTGTTGCTCGGTGTCTTGCCAGGAATTGTTATTCACTTCGGTGATCTTGCCGGTCTCGCCGGTGCCTTCGGCGGCTGATTCCATACGCGCTGCTATCGCAGCGTCTCAAGGAAGTATTCCCTTTGCGCAGTTCATGGAGAACGCGTTGTATGGGCCTGACGGTTTCTATTCCACTACAGGTCGCGCGGGTAGACGTGGCGATTTCATTACGTCTCCAGAAGTGGGGCCATTGTTTGGCCATGTTGTGTCACAGGCGATTGATGCTGTCTGGAAGCGTCTTGGTCAGCCCAGTGGTTTTCAAATAGTAGAAGTGGGTGCTGGGCCAGGCACCCTCGCGCGTTCAATTATCGCAGCCAGTCCACAGTGCTTAGTGAATGGAACATACGTAACTGTTGAAGTAAGTGCTGAACAAAGAACCTTGCATCCAGAAGGGGTGACATCTACTGGTGTCATGCCCAGCAATATCGAACACGGTGTCGTCATTGCGAATGAATTGCTCGACAATCTGCCATTTGATTTATGGGTATATGACGATGGCTGGAGGAATGCTCATGTCATTGAACAAGGGGACGGTTTCGCAGAATTACTGATGACACAAGATGTTCCTGCCTGTTTGCCTTCCCGCGTTCCACATGGCTCGCGCGCACCAGTGCACACAAAGGCCACGGAGTGGTTGTCTAATGTCCTAGATATTCTGTCCTCGGGCAGTGTGTTCGTTATCGATTACTGCACTCCATTAACTGCCGAGGTCGCATCTATGCCATGGCGTGAATGGTTGCGCACCTACGCGGGTCATGAACGCGGAGTGCACTATTTGCGCAATCCCGGTGAACAAGACATCACAACACAGGTGTGCATCGACCAGCTTGCTGCGGTGCGAGAGCCAGATGCAGTGCGAACGCAATCGCAGTTCTTGCAGTTGTGGGGAATTGATGAACTGGTGGAAGAGGGGATACAAGTGTGGACGGAAAATGCGGCACGCCCCACGTTGGCGGCCATCAAGATGAGAAGCAGAGTTACTGAGGCAGAGGCACTGCTCGATACCACCGGCCTTGGTAATTTCATGGTTCTCGAATGGTCTTGCTCGTCTTCAAAAGAGAAGTAGGTTGCAGGTGTGATCGTTGTAGAGAATCTCACCAAGTCGTATGGGTCGAAGAAGGCAGTCGACTCACTTTCGTTCTCGGTGGCGCCTGGTCGAGTAACTGGTTTCCTTGGGCCAAATGGTTCTGGCAAAAGCACCACTATGCGATGCATGTTGGGTCTCGATCGCCCTGACACAGGGCATGTTCTGTTCGATGGTAAGGCGTATACAGAGTTTGAGCGCCCACTTACCCAAGTGGGTTCGTTACTTGATGCGGGAGATGCCCACAAGGGAAGAACAGCGCGTAATCATTTGCGTTGGATCGCATTAACGCATGGCATTTCAGTGCAGCGTGTGGACCAAGTTCTTCAAATGGTCGGCATGACCGAAGCGGCCAATACACGAGTTGGCAAGTTTTCATTAGGAATGCGTCAACGTCTTGGCCTTGCTGCCGCATTATTAGGCGATCCAAAAGTTGTCATATTGGACGAACCTGCAAACGGTCTTGACCCAGAAGGAATTCGATGGACACGAGAAGTGATGCGACATCTTGCAGATGAGGGTCGGTCTGTTCTCGTTAGTAGTCATCAGTTAGTCGAGTTATCACTTGTTGCTGATGACTTGGTGGTCATTGGTCAGGGCTCTCTTATTTCTTCCGGGCCGATTAGCCAATTCATGACACAACATGCAAAAACATGGGTGCGTGTTGTCTCCCCGAGTATTGACGCTCTTGCAGAACTTGTTCGACTTGCAGGCGGAACAATTGAGAAGACTCCAGAGGGAGTTGATTTTCACGGCATCAGTGCTGCAGCCATTGGTGAAATCGCCGCAACGAATAATCTTGTTCTGCATGAACTGTCTCCTCAGACCGGTTCGCTGGAGCAGGCATTTCTTGATGCGACAGATGCATCGGTGGAATACAGAGGCGAATCTGCCACCTCAACATGGGCGGCACCGCAGCAATGATTGGTATCTTTCGTTCTGAGTTATTCAAGTTGCGCACTACACGTGCAACAAAAGTAGTTGTTGCATGCTCAATTGCACTGCCAGCCATCATCTTCACTCTTACTTCTATGTATGCATTCAGCAATGGGGAAGTCGGGGATTCGCTTGTTTCTATGGTGGGTAACTTCGCCCCACTCACAGGTCTTTTACTGGGTGTTGTCGGCGTGTTGTGTTCGACGCAAGAGTATTCACAGGGAACCATTCGAATCACTCTCGTTGCAACTCCGAATCGGTCTAAAGTTTTGATTGCAAAACTACTGACAACAGTGGTGGTCTCTACGGTTTCCTCTGTGCTGATGCTATTGCTGTGTTTGCTGCCGTCTCAATTGATTCTGTCGTCGCGAAACATCGACTTCGTCACCATTGACACTGATGTGCGTATCTTGTTTTCGGCAGTGATCCTTAGCGTTTTCCTCTCAATACTCGGGTTGTCGCTTGGCTTGGTGTTCAAGAGTTCACCCGGTGCTATCTCTGCATTGCTTTTGTGGCCCACCATTCTTGAAGGAATGGTGTTTGGCCTATTGTCGGTGGCATTCGACCGCAACATGATGAAGTTTGCTCCGGTGCAAGGTAATGGTTTCAGGCTCATCGCTC
>DAISXE010000040.1:0-8488 GCA_036826015.1 Ilumatobacteraceae bacterium
GGTCGAACAACATGACGATGCGATTTGTCATCGTTCGAGATGAGGCAAAACGCAAAGCCATTGGTGATGTGTATCGACAGTGTTACGAGATTTATCGTTCGCTCGACGGTGTCTACATCGGCTCTATCGACAAAGGTGGGCAAGCAGAAAATGCTCAACAAGCTAGGTCGGCAGCATCAGCAGATTTTCTTGCAGACCACATGGGTGATTCACCAGCACTTGTTCTTGCGTGCACCGTTGGCTCACGAATTGAACAAGCACCAGCCATGATGGCTGCATCCATGATGGGAAATGTGTTGCCTGCAATGTGGAGTTTCATGTTGGCAGCACGTGCACGCGGCTTGGGTACGGCGTGGACAACAATTCATCTCATGATGGAGCAACAAGTTGCCGACATTCTTGGTATTCCATTCGACACAGTGCAGCAGGCATGTTTGTCGCCACTTGCGTACACCGTGGGTACCGACTTCAAACCTGCAGGCCGTCCGCCAGCAGACAGCATTATTCATTGGGATGCATGGTGACACTTGAATCCGAATTGCGCGCACATGCCGTGGCGGCACGTGGGTTCATGCCAGAAGATGAAGGCGATGCATTGTATGAAGCAGCAGTGCTTGCATCTCGTGCCGTACCTGGCGCACCTTTTGTAGAGGTTGGTTCATATTGCGGCCGCTCCACTGTGTGGTTGGGTGGCGCTGCACGCTTGGGAAACACAACTCTGTTTGCAGTGGATCATCATTTTGGTAGCGAAGAAAACCAACCAGGGTGGGAATGGCACGATGAATCTCTCGTTGACGAACGCACGGGCCGCATGGACACGCTGCCATTTTTTCGTTCAACCATTTTGGATGCAGGATTGGCAGATGTAGTGGTCACCATGGTGGGTGATTCACCAGTTATTGCTCGCCATTGGACAACGCCGTTGGCGTTTTTGTTTATTGATGGCGGTCACGGAGTTGAGCCAGCAACGTTGGATTACACCTTGTGGACTCCACACGTTGCCAGGGGTGGCACGTTGGCCATTCATGATGTTTTTGAAAATCCAGCAGATGGTGGTCGCCCGCCGTATGAAAACATTTATCTTCCTGCATTAGCAAGTGGGCTGTTTACAGACGTAAGTGCGACTGGTTCCTTGCGAATTTTGCGCCGCGTATAGCCGACGCTTCTGAACTACAGCGCGCGAGCTTTGAGGTGTGCGTTTTTGCGAACCATTGGTTGTGTAAACAACGTGGATGCTGGTGAGCCACCGCTAATTGCATCTGCAGCAAGAATGATTGCCGCAGCTGTGTACGCGCTGTATTCATCGGCAGGGAAGCGAACAATGGTCTTCTCTGGTTCTGCTGGGTACACAATGCCGGTCCAATACGCACCGTCTTCACGACGATGAGGCATTGTCCATAGCAATAGTTCTCGTGCAATGTCGCGGTCACCAGCTGCACAGTGCGCTATTGCGCATTCACTTGTTTCAGCAGCGGTTACCCATTGCTCATCATTCACGCAGCGCACACCGCGATCGTCGAGAACAAAGCGGTCCCAACCTTCGGCGAGACGAGCCTTTGCTTGCGCGCCGGTCATTGCGCCAGTCATGACGGGGTAGTACCAGTCCATTGCCCAACGCTCTTTAGGTTCAAATGCCCCAAGATTCGTGGTGATGAGGCGATCTAAAACGTCAGCAGCAGATGTCCACTCTGGTTGTGGGTCGCCAAGGAGGTCGGCTAGTGCTGCACCGCAACGAAGTGCGTGACGAATACTTGAACAACCTGTGAGCAATGCGTAACCCCAAGGTTGCGAGTCCACTTCACGGGCCCAAATAACTGCGCCATCTTCACGACGCATATCGAGAACCCAATTCAAAGCACGTCGCACGGTTGGCCACAATGCACGAACTGCAGTGGTGTCACGTGTGCATAACCAATGCGTCCACACACCAACTGCAATGTATGCGTTGACATTGGTGTCCAATTTGCTGTCTTCAATGGTGCCGTCTGGCATGTAGTAGTTAAACCACCAACCGTCTTCGTGTTGATTGTTCGCAAGCCAGTTATATGCAGCAAGTGCAGCATCATCACGGCCCATGACGTTGAGAGCCATTGCTGTTTCTACGTGATTCCAGGGGTCACAATGTCCGTTGGGATACCAAGGAATCATTCCGTTTGGTAACTGCAACGCCTGAATGGAATCTGCAGTGCGAGCAAGGTCGGCCGTAGTGAGAATGCCGGGCAAGTGGGGCATAGAGCGCAGGCTCATACGGATGCCTTTACGTGAACTGGTTTTGTGGAATACACAATGAAGCTCTTGCCTAGCAATGGGCTAAGAGCTCGTTCGGCAACTTTCATTGAAGCTGGTTGCGTCATGATGTCCCACTCAAGGAACTCACGGTATTTCTTGACCATCTTGTGGTCATCGTTGCGGGGGCCGACTGCGCACTTCAACCACCAATACGGGGAATGCAATGCGTGTGCATGATGGCTACCACGCACTTCAAGACCAGCAGAGCGAAGTTTTGCTTTCAATTCTGTTGCGGAATAAATACGAACGTGTCCACCGACGCTTTTCGGAGCGTGGTATTCGTCTGACAACATCCAGTTGATCTTTTCTGGCCACCACGTAGGCACTGTGACGCCAAGTGAACCGCCTGGTTTGAGAACGCGATGCAATTCACTAATGGCAGTGACATCGTCCTGCAGGTGCTCGAGAACTTCAGAAGTGACAACGCAATCAAATGTGTTGTCTGCGAACGGAAGCTTTGTTGCGTCGCCACGAAGCACGCCACCGTAGCTAGAGGGTGGAATTTCGTTGGCGTGAATCATTCCGCCAAAGGTTGCGCGTGTGCCAACGACTTCATCGGCGGCGTAGTCAAGTGCATACACCGTTGCGCCTTGGCGTGCGGCTTCAAATGCATGACGCCCAAATCCGGCGCCGGCATCAAGGAACATGTCTCCGGGGCGGAGTCCGAGGCGATCAAAACGAATAGTCAACATGTCAGCCGCGCTTCTCGAGTTTGGCCTTGTTGTGCGGCATTTCAAGTACTTCTCTGTATTGCTCAACAGTGAGTTGTGCGCAATGCTTCCAGCTCCACCGAGAGACAACTCTTTCGCGACCCGCCTCACCAATGCGGGAGCGAAGTGCGGCATCGTCGAGTCCGCGAGCGATTTGAGCAGCAAGTGCATCGGCATCGGCTGCGGGGCATTGCAACACAGTTTCGTTGTTAGTGCCCGTTACTTCAGGAAGTGCGCCGCCGTCAGTTGCGACCAAGCAAATACCAGTGCTCATTGCTTCGATGGCTGGCAAGCTAAAACCTTCATACAGGCTAGGAACGACTGCAAGTTCTGCTTCTGCGTACAGCTCCACGATGCGTTCATCGGTGACACCAGATACAAAATCGATGTAGGGCTTTAAGCCAAGTGAATCAATGAGGTCCATACTGTGTCCAGGGCGGGGTTTGCCAATGATGGTGAGGCGAATGTCGCGCTCTGTTCGCAATTTCGCCATTGCTTCGAGAAGATACGACAAACCTTTCAACGCAACGTCAGCGGATGCGGTGGTGATGAGGCGTCCAGGTTGGCGAGCAACATGTGGCAATGGCTTGAACAGTTCAGGGTCAACACCAACGGGCACAAGACGCATACGATCGCGAGAAACACCCATGTCCTTATTGATGTCGGTGATGCTGTTTTCACTCACCACAACAATGCGTGGCATTTTGCTTGCAACTTTTCCTTGCATCTCAACAAAGGAATACCAGCGACCAACCGAGCGACGCTTCCACCAGTTAGGCGCGTGACTCATCTCGAGTTCACGGTCTTTTGTGATGGGGTGGTGCAAAGTGACAATCGTGGGGATGATCTTTTCAATCTTCAAGATGTCCCAACCAAGGCACTGGTTGTCGTGCACAAGATCGAAATCATTCACGCGAGTTTGCAATGTGCGATACGCGCGTTTTGAAAATGCGAGCGGCTCAGAAAATTGGCCAGTGAGGTATCGAGCAGTTTCGACAACGTCGGGCCAGGTCTTCATTTCCCAATATGCAGGGAGACGTCCGGGGTATTGATCATTGAAAATGTCAAGACTCGGGAGCTTGTGCATGGCGATGCGTTCGTCAAGAACTGGATATGGCTGGCCACCGAAGACTTCAACTGAGTGACCAAGGTCGACGAGTGCTTTGGTGAGGTGGCGTGTGTAGACGCCTTGGCCTCCGACATGCGGTTTTCCGCGATACGTGAGGTACGCAATGCGCAAAGGGCCGTTTGGGTCGTAAGCGCCTGACATAGGCGCTGAAGGCTAACTGGCAGTGCGCTGAAAGGCTCGTGCACGCTGGCGGACTACTACAGCTAGTGCCACGAGGAGAGCCCAAAAATAAGCATTATTTCCTAGACGGGAGTAGGGAGTACGCCCACTGCGCAGCGAAATCTGACGGTTAGAAATTGTTCGCTCTGTAATGCCTGTTCTGTCGTACACGGCACCGTCGGGCCCGACAAAAGCACTGAAGCCCGTGGGCGAGACCTGCACTACCCAGCGGCCTTGCTCGAGAGCTCGAAGTCGTGATGATGCAATTTGTTGAGACTGCAAAATTGTCCATGTGTAACTAGAGCCATTAGTTGGATTGATAATGAATGTTGCGCCGTCGACAACACCCTCATTCACGCGTCCACCAAAAAAGATTTCCCACGAAATTGCTACAGCGGCGCGAGTACCCGCAACATCGACCCACCCGCGCGCATCGCCGGGGCGTGCATCTCGTGGAACCAAATCGGTGGGTGCGCCAATTGCAGAGAGAACCGAACGCAATGGCATGTATTCACCGAACGGCACACGACGAACTTTGTCGTATCGACTTGAGACAATGCCATTTGGTTCTACCACTACTTGTGCATTTGTAAATTGATCTGTTCCAGCGTTTTCTGTGATGCCGACAACGAAAGGCACCTCTAAGCGTTTTGCTTGTGCTGCAACTTGTTGGTATTCGTCGCTGTCAACAAATAGTCCTTCACCAGAAATGTTGATGACATTTTCAGGCCATACAATCATGTCGCGTGTCGTGTCTACGGAAAGAGTTTTTGTAGCGGCGAGATGTGCATTAAACGCATCGCGCGGGTTGGTATCGATGGCATGGGTTCCTTGCGGGCCACCGCCTTGAACAGTGGTGATGTTCAGTGATTGTCCAACGTCGGATGTCGTATCAAACACAGGACCAATGATTGCAATCGCTGTCACGATGAGAATTGCACGAATCCTTCGCGACGACATTGCAATCCATAACGTTGCTGTTGCAATGCCAATAACGCCGGCCACAGGGGCTATTTGAGCAAGCGGGCCTTGCACTTGAGAGATGCCCAGTGTTGCTAGCGGAACGCCACCGAAAGGAAACGAGAGTCGTATTGCTTCAGCGAGCGCATGACATACGGCGAGTGCCGCACGATGAGACGAAGTGTTGTACGACAGTCTCTTCGCAACGATGGCTGCAATGCCGTGAATAGTGGCAAAGATGCACACGGCAGCGATGTAGCCCGGCGCAGTGAGAAACCACATCCATGCCATTGCAGGGAGAAACCATGCGCTGAAGAAGATAAATGCAGTTCGAAACGGCGAAGTGTTGTTTGGTCGCGTTGCTAAGGATGCATAGATGGCGAGACCGAGAAATGCAAGTGGCCACCAACCCCATGGCGGCATGGAGGCTGCAACATAAAGGCCCGCGATAAGAGGAGCGATTGTTTTTTTCATCTACCGATTCGACGCGAGTCGTTCTAGTACAGCCGCACTTGCGGTTCGTCCTTGTTGGATGCAGGCAGGAATGCCGATTCCACGGTAGCTGGCGCCGGCAAACACAACACCTGGTGCAGTGACGGAAAGTGAATGTTCAAGTTCTGCTAGCCGTGCGAAATGATGAGGTCTGTATTGAGGGAAAGAATCATTCCATCGACTGAGTCGCACATGTTGTGGTGCAAGATCGATTCCAAGGTGTCGTTTCATGTCTGCAAGCGCCAAGTTGATGAGTTTGTCATCAGCAAAATCCATCACATCGAGGCCGTCACGCCCCAATGAGACGCGCAAGATCATGGATCCGTCAACTGGTCGCCAATGAGCCCACTTGTTGGAACCAAATGAGGCTGCAGTAACCCAGCGTTGGTCGGGCTTTGGCACCAAGTATCCGCTTCCCGTCAACTTGCTTGGCCACTGGTCGGCAGGAATTGCCATTGTGATGAGCGCAACGGATGCGTGGTCCCATTCACTAAGCAAAGTTGATGCGCGTGAGTCGAGTGCTTTCATAAACGCAGCGCTGTGCTTCGCAGGTGAGGCGATAACGACGGCGTCGCACTCAAATGAACCATTGTCAGTAACAACGGTGTATTGATGGTTGTTGGATTCGATGGTGCTCACCGCGTGATTGCATCGAATGTCTCCGCCGAGAGATGTAATGCGTTGAGCAAGCCCTTCGGTCATAGCGCCCATGCCACGCATTGGAACTCCGAAGATAGGTGATGCTGGTGCTTTTGCTACTGCAGCGCGTGCTTTTCCTGCGGCCAACAACATGCTTCTGCTCGTAGTGAGTGAAGCAATCTGAGGAACTGCCGCCATCGAGAAGTTATCTGTGTCTGCTGCATAGATACTGCCGACTAGTGGGTCTACTAGACGCTCATGGATTTCGTTACCAAAACGTCGACGCACATAGTGACCGATGGAATCGTTGTCTTGTGTTGTGGGAAGAAAAGGTTCCAACGCTGCACGTAACTTGCCGCGCGGGGAGATGAGATTGGACATTGCGAATGCACGAACTTTTGCAGGAACTCCGAGCATGAGGTCGCCAGGAATACTGTGCATGCCGTTGTGCCACACCGAAGCATGCGCACCAGTTGGTGAAGTGATGGAAGCACCTAATCCAAGTTCAGCAGCAAGTTGCGCTGCAAACGGCACACGAAGAAGGTACGCGTCCGCGCCTTCGTCAACAGCCCCTAGCCCAGCAAATGGTGTTGTCTTAATTAGCCCACCAATTCGATCCGACGATTCAAGAACAGTCACATGTACTGATTCTTCGGATGTCAATAGTGAAAAGGCACTGGTGAGACCAGAGATGCCAGCACCAATGACAACGATGCGCCGGGCTTGGCTCACAATGCAGCAACCGAGCGTGCTAAAGCTGCCATCACAGATGGGTTGGCGTTGACGCATGCTGTTCGTGCAAATGCGATGCCATGGGACTCTGCATGTTTGGCCGCTTCGATGTCGAGGTCAAAAAGAACTTCGAGGTGGTCTGCAACAAATCCGCATGCGCTGACGAGCACGCCATCAATTGGTTCACCACTTGCACTCTGAGCCGCAAATGAATCGATGACTTCGAGAATGTCGGGACCAATCCAGGGCTCAGGTGTGCGGCCTGCAGATTGCCAAGCGATTGACCAGTCTGACCAGCGCGTTAATCCGACTTTCTCCGCGACTAACTCTGCAGTCGCGCGCAACTCTTCGGGGTAAGGATCGCCACCATCAATGATTCGCTGTGGAAGTGAGTGCGCAGTGAACAACACCTTGGTGCGTTCCGGTAGTGATGCCAACTTTTCGCGCATGTCATTCGCGAGAAAATCTATGAATGCTTCTTCGCGTGCCCAAGAATCGATACCTGAAACAGCGACACCTGCTGGCTCAGCTACTGCACGAACGCGATCCATGTATTGCCCAATGGAATAAGAGGAGTAATGCGGCGCAAGCACAAGGCCAACAATTTTCTTGTAACCGAGTCCAACGACTTCTGTAACTGTCTCTTCAATAAATGGCGAGGCATGCTTCAAGCCGAGAAAGACTTGAAATGTGTTTGGAGAAATGCTGTCTAGTTCACTTTGCAATGCATCGCGCTGATCTTCGGTGAGTTGTTTCAGTGGAGAAAGTCCACCGATGGCTTCATATCGATTAGTGAGGTCTTGTAATTGCTCATCTGTTGGTGGGCGTCCGCGGCGAATATCTGTGTAATAGGGAAGAATCTCTTCCTTGCTACGCGGCGTTCCGTACGCCATGAGCACTACGGCGGTTCGTTGAGAGTTATCAATGGTCATCGTGTAGTCCGTTCATGTACATAAGCAACGACTGCGTTCAGTACTTCTGGATCGGTGTCTGGTTGAACACCATGTCCCAAGTTGAAGATGTGTCCGGGGTGTTGATTGTTGTCTTGTAAAACTTGTGTGGCGCCATCAAGCGCGATGTCGGTACCAGCTAGCACGAGGGCTGGGTCGAGGTTTCCTTGCACCACAACATCTGCGCCGAGGCGCTGGCGTGCCACTGAAATAGGTGTACGCCAATCGAGTCCGATGACTGCGTTACCAACTGAGTTCATTGATTCAAGAAGATGATCGCAACCAATGCCGAAGTGGATACCTGCAACTCCAGGATGGCGTTGTGACAACTGTGAGAACACTTCTGTGGTGTGTGGTCGCACAAACGTGTCGTAATCGCTTCGTGATAATGCGCCGGCCCAAGAATCAAATACTTGGAATGCTTCGGC
>DAISXE010000040.1:8588-11406 GCA_036826015.1 Ilumatobacteraceae bacterium
TAACGACGCACCGGCTGCATGGTGAACTCTGCGGCAAGTTCGGGTTTCTTGATTGCTTCAAGGATGCTGCCCTCACCGCGACTGGCTCGATATTCAGGAAGGCTGCGACCAGCTTGACGCATAAACCAGACGGGAGTGTGGCGCGAAAATTCGCCGCGGGCAGCTGCAAGAAATGGGTCACCCGGGAGGCTTGTCATCCTGCAAACGCTATCGGCGGTTACCTCGGGGCATCTGACGCAACTGGGCTTCGATCCGTGCAATTCGGGTGCGGGCAGGGGGGTGAGAAGTGACGAGTCGGTCTCGCCAATGCGTTGCTCTCTCGCCATTTCCGCTGCTGACAACTATCCGAAGCGAGTTCAAGAGTTGGCGTCCAAATCCCATTGAGACAACTGTCTCGTCTGCCTTGAATTCTGCGCCTTTGCCAACGGCGTTACTGATGTACTGCGCGATGTTGATGATGGCCAAGAACAACCACGAGACAATTGTGATGATGCCCGCAATTGTGCGTCCGACAAATACTCCCCATGAAGAACGGGAGGCAAACGTATCGGTGGCGGCATGCGCAACATTTTGCAAAAGAAAACCAATACGTGCGAGCAAAATGATGGGGATAGTTAGCCATTGTCCAATGGTGAGAGCAAGAGTGTGCATGCCGAGATGATGACTGAGTTCATGCGCAAGCACGCCGCACAAATCGTCGTGAGACAAATGTGAAATCGCCCAACTTGAAACAACAACTAAATGGCCGCCAGATGCAAACGCGTTCAGTTCATCTGAATCTGAGACTGCAAGAACAAATTTTCCTGGCGGAATGTGATTGGCTTGCGCAACAATGTGCCATGCCTTCTGTAGCGCATCTCGTTCCGAACGCGTTGGTGTGCGCGCACCAAGTAAGCGTTGAAGGACAAGGCGTTGAACAGTGCGCTCGAATAACAGACCACCGAGCAACAAGACCACTGCCGCAAACAGCGCAAATGGGATGTAAAAGAATTGGACGAGCACCCACCAGAAGGCGGCAATCGAGACAAGCCACGCGGGAAAGAGCGCAAGCAAAGGAACGATTGCGGCCACCGCATGACCGTCGATCCGTCGCTGTCTTTGTAGGCGATCGGAACGGGGCACGCCTTCTAGTCCACCAGTATCTGGGTCACAGGTCAAACACCCTTATAAATGGTCGGGTGGCGTCACCTACACTTGCCACGATGACTGCGTCACGAAGCGAACGAATTGAGACTCGTGCCCGAAACCCGAAGTGGAAGAACGTGCCACTGCGGATTGAGATGTTGGAGTGCATCAATTGTGATGCATGTTTGCGCCATTGCCCGCCTCAACTAGGTGCCATTTTCAATCACGGGGCCGATGTCGTCATCATTCCGGAGTTATGCAGCGGTTGCGACAAGTGTCTGCCGGCATGCCCAGTGAACTGCATTTACCCATTTCCCGAATGGGAAGCAGAAGGTGTTCCTGCTGAATGGTGGGAAGAACCTGGTTCCGATAATGACCCGTACTAGCCAAATCAGAAAGACAAGAAAATGACAGCAGCAACAATTCCCGGAGCAGAACCTTTTTCCCATAACGGAACTGGTCAAGCAGGCGTCCTTGTCCTTCACGGATTCACTGGCAACCCAGGGTCAATGCGTGCCTTGGCCGAGGCATGCGCAACTGCAGATTTTCACGTGGAGCTCCCACAACTTGCTGGTCACGGAACAGCGATGGAAGACATGATTCCAACGCGATGGGCTGATTGGAGCGGCGATGTTGAAAAGGCGTATCAACGTTTGGCACAACGCGCGTCAAAAATTGTTGTGATGGGTTTGTCTATGGGCGGTGCACTCACGTTGTGGGCCGGAGCAGAACATCCTGAAGTGAAAGGTCTTGTATGCATCAACCCAGCAACACAACCTCAACCACAAGAAGTGTTGGACATGGTGCAAGGCATGCTTGATAGTGGCACCGAAACAATGGATGGCATCGGATCAGATATTGCAGATCCAAATGCACATGAGACTGCATACTCAGGAACACCACTTGCGGCAATGAAATCATTCTTGGCTGACGGTCTTGCGCCACTTGCTCCGCGCTATCCATCAATAAAGATGCCGTTGTTGTTGTTCACCTCGGTGCAAGATCATGTGGTGCAACCAAGTGATAGCGATGCTTTGGCCGCTACCTACGGTGGCCCTGTAGAACGCGTGATGTTGGAACGCAGTTACCACGTTGCAACGCAGGATTACGACAAAGACATTATTTTTGAAGGCGCCGTTGCCTTCGCTCAACGCGTCACTGCATGATGCTCTCCGCGGTTCTCGCGTCGTTACCTAGTCCGTCATCAGGATCGATTCATATTGGTCCTTTGCGGCTGAACGCGTATGGATTAATGATTGCACTTGGGGTCATTGTTGCAATCCGAATTGCAGGTCGCCGTGCAGAATCACGTGGCGTAGGAACCACGGATGATTTTTCATCGATTGCTATGTGGGCAGTTCCCGCTGGTGTCATTGGTGGTCGCGTGTACCACGTCATCACTGACTACGAATTGTTTCGCGGTCAGTGGATTGACGCCGTAAAAATCTGGGAGGGTGGCCTCGGCATTTGGGGTGGCGTCGCACTTGGTGTTCTTGTTGGTGCATGGCGCGCTCGGGTGCGTGGTCTCAATGCATGGGCAATCGTGTCGTGCGCGGTTCCTGCGATTGCAGTAGCTCAAGCAATTGGGCGTTGGGGCAATTGGTGGAATCAAGAACTCTTTGGCAGACCCACAACATTGCCGTGGGGTCTCAACATCTCTGATTACCTCACCGTGAAGAACGGATACTCCGTC
>DAISXE010000041.1:0-11068 GCA_036826015.1 Ilumatobacteraceae bacterium
GTGCGATAGCGGCGAATCTCACGCTTGTGTCTGTCTTCCAGAATCTTTTTGCCACCACGCTTCACGCCCATAACGGCAAGTGTCTTTTCCAAGTTGTCTATTTCAGATTCATGCGAACGTTGCATAGGTTCAACCGCATCATCAAGTAATGCAAGTATCTGTTCCACGATGGCTGCAACTGTTGCGCCTGTGCCATCAATACGTTTAGGAATGTTTGCAAAAAACTCTCGACGTTGTACAAGTTGCACATCGGAGGCCAACAAGCGTGCACGTGACAAACTGCCGTGTGAGGAACGCGCGGCAGTGCGTGCGGTAATTTCTGAAACACCGGCTTGCATAAGTACAGACGCAATGGTGTCGTCCTCCAACAAACCAAAATGCACAGTGACACAACGTGAGGCAATAGTGACAAGCGAGTCACCGATTTGGTCTGCAAGCAGAATAAAGAACACTCCTGGTGGTGGTTCTTCAACTGTTTTCAAAAGTTTGGCGGCAGCACCTGGCGACATGAGATTGACTTCATGCATGATGATGACTTTGCGTGATGCTTCCGACGGGGTGGTGGACGCTATTCGAACTATCTCTTCAGCCTCGCCAGTGAGAATGGATGGGCCGGTACGACGAAACTCGTGAACGTCTGGATGAGCTCCACGCATAGCCATTTCATTAACGCGGTCGGCAGGATTCTCATCGCCCGACAGCAAAAATGAAGCGCATGCTCGAGCCGCTTCCTCTGAGCCGCATCCTTCTACGCCAACCAGCAAAAAAGCATGCACTGGGTTGATGACTGCATGGCGAAGTTGGTCGACCGCACGGTCTTGCCCAACTACTGAATCCCACACTGAAGCCATGCAGGCAGGTTACTGATTCAGTCTGGCAAGGACAGCAGTACGGATGGCAACCTCGACGTCGTCCTTAGGGGCAGTGCCATCTATGACAATCCATCGCTCGGGATCGGCCTCACGCAACTGCGTAAAACCGTCGTTGATGCGCGCAAAAAAGTCTGCACCCTCTCGCTCGAATCTGTCGAGGTCTCTCTTTGCGAGGCGTTCGTTCAAGATGGGTGTTGGTACGGAGATGAACACCACCATGTCGGGAAGGCGACCATCGAGTGCCCATGTGGAGATGTTCAACAAATCCGGAGTTCCAAGTCTGCGGCCATAGCCCTGATAGGCGAGCGTTGAATAAATGGAGCGGTCACTCACAACATGTTGGCCGCGTGCAAGTGCAGGTTGAATCACTTCGGCCATGTGTTGAGCGCGATCAGCTGCCATGAGTAGTGCTTCAGTGCGTGGTGCCAAGTCGGTGTTTTCTGGGTCGGCCAAGATTGCGCGAAGTAAACCACCAATGCGAGTGCCGCCTGGTTCACGCGTCATCACCGCATCAAGATGTTCGGCTAACCGTTTTGTGTGCGTGCTTTTTCCGCAGCCCTCGAGACCTTCAAGCGCGATGTATGCAGGCGATGTCACTCTGCATCCGGCTTGAGAGGAGCGGCCTTCTTCTTTGCAGGCGCTTTCTTTGCAGCAGCTTTTTTGGCGGGTGCCTTTTTCGCTGCTGCTTTCTTCGCAGGTGCCTTCTTAGCTGGGGCTTTACGGCCACCGGCCTTCTTCTTCTTTGGTCCGCCGTTTGCTTCTATATATTCGCGACGCAATTGCAGAAGTTCGTATGCACGCTCATTGGTCATAGCTTCCATACGGTCACCACGAGTGAGGCCAGCATTAGTTTCGCCATCGGTGACATAGTCGCCAAACTTGCCTTCTTTACCGACAACTGGTTTTTCACTGACGGGGTCATTGCCGAACTCGCGAAGTGGTGGTTTTGCAGCTGCGCGCCCGCGACCAAAGACGCGTGGTGTTGCAAGGAGAGCAAGTGCTTCTTCGAGCGTGACAGTAAGTAGGTGTTCTTCGGTTTGCAACGAACGACTGTCTTTGCCCTTGCTCACGTATGGGCCGTAGCGCCCATTTTGCGCGGTGATGATTTCACCATCGGTCGGGTCTGCGCCAACGGTACGCGGAAGAGACAACAGATCGAGTGCGTCCTTCATAGAGAAGCGATCAATGTTCATTGTCTTGAACAAGGACACCATCTTTGGTTTTTCAAAACCAGTTGGTGGTTCGTCCATGGTGCCCCACTGCACATACGCGCCGTAACGACCAGACTTTGCAAACACAGGGAAACCATCGTGTTCACCAATAGGTACATCGCCTTTGGGAGCCTTTAGTAATACAACTGCAGCGTCCAGAGTTAGTTCGTCTGGAGTCATGGTGTCGGGAACACTTGCCGTGTTCTCACCCGATCGAACATATGGGCCGTACAAACCAGGCTTCACAATGACTTCGTCACCTGTGTCTGGGTGCACTCCGAGCACAAAAGTGTTTGCTTCTGCTGCATCAATGGTGTCGAGTTTGTTTGCAACGATTCCTTGCAACCCAAGCTTTTCGTCTTTACCGAAATAGAAATCATGCAGCCACTGCACTTTGCCAATTTCGCCGCGTGCAATTTCGTCGAGACCAGCGTCTACGCCGGCTGTGAATTCGTAATCCACAAGTTCGCCGAAGTTCTTTTCAAGCAAACGAATAACTGAGAACGCTGTCCACGTAGGAACAAGTGATGTTCCCTTCTTCCACAAGTAATGACCACGGTCCACCATGGTGGAAATAATGGATGCCCACGTTGAAGGGCGACCAATTGCGAGTTCTTCCAAACGCTTCACTAGCGATGCCTCGGTGAAACGCGGTGGAGGAGTAGTGGTGTGAGTAATTGATTTGTAATCAGAGACAGGAACGTTTTGGCCAACCTCTAACGGTGGCAACAACAATGCGTTCTCGTCTTCTGAAACAACATCGTCTTCATCGTGCGATTCTTCGTATGCCTGGCGGTATCCGGGGAATGTAATGGTGGTTCCGCTAGCCGCGAATTCACAATCGCTGCGTTGCGTATCTGTTGCAGTGGCGCCAAGACGAAGACTGACTGTGATGCCAGTGGTGTCTGCCATTTGCGAAGCAAGTGTGCGCTGCCAAATGAGGCGATACACGCTGATGTCTTGACCGCGTAGTTCGCCAGCCAATTGATCGGGTGAGCGCAATGGCAAAGCCGGACGAATTGCTTCGTGGGCTTCCTGAGCGTTCTTTACTTTGGTTTGATACGAACGTGGCTTCTCGGTGAGGAACTTGTCGCCGTAGTCACGCTTTACATAAGTACGAATCTCGTCGACTGCTTCTGAAGAGAGGGTGACAGAGTCGGTACGCATATATGTAATGAATCCGCGCTCGTAAAGACCCTGAGCAATGCTCATAACTTGGCGAGATGACAAGCGAAGTTTGCGACCTGCTTCTTGCTGCAATGTGCTGGTTGTAAACGGAGCTTTTGGAGAAGACCTGTATGGCTTGTCTTCCACGCTGCGCACGATGAGATCGACATCTTTGAGGCCAGCGACAATCTCTGCTCCACGATTGGCATCGAGAATGAATACTTCTGGACGAACAACGCCCATGTCGTCGAAATCTTTTCCGGTTGCAATACGGGTGCCATTGAGCGACAACAACTTTGCAGTAAAGGATGGTGTTGTGTTTGTGTCTGCTTCAAGAGAGAAGTAATCGGCAGAACGGAACTTGATGCGCTCGTTCTCTCGCTCAACAACCAATCGCAAGGCAGGGCTTTGTACGCGGCCTGCAGAAAGTCCTCGGTTAACGCGGCGCCACAACACCGGCGAGACTTCGTATCCGTAAAGACGATCGAGAATGCGTCGCGCTTCAGCAGCGTCGACTAATCCGTAATCAATAGTGCGTGGGTTTTCAACTGCGGCTTGAATCGCTTTCGCGTTGATCTCGTGGAACACCATTCGGTGCGTCGGAATCTTTGGCTTCAGTTGTTCAACAAGGTGCCAAGAGATTGCTTCACCTTCGCGGTCTTCGTCCGTTGCGAGATACAGAGTGTCTGCATTCTTTAAGAGAGCCTTCAGCTCTTTCACGACGGTCTTGCCGCGCTCAGTTAGTTCCCAAGCGGGCTTGAAGTCGTTGTCGACATCAACTGCTAGTCCCTTGCTTGGAAGGTCGGCAATATGGCCCACGGACGCACGGACATCAAACTCTGGTCCGAGGTATTGGGAGATAGTTTTCGCCTTAGCGGGCGACTCAACGATGACGAGTGACTTGGCCATATCTTTTTCAGGGCTAGGTGATTTTCCCCTGCCTTGTCAAGGCGAAGGGAGCAAACGCTTGCTGCGTCAGGGTATCGGGGAGGTGCGCTCGTGGTGGCTTCCCTCAACGTCGATACGGGGCAAAAGCTTGTCCAGCCAGGCTGGAATCCACCAATTCTTGGCTCCGAGGAGCTCCATGGTGGCAGGCACGAGGACCATTCGAACGATGGTGGCGTCCACAAAGACGGCCACAGCCATGCCCAAGCCAAAGAGCTTGAGTTGCCTGTCGTGACCCAAAACGAAGGCTCCGAATACGCAGACCATGATGAGTGCCGCAGCGGTAATGACGCGGGCAGTTGCAGCGACACCGTCTGCCACAGCGGTGGTGTTGTCGCCTGTGCGTGTGAACTCTTCTTTCATGCGTGAGAGAAGGAACACTTCGTAGTCCATAGACAAACCAAAGACGATTGCAAACAAGAACATTGGTGCCCACGCTTCAATCGGCCCGGCTTTGCCGACACCGATGAGGTTTGCACCCCAACCCCATTGGAACACAGCAACAATCACGCCGTATGCCGCGCCAACAGACAACATGTTCATGAGCACTGCTTTTAGCGGAACGAGCAAACTACGGAACACGAGCATTAGAAGAAGGAACGAAACAAGAAGAACGACGCCGATAAGTAATGGCAGCTTCTTTGCTAAGTAATCCGAGAAGTCCACCGAAGCGGCGGTGAATCCACCGACTTTCGCTGTAACGCCACTAGACGGGATGACTTCTTCACGGAGGGTGTGAACAAGATCTGTTGTTTCCTCGTCTTGAGGAGCCGAAGTGGGATACGCAACAACCAGTGCTACAGAATCACTTTGCAACGGAGCAGGAGATGCAAACTCAACACCTGGAGTTTTGCTAACGGTCTGTGCGAATGCAGAAATCTTTTCTTTATTGCCAACTGCATCACCGGTGATGACTAAAAAGAGAGGTCCGTTGAATCCAGCACCGAAACCTTCGCTAATCAAGTCATACGCCTTGCGCACATCGGTGGTCTCTGCCTGATTACCCGCATCACCAAAACCCAAGCGAATGTCCAAAGTAGGAACGGCCAGAAGCAGAAGGAACAGTGAAGCTGCAAGAAATGAAGTCCATGGTTTGCGTTGCACGACTCGGCTCCAGCGCCACCAGATGGTGCTTTGGTGATCATTCTGTGCGCGATGTGGAATTGGTTTGCGAAGTGCTGGCACTACGAAACGGGACAATTGACCAACAACGCCGATTGCCAAACCAGCCAAGAAAATGGGGAGGTTTTTCGCGAAAACGGCAACAAAACCACTGACCACAATTGCAGTCAATGAAACTACAGCTGCACGTGATGTGACATCGATACGTTCTCCCACCATTGCAAGGAGAGCGGGCAGCAAGGAGATTGCGGCAACAATCATCACCGCTACTGCAATTGCCATACCGACAGCGAGCCCGCTGACAAATGAAAGACCAACAGTAAGAAGTCCAAGTAGTGCGACGATGACGGTTACGCCCGCGAAGATGACTGCACGACCCGATGTGTCGACTGCTTCCACAATGGAATCTTCAACCGAGAGTCCGTCGTGGAGAGCCTCTCGGTACCGAGTGACAATAAACAAGGCATAGTCAATACCTACACCTAAACCAATCATTGCAACCATGGATGATGCTGCGTCTGGAATAGACATGGTGTTACTGACGAGGCCAACAATGCTTGCTGCAATGATGAGTCCGATAAGTGCGATTCCAATCGGCAGACCCATTGCGATGATGGAACCGAATGCAAGAACAAGAATCACGATTGCTGCAAGAATTCCGAGAGCTTCGCTTTCAGGCAATGCAAAGACCTCAAAGATTGCACCTCCGTATGCGATGGTCACATCACTGTCTTTTACAAAAGAGGTGGCGGATTTAATCTGCTTACCTATCTCTGTAATTTCTTCTTGCGTCACGCGTGCAACGTTGAGTTGTGCAAATGCAACGGTGCGATCTTGATTGATCTGCCCTGGAGTTGTGTATGGATTGTTTGTGTCAATGCCGCCCATTGATTGCACTGCCGTTATGGCATCTTCAATAATCTTCTTAACTTCTGGGTCCTCAACAGTCTTTGAAGACTTGAAAACCAGTTGTGAAGCGAATCCACCTTGATTGGGGTTTGCAGATTGTAGAAGTGCCTCCGCTTGACTCGCATCGCCGCTTGGCATGCCCATTTCGGTGCGGTAATTAGTACCAATTCCGGAACTAGCAATAACAATGACGATGGCAAGTGGAATCCAGATTCCGAACACAATGAATCGAGGATGACGAACGCTAAAGCGAGCAAGTTTGGAGAGCATGGGGGGCATTTCTCTAGAGGTTTCTCCCTATGTTACGAAGACTGTCCATGCCATCGGCGCCGTGACGGTACCGTTTCAGGCAATGGAAACACATGTCACACAGCCACACGACGGCGGGAAACCGTCGTTGCATGGCCGCATCACGCGTCTTGATCGCGGGTGGAGCACTGTGTTGCTAGATGACTCGCGTTCTGTGCGCGTGCGAAACATTGGTGTTGAAGTAGCTGTCGGAGACATGGTGGTTATTAGCGCAGACGAAGAACGTGTTGAGTCTGTAGATATTCGTCGCAGCGCGTTGATGCGACGCCAATCTTTTGAAGGCGCCCGAGGCACACGACAGATTGTGGCGAGCAACATCGACACTGTGTTTCTTGTTCACTCATTACAGTCACCGCCAAACCAGCGTCGTCTTGAACGAGAGTTAGTACTTGCCTTTGATAGCGGTGCAACACCTGTTGTTGTTCTCACTAAGCAAGACGCAGTTGATGCTGAGACGGCACAAGAAGTGAACAGAGTAATTAGTGAAGTTACTTTTGATGTAGCCGTCATTGAAGTGAGTTCGATAAATGGATATGGCGTAGACAAAATTCGTGGTTATGCAACGCCCGGAGCCACTGTGGCATTTATCGGGGCTAGTGGCGTAGGTAAGTCCACCTTGGTGAATGCGTTAGTTGGATATGAAGTGCAGCGAACTGCCGAAGTGCGCGAAGACGATCAACGTGGTCGCCATACGACTGTGGCTGCTGAACTTATTGCACTTCCCGGCGGTGCGTGGCTACTCGACACTCCCGGATTGCGCGCAGTGACCTTGTGGACCAGTGGCTCTGGCATTGAACGCGCATTCCCTGATGTTTTTACGCTTGCTGAGACGTGCAGATTCAGAGATTGCAAACATCTAGATGAGCCAGATTGTTCCGTAACCGCAGCAATTCAAAATGGCACCCTTCCCGTTGCGCGTCTTGACGCGATGCGCAGACTTGTTGCTGAGGAACTTCACGTGGAAGAAGAACAAGAAGAGCGAGTGCGCCAAGAAGACAGACGCGGATTTAGGCGTCGTCCTACCTAGAAGTTCAGGTGTTTGCCTTACGCGGTGAACTGAATGCCCACGATTGCGCCGCCACCGACATTGTCTAGGACATACGCACTGGCATTGTGGTCTTCGGCAAACTGCGAAACGATGGAAAGACCGAGCCCTGAACCTGGCATAGACCGTGTTGCCGTAGCACGATAAAAGCGATCGAACACATGAGGTTTATCTTCATCGCTAATGCCGGGGCCGTGGTCGCGTACTTCTACACGCTTGGCTCCCACATGTATTTCTACTTCTGATGTGCCACCGCTGAACTTAATTGCGTTGTCTACCAAGTTGCTGATGGCGCGCTCGAGTTGATGAGGCCGTGCTTGAACCATGACATCGTCGGCGACATGGACACTGACTGCGGTACCACCGCGACGAGCTGCCCTAGTTGCGATCTCGTCAACTATCACTGCAAGGTCTGTATCTATAGGGGATTCCGCGGCCTTTTGGTCGATTGCTAACGCACTGAGCTCAGTACTCAATGCAGTCAACTCGTCGATTTCAGCACGCATGTCGGCCAAGATGGCAGCTCGGTCTGCATCGGAGATACTTGCCCGTTCTAGCAACTCACTGTTTGCACGCAAACTGGTGAGTGGAGTTCGAAGTTCATGGCTGGCGTCTTGTACCAACTGGCGCTGACGATTCATGCTCTTGCTGAGTGCAGTGAGCATGGTGTTGAAACTTGTTGACAAACGAGCGACTTCGTCATTGCCGCTTACCTTGATGCGACGGTCAAGGTCTTGGGTTTGAGCGATGTCATCTGCAGTGAGCGCCAATTTTTCAATTGGCTTGCTTACGCGACCGGCAAAGAGCCAACCAATTGTCGCAGACACCATGACCGCTAAAGCAGCAAATAACGGAAACCATGTTCGCATGCCGTTGCGTGCATCAATCAAAATCTGAGTGTCCTTCGCAACCTGAATGAGAGAGCCATCATTTGCCAACACTGTCATTATGCGAAATGTATGACCATCAATAATGGTTGATGATTTATGCACACGCTTACCATCGAATGAAAGTGCTTTGTCGGCACTCTCGATGGGAAGTTGCGGGTATTCACGTCTTCCAAGTACTTGACCATTTGGCAAAACCACTTGGGTAATGGCGTCTACTTCGGTTTGCATGATGGCTTGGTTGACTGGCCCTGGCCCAAACGAATCACGCCAACTGAAGTTAGGGCGGTCCATGATGTTCAAGATGCGAGTGATGCGTTGTTCAAGCGATGTTTGTACTTGATTTTCAAGTTGCGATGAAGCAATTCTGTAAGCGCCCACACTCATAACGGTGGCGAGGATGAATACCAATACACCCGCGATGAGTGCAAAACGTGTGCGCAGATTCATGATGCCTTCACCGTATATCCCACACCACGAACGGTGTACACAACGCGGCTTTCATTACCTTCTTCAGTTTTTCGACGTAGGTATCCGATATACACATCGAGTGATTTCGAGTTGGTTTCGAAGTTGTAGCCCCAAATGGCTTCATAAATGGTGTCGCGACTAATCACTGTGCCCGGTTGCTGCATGAGTAATTCAAGTAAATCGAATTCTGTTTTCGTGAGCATGATCTCGCGTTCACCACGGTGAACTTCTCTAGACAACGTATTGAGTGTGAGATCTCCAACACGCAAGATAGTTGCAGACGACGTAGCTGCATTTCGTCGTAGCAGTGCACGACAACGTGCGAGTAGTTCGTCTACAACAAATGGTTTTACCAAGTAATCATCTGCACCCGCATCAAGACCAGCAACGCGATCACCAACTTCTACTCGTGCGGTAAGCAATAAAATTGGAACATCAATTCCACGATGTCGTGCTTCTTTGCACACCGTGAGACCATCGGCAAACGGCATCATCACATCGAGTACTGCCAGATCGAAGCGAGATTTCGAGAGTGCTTCGAGTGCAGCCTGGCCATCATTTACTGCGGTCACCTGATAATTCTCGAGTTCCAGCACCCTCTGTACGGCCTTACGAACAGAGGAGTCATCCTCGGCAATGAGTACTTTTCGGGTGTCCATATGGACACGGTACCCAGGAATAACAAGGGTTTCCCGAACCTTGGGCGGATTCTTGGAATCCTCTTACCTTGTTCCTATTTACTTCTTACATACGCCCGTGAAAGTGGAGCCAAGCCAGGAACACCTGGTCTTACCCACACAAAGGAAAATACAAAATGAAATCAACATCACGTTTCACAAAGATTGCGGTGGCCTCCGGGCTCATCGTCGCGACAGGCGCATCTGTTCTCGGCATCACCGGATTTGCAAGTGCACAAGTGGCACAACGCAGTGCAGCAGTAGTAGCAGTTGCAGAGCCAGTCAGTTCTGATTTGGCAACTAACTCAGATGCTCCAGCTCCATCCGGAAGCACATCCGCTGCTGCAGCTCCAACGGTAGAGAGCGAAGATCACAAAGGCCCAGGCAAGGGTGCCGAGGCAGTAGCAACTGCACTTGGAATCACTGTTGAGGAATTGAAGACAGAGTTGTCCAGCGGCAAGTCGATTGCAGATGTTGCAAAAGCAAAGAACGTTGACATTGCAAAAGTAATTGCCGCAATGACTGCACAGATGAAAGCTCACCTTGATGAAGAAGTTGCATCTGGTGAGCACACACAAGCAGAAGCTGATGCCAAGCTTGCAGCGTTCA
Source organism: Ilumatobacteraceae bacterium (assembly GCA_036826015.1). Lineage (GTDB taxonomy): Bacteria > Actinomycetota > Acidimicrobiia > Acidimicrobiales > Ilumatobacteraceae > UBA2093. The sequence continues at coordinate 10,225 of DAISXE010000041.1, forward strand.
CAGCTCGCGTAACCGAGATGGTGAACCAAGTTGGTGGCCCAAAAGCCGGACACAAAGGTGGACCTGGCGGCAAGCACGGTAGAGGCGGATTCGTGACGGAAGCGTTAGCCACCGTCTTGAAGACAACTTCAACTGACTTGCACACACAATTGCGTTCCGGAAAGTCGATCGCTGATGTTGCGACAGCACAGAATGTTGACATTGCAGACGTGAAAGCCGTGCTGACTTCTGACTTCAAGGCTCACCTTGCTGAAGAAGTTGCATCTGGTAAGCACACTCAAGCAGAAGCTGATGCGAAGCTTGCAGAGTTCACCGCGAATCTCGACACTATGGTGAATCGCGTTGGTCCTGCTGGTGGCAAAGAAGGTCGTGGTCATGGACCACGCGGCGGACGTGAAGGTGCACCTGCAGAAATGCCTGGAGCACAAAACTCTTCAGCTCGCGCATAGTTAATGCCACCTCATGGTGGTCACGGAAAATTAGATCTCCCTTAGAAATGGTCGGAGTTCAGGGAAACCTGAACTCCGATTTTTCTTTGCATCATCTACTACGCGAACGCATGAACGCTCTAGTGAATGGATTGATTGATTGTGACAGCGCGATCAAAGCCGTTCTCTGCAAAGCGCTGACGTAAGCGCGTATCGGTACACACAATCTCAATATCTCCACCTGCAGCGCGTGCTCGTCCTGCAGCTCCGAGAATGAGGCCAAGTGCCGCATCTTCAATGACGCCTGTTCCATCTATATCGACGACGACAACATGGCCAGCGTCATCTGAGACGAGTCGGGAAAGAGCATCGTTGAAACGGGGGAGAGATCCAAGTTCGATGTCGCCAGAGACCAT
>DAISXE010000042.1:0-10750 GCA_036826015.1 Ilumatobacteraceae bacterium
CATCAAGAACCTGATGTTGACGTGCGGCACTTAACCGAGAACAGATTGAACGACGGAGTTTCGGGCCATCGGCCACGATGTAATACGAGAAGAGTAAAACGGAAAATAGCTGAAAGAGAACACCGAGAGCTTGCACCGAAACTTTGAATGCATTAGTTCGTTGTGAACGAATAAACCTCTGAACGGCACCGTTTGGATCAGCGATGGATTCATTCACGGCGGCCGGGTCGATGTGTGAGTTGAAAAGATCGTTAATCATTTTCACGGTGTCGTTCACATAGGTACTGCTGTTGGAAAGCAAGTCCGCTAACTGCTGTGCAACAACTGTTCCAACTACAGCCAGGAAAACAGATGCGACGACAACTATCCCCAACAAAATGAGGGCGGTAGACGAACGCCTACTCATTCCTCGCTTCGTCAGTTTGTTCGTGGCTGGTTCAACGGCAAGAGCAATAAACAGCGACAGCAATAAAAGAATGAGAAGACTGTTCAGGCGGTGAAAAACAAATCGGAAGACCAAGGTTCCGATAAAGCCAGCCCAGAAAATGACCACAGCTCGTGGCACCCACGGCGGCATACGACGGGTTGATTCAGCATCAGTCACAGATTCATCGGGCACATCTGAAGCGTAGTGGGCAAGACTGTGACGCATTCGCCGTGTGGTTCGTCATTTCCAATGGCACGATAGGAACGTGGCAACTTTCCCCGCCCCAGTTACTGAAGCAATCGAGTCCATACGGTGGGCTATTGCCAATGCATTACGCGACAGGGTCATTGGTGACGACGCCGACACCAAGCGAGCCGCCGTCATGCTGGCTCCAGGCGAAAGATGGTTTCCCGAATCAAGCCCGCTAATCACGGTGCATTCAGATGCCTCCATGTTTATAGGTGGCATGCGAGCAATCCTGTTCCAGTCACTGCACCCTCTCGCAATGGCCGGCGTGGCACAACATTCTGATTACCGCAATGACCCATGGGGTCGGTTGCAACGAACAGCCGACTTCGTAGCAGCAACATCATTCGCACCTGCAGAGGTAGCTCAACAGGCTGTTGATCGTGTGCGCGCTGTCCACTCTCGCGTTTCGGGTGTGGCATCAGATGGTCGCGCATACTCTGCTTCTGATCCACATCTTTTGCGATGGGTTCACATTGCTGAAGTAGATAGTTTTCTGCGTGCACACCAAACATACGGAGCACACCCACTCGATGCAGCCGGATGTGATCAGTACGTTGCAGATATGGCGGTCATAGCGCGCAAACTTGGAGTACCTGCTCCCCCAACATCGCTGCGCGGCTTACGTGATCAGATTGCGCAATACCGACCCGAGTTACGCAGTACCGCAGAGTCACGAGATGCAGCAAAGTATTTGCTCATTGAACCTCCACTCGAAATTGCTGCTCGCATTCCATACTCACTTATTGCAGCGGCTGCTATCGCCATTCTGCCCACATGGGCCCGCGCAGACCTACGTCTTCCGTGGTTGCCGCTCACTGAACGCGCAATCGTAAAACCAATCGGGTCACTCATTGCAACAACTATTCGCTGGGCAACGTCAGTGGACGGCGAAACGTATGGTGCACCAGTTACGACTTCCGATGAAGTCGCGCCAACCGCATAACAAGGTCCCCGTTGTCACCTATCTGAATATTGGCAAGCCCAAGCCAAGTTGCCATCTCTTGTAACTCAAGCAGTAACTCTCGTGCCACATGCGCATGGTCAACACCCTCTTCACTAAAAGCACTTTGCACAAGCAAACAACTGTTCTGCCTATCTGCTTTCAAATCCACTCGAGCCACAATTTTGTCGCCCAGGACAAACGGCAGTACGTAATAACCGTAAATGCGTTTTGGAGCGGGCACGTAAATCTCTATTCGATAATGAAAATCAAATACTCGTTCAATGCGCGGACGACACCACACTAAAGAATCAAACGGCGATACCAATGCACGCACGTGTATGTCTCGCGGCTGTTTTGTTCCCGGAATCATGTACGCGATATCACGCCAACCCGACACTGTCACTTGTTCCAATTCTCCAGTAGAAACAAGCTCTTTTAGCAATGGTCTGGCTATGGCTCCCTTCTGGCGATGGTAATCAATCAGGTCTGAAGCAGTTGCAACACCCATACTTCGAGCAGCCAAAAGTAACAACTGTTTTCGTGCTTCTGTTTCAGTCGGAATAGGCGCATTCAAAATTTCAGATGGCAATACATCACTTGGTGCGTGATACACACGTGCAAAATCATTGCCGCGTCGTCGGGCAGTGATCTCTCCTGTCCAAAAGAGATACTCAAGAATCGCTTTGCCGTCGTCCCAATCCCACCATGAACCCTTCGGACCCTTTCGTGTGCGAACATCACCCGCAACAAGTGGTCCGTCGTTGTAAATACGATCGCGAATCTCTTTCACTAACTGTGGTTTGGATTTCGCAATGCGTTGTAGACCAGGCCACATAGACCCCTTGCGAGCTTCTTCCATTCTCCATTGCAAAAGCGGATACATAGACACAGGCAAATGACTTGCCTCGTGGCACCAGTATTCAAATAACTCGCCAGCATCTGTGGCGTCAGGGATCAACGTGCGCGGATGATTTCCAAGACGCGAAAACAACGGCATCTCTTGACTGCGCACAAGAACATTCACACTGTCAATCTGAATAAGACCAACCGCATCCATCACGCGGCGCAAATGACGCCTGTCAATTCGCCCCGTTGGTCGAGGCGTGGCAAAGCCTTGTGCTGCTAACGCAATGCGTCGTGCAGCATCGCTAGTTATTTCAGTCGGCGACAGTGATGGTGACACTGTTAATCACCACATCGGTCAATGGGCGATCGCCACGACCAGTCGGAACATTTTGCATTGCCTCAACAACGTCGAGACCCTTTACAACTTGTCCGAACAATGCATACGCAGGTGGCAAGCCCACACCGCTTGGACCGCTGATGAGGAAGAACTGTGAACCGTTTGTATTTGGTCCGGCATTTGCCATTGCAAGTGAACCGATTTGATATTGACCAGCCTTTGGCAATTCGTCATCAAATCGATATCCGGGTCCACCAGTACCTGTACCGGTTGGGTCGCCACCTTGACATACGAATCCATTGATGATGCGGTGGAAAATAATGCCGTCGTAGTAGTGGTACGCAGCGAGATACACAAAGCTGTTCACAGTCTTTGGCGCACGTGCTGCGTCGAGTGCAATCACCAGCGTGCCCATGCTTGTTTCCATGGTGGCGGTGTAACGCTTCTCTGGGTCGATGCCCATCGGAGGAGCTGCGGGGAACTTCTGGTTCTTTTCGGCGGAACCATCAAGGGGTGGGAATGGGAAACTCATTCCATTGACGCTACAAGCGCGCGGTCGCCTACGATAAAAGCGTGAACCCACATGAGAGCCCACTCGACCTTGATGCCATCGAACAAGATCTGGCCGATGTGGACACAGCCCTTGCCCGGCTCGATGCCGATACCTATTGGACTGATGAAGTCACCGGGGCACCCCTCAGCGAGGACCTCCTTGCACAGCGCCCCACAGCACGACGAAACCTGTGACCTGCGTCTCGTTTTCCCAGCCCTAGAGGGTTAGGATTCTCTATATCGCCTAGCAAGCCAATGGTTTGCCCAAGTCGAAAGGGGAAATGACAATGGCTAATCCACAGAAGCCTCGAGCACCGTTTGCCCCGTGGGACCGTCGCGAATTGCCTGGCAGTTTTAGCGTCGAAGAAACAGCGCGTCGTGTTGGCCACTACAAGTGGGCCGAAATGAAACTGTTTGAAGCATTAGGCGGATGGATCGCCACCGTTCCCGAACTCGACATCAAAATGCGTCTTGGTACTCATTGCTACAAGCACGCATGGCACGCAGAGTTATGGCACAAGCGTCTCCCTGAACTTCGCGAAATGAATCCTGAGCGCCTCACACTTCCTGCAAACGACGCAATGGTGCGTTTCATCGAAGCAATGACCGAGCCAGAAGCTCCAGAACTCACCATCGAAAAACTCGTTGGTGTCTATCGCGTCTTCATTCCTCACTTCATCTCTGCATACACGTATCACCTGAATAACACCAGCGAGATCACAGACATGCCAACAATTCGATCCATCAAATTCATCTTGCAAGACGAATTTGATGACTGGCGTGAAGGAGAAATGCTGATTCAGTCTCTCCTTGAAACACCAGAAGAAGTCGATCGAGCAGCAGCACACCAAGCCAAGCTCGAAAAGATCATGCTCGAGGCCGGCGGTATCGCCGGTCCTGGAAGCATCGGAATCAACACACCAGCACCACAAGGAGCAATGTCATGAAAAAGTTCATGCCAGTTGAAGAGTTGGCACGCGACGAGCGGTTCAACCAAATCACACAAGCAGACCGCATGTCCGATGCGCGAAGTGCAGTACCTGCAAATGCAGATCAATCACGCCGCTCATCGAACCGACTCACACCAGCGCGTGCAGACGCAAGTGATGCAGCACGTTCACTCATGCACGGCATCTTTGTTGGTGAAATTCAAGCTTTGGAAGGTGCAGGACGCACATGTTGGGACTTCACCACAGGTGAAGAAGCACCATTTGGTCTCAAACTCGACATGGCTCGCCAAGCATGGGACGAAGCACGTCACGTGGAAATCAGTTTGAAGTTGGGCGATTGGATGGGCAGCGATGTTGGCCAATACGCAGAAAACACTGTGCTTTTCCAGGCTGCATGTTCAAATGACCCAGTACTTCGACTTGCCGGCGTGAACCGCGCACTTGAAGGTTTGGCAATCGACGTTTTCACCTCAATGAAGGAATTCGGCGAAATGGCCGGCGACCCATACTTAGAGTTCTGCGAAGACTGGATGCTTGCCGACGAAGTAACCCACGTGAAAATGGGAAGCGACTGGCTGCGCAAAGTGACAGAGAATGATCCTGAGCGTCGCAAGAAAGCACTTGAATTCCAGAGCATCGTCGACAAAATGTTCTCCTACGGCGGAAGCCGTAGCGACAGCGACGAATCAAGTCTCGGCATCGCACGTCGTTTCCGTGAACTTGCTGGCTTCACTTCAGACGAGAATGAGCACATCGCTGATCTCGGACTGCAAGCACTTGAAGAGCGCAAGGCTCAGATTCGCGAAAAGCAAGCCGCAGCAAAGAACTGACATGGCCATTACGGTCACGCCAGAGACCTTTAGTTTTGTTTCGTTCGACAGTGCATACATCGCACGTATCGCAACTCTCGTTGCAGAACAATTAGGTCTTACAGATATCAATATTGAGATTGCTGTCGATGAGACATCGCCTCTCACACGTATCGATGTTGAAGTGACTGATTCGCTGATTTCTATTCGTCCTCTCTCTGGCGCACTTGAAGACACACGTCGTCCACGTCAACAGAGTGAACTTGCAACAACACTTGCAATGGCACGTTCAATGTTGCGAGCTCGCGATCGTCTTCGTGGCGGCTTCGAGAACGCACCGTTAGATACCGAACTCTCTCTTCCACAAGCCGCCGCATGGGATACATATATCCTGGGTCGCATCACACGAATGAATATTGAAGTCAAGAAGCAGGCTGCTTTATACAACTTTAGAAATCGTCATGGGTTCAACGATGCTTCTGACCATGTGTTTGAAAAGATCTGGAACGCAGATTCATTCACATGGGATGAACTGTCCGCACTCAGTGCCAACACTCTTACGCTCTCTGCGTAATTACCCATGCCATATTCCGTACGTCAACGCACTGCGTCAGTCAACGGGGTGGAACTCGTAGTTAATGAAAGTGGCGACGAGGGCGCGCCACTCATTGTCTTGGCGCACGGGTTTCCCGAGACGGCCCATAGTTGGCGTCACCAAATGATTCCCCTTGCAGAGGCTGGGTACCACGTCATCGCACCCGACCAGCGGGGTTATGGCCACAGCAGTGCGCCACGCAATGTAGATGCATATGGCACTGCACATCTGGCTACAGACCTTCTCGGGCTTGCCGAACAAGCTGGGCACGACAAAGCCATCTATGTCGGCCACGACTGGGGCGCATTGCTGTTGTGGGACCTGTGTCGGCTTCATCCCGATCGCGTACGTGCTGGCGTTGCGGCAAGTGTGCCATTCACTAACTGGCCAATGGCACCGATTGACCTCATGCAAGCGCGCTACGGCGATAGGTACTTCTACATCTTGTATTTCCAACGTCCGAATGAAGCCGAGCAGGAACTTGAACGTGATGTTGCAGACACCATGTCAAAAGTATTGTGGGGTGCATCAAGCGCCGCCGTCAGTGACCCGTTATTTTTCACCACATCTGAACTGCCCGCAATGGCAGACACTACGTTCCTCACCGGTCGCGCTTCCCCACCGCCACTTCCATGGTCATGGCTTTCACAAGAAGAATTCGACACGTACGTACATGAGTTTTCATATTCAGGATTCTTTGGCCCAGTGAGTTGGTACCGCAATATGAATACCAACTACGAGAACACTCATCGCATACCCGTGGACCAACTAGCAATGCCTACCTATTTCATTACTGGTGAACACGATCCAGTGAATCTTCTCAATCCCACCGCTATCGAATACATGTCGCAAACGTTGCCGAATTTCAAAGGTGGTTCGGTTATTCCGAATGCAGGTCACTGGGTACAGCAAGAGAGCCCCGCTGCATTCAACGAGGCTCTCTTTACGTTTTTGAATTCGCTTAACGCGTAGTTTTTAGCGTTCGCGCAATTTAGACAACAAGCGCAAAATCTCTAGGTACAACCACACCAAAGTCACGGTCAGGCCAAGTGCACAGAACCATTCCATATGTGCTGGCAATTTGTTAGCAACACCCTTTTCGATCATGTCGAAGTCAAGTGCCAAGTTCATTGCAGCAAGACCAGCAACAAAAACGCTGAACAGAATTCCCATTGGGCTTGCGTTACTAATGAACGACGGCATGCTGCCAAACATTCCCAGAACGAACGACACAAGGTAGAACGCCATAAGGCCCATCATTGCGCCCATGATGTTGCGACGGAAACGATCATTCACTTTGATGACGCGGCTGCGATAGAGATACAACATCACTACAAACACACCGAGCGTTGCGCCCACGGCCTGCAGCACGATGCCGTCGTATGCCTCTGAGTACGCACGACTAATGGCGCCAAGAACAACACCTTCTGCTAACGCATAAATAGGTGCAGCAATGCGAGCAAGGTGCGGCTTAAAAGAGCCAACCAATACCGCAATAATGCCAACGATAAAACCGCCGATGACCCAACCCATTGGAAGTTGAACAACATCTCCAGGCAATGGTGCATCAATGCTCAACCATGTTGCAGTGGCCGATGCCAAAAGCAGAACCAACAACACCATGGTTGCTGATGCAGTGCCAGACACCGTCATGATGCCGCCGTCCCATCGAGACACAGGACCATCGGTCATTGGTGCTTGACCGGTGGGTGGTGCCCATTGGTCTGCTGGTTTGTTCAAGTTGCCAAGGCCCATGGCCTTGTCGGTAAGAAGTGGATTAGACATATGCCCACCATAATCACGGGTGAAGCTATAGATGCGTCAGGCCAGTAACTCCCTCTCTGACAAAGGTGAAAGACTGAATGCGTGAACAATGCTTTGCCCACGCCCTGGACAGTGACAGCACAAAACCTGCCTGAACATCGCCGCAACCCTATTCATACAGATGAGGGCGCGCGTGCCGCTGGTTTTCCTCGCGCGCTGGTTGCTGGTGTCACCACCTATGCGTACCTCACTCACCCAGTTGTCGCTGCATGGGGTACTTCGTGGTTAGAAAATGGTGGCGGTGAAGTTCGATTTCGCAAACCTGTGTTCGACCAAGACACTGTGTTGTGCGAGCCACTCGTAAAAGACGACAGCGTGTTTATCCACGCAATCACCTCTGAACCAGAACAACCCCGCGTTGTATTTGAAGCATTTAGAAGTTCTCCAACAGCTGCCGCCATACGCACTGGCCGCGCAATGCGCACGGTGGAATACACCTTGGAAGGTGAACACGGCACAGACAGAGGTTTGTTAGCCGGAGAAGACTTGCCTATCTATCGTGAACACAATCTTGTTCACCCGGCTGTGTGGCCCACACTTGCGAACGACGTAGTACATACACAGATTGCAACTGGAAGCTGGGTGCACACTCGCAGCATTATTCGACATCATGAGCTCGTACATGCTGGCGCAATGTGTCGTATTGAATCAGCGATTGTTGATCGCTTCAATGCAGGTGGAGAACGCGTAGTGCTCGATCTTCACTTCATTGTGGACAACATCGTTGTTACTTCAATTGAACACGAAGCAATAATCAAACTTCCGTAGTGCTACGTCAGGTCGTGCGCACTCATTGATTGCCACATATCAATGTCGGGCGCTTGTGTGAGGATGCCACCGCATGACTGTGCCATTTCCACCATGATTTTTCCATCAAAATGAGAGCGTTGCATTTCTGGTGAATCCCATTTCTCAATAATTAGGATTCGATTTGGACGCGTGTCGGACACAATCATGTCCACATTGCGACAGCCCGGTTCCATCCGCGTTAAAACGATGTATTTTGATAAGACAGCGACGAGGGACCCCATATCTGCCGCATCAAAGGTCATCGTCACAATCGACAACTCAATTTCGCCAGATTCGTCATTTTGGGTCGTGTTTTCAGCCATTCCACATACTCTGCCAGAACTATTCCAAATGTTCTTGGTCGGGCTGTGGGGGTCCGTTCCTGTGTCGGTATCCTGCCTTTATTCACCACTATCCGAGTGGCTGAAGATTCCCGTTAGGTGAGGTGCAGAGTGGCAAAGGATCGTATCGACCGCGACGAAGAGGACCTCGTCAGGCTCTACCTCACAGACATCGGTCAGTACACATTGCTCACCAAAGACGACGAAGTTCGTCTTGCAAAAGCCATCGAAGCAGGCAAAGAAGCCGGCGAAGAAATGGCAAAAGCCAAAACTCTTACAGCTACAAAGCGCCGCGAACTTCGCAAAGCAATTCGCGATGGTGAAGTCGCAGAGCGTGCGTTCGTTCAGTCAAACCTTCGTCTCGTTGTATCTATCGCAAAGAAGTACCAAGCATCTGGTCTTCCCCTTCTCGACCTCATCCAAGAAGGCAACCTCGGACTCATGCACGCCGTTGAAAAATTCGACTGGCGCAAAGGTTTCAAATTCTCCACGTATGCAACATGGTGGATCCGTCAGGCCATCACACGCGGTATCGCAAACACCGGCCGCACCATTCGTCTCCCGGTCCACGCAGGCGACACACTCGCTCGTTTGCAAAAGGCTCGCTCACGTCTCGAGCTGAAATACGGTCGTCCTGCCACGCTGGCTGAACTTTCAAAAGAAGTTGAAATGCCAGAAGACAAAGTCACAGAGGCACTTCGTTTTGCTGCAGAGCCACTCTCATTGTCTGAACCACTTCGTGAAGACGGCGATGCCGAACTTGGTGACGTTGTAGAAGATCGTTCAGCAGAATCTCCATTCGAAACTGCTGCAACTGCATTGCTCCCTGAAGAAATTCAGCGCCTACTTGCACCGCTCGACGAACGCGAACGCGAAATTCTGCGCTTGCGCTTCGGTCTCGATGGAAGCAGCGAAGGTCGCACACTTGAAGAAGTAGGCGAACACTTCAACCTCACTCGTGAACGTATTCGTCAAATCGAAGCACGTGCAATGAGCAAGCTGCGTCACCCGTCATCAGACACTGGTGCGCGCGACCTTCTTTCGGTCTAACTCAGTTCGTTCCACGCACCACGCGCGAAACGCCATCTATGGTGGCCACAATTCCCACACCAAGCATCATTGGTATCAACACGCGTGCAATCCACATTGGCTCAAGGCCAGGTACATACGCAGCTCGTACTTGGCTGGCACAAAGCCAAGCGCAAATTACGAGTGCAGTTCCTGCACCAGCATGTAACGACAACGCGGTGTGCTGTGGAGCATCACGTTTACGCCCAGCCCATAAACCAGCTGTAGTCAGCAAGGTTGCAACGCCTGAAAACATCAGCAATAACGGCGTTATTCGCGCGCCGATTGGCAAACCAAAGTATTGCAATGCACCTGCAACAACTCCAGCAATTGAAATTGCTAAGAGCACACCAAACAACACTCTGCGTCGCGCAATTGACAACAGAATTGCCAAACACAACATCAGCACTCCACTCAGCCACCACCACACGGCTGCTTTCTCTCGCAAGAACAGCGTCCCTGCAACTTCAACGTCGGTTCCATCTACTGTGAACGGGACTTTCCACTCCAACACTGTTCCTTCAGCATCAATTGCTGCCGGTGGCTTCGGGCTCATCCAATGAACTCGGTGGTCATGCCACATTGCACTGCCATCTGTCGCAATAAGACGCCACTGCGGATCATCAGTCTTTGAAAACTGTGAGAGGTCGATATTTCCATATCGACTGCCATTCAAAAACGCCGTCGTGGAACCATCATTGATGAATACTTTGTTGTCTTTCGTGATTTTTAAATAGGGCTCGTTCTCGTATCCAGGAATCATCACTTCATGATTCAGTGACTGCACGTGAAAGAGGGCATCACCGCCCAAGATTCCTACCTCTACTCCACTGGGTAATCCCGGTGTCACAGAAGTAACGACAGATTCGGTGTCGCGCGCCTGCACGCTGTCGCCAGAACCAAGGTGGACTGGAATGAAAGAAAACACCGCTAGAAATCCGAGGAAAATGCCCACACCTAGACGGTACTTCCCCGCCCCCATGTTCCATAGTCTGTATGCATGCCTAAATCTTCCGCTGC
>DAISXE010000043.1:0-10711 GCA_036826015.1 Ilumatobacteraceae bacterium
GGCCCATGGTTGTCGGTGGGTTATGACCAGCATTGGGCACGCAATAGAGATGCGCGTGTGCAATATGCAGGGCATGAATGGCATCGCACCGGAGATGTGGGACATGTGCAAGACGGCTTGTTCGTGGAAGGTCGCATTGCGCACGTGCTTGATATTGCCGGAACACAAGTGACTCCAGTGCCTATTGAGCAATCAGTCGAGGAGATCTTGCCTGGCGTCACCGCAGCGGTAGTGGGCGTGAAAACTGATGGACAAGATGCTCTTGTTGTCGTGTTGTGTGACGGCAGTACGACTGGCGTGGCAGATATTGCGACGCGGAATGCAGTGCGTGGTGTTGCACCACAAGTTACGTCGGTTTTGTATAAGAAAACTCTCCCTGTGGATCGGCGACACAATTCCAAGATTGATCGCACTGCATTGAGTGCGTGGGCAACTACCCAATTGAGCAAGTAATGCGCGTTCTTGTTACCGGGGCAACTTCAATGATTGGTGCATGCACAGTGCGAGAGATGCTGCGCCGTGGTCACGAGGTACATGTTTTGCAACGTGGAGAATCAGAGCTTCCTGTAAAAGTCTTTCGTGGTGATATTCGCGACAGCGATGTAGTGCGCGCAGCAATTCATGGATGTGATGTAGTGATTCATGCTGCAGCAAAAGTTGGGTTAATCGGATCTTTTCAAGAGTTTTTCTCAACCAATGTGTCGGGTACTGAAAACATCATGAACGCAGCTGCCGATGCGAGGTGTCGGGGAGTGGTGTATGTCTCTTCTCCTTCGGTCTCTTACAGCACAACTCCGGTAGAGGGTGCAGTTTCTCCTCCGGCCATCGACGATGTGATGGGGCATTATTCGCGCACCAAATCCATCGCAGAACGCGCCGTGCTCAATGACCATCGCTTACCTACTGTTGCATTGCGTCCTCATCTTGTGTGGGGACCAGGAGACACACAACTTGTGGGGCGCATTGTGGAACGTGCGCAACAATGTCGTCTTGTCTTGGTGAATAAAGGCAATGCAGTTGTGGATTCCACGTATATAGACAATGTGGCTGATGCATTAGTTGCTGCCGCAGAACGCATAGGCATACAAGAGAATCTTGATGGCCGAGCACTTGTGGTGAGCAATGGTGAGCCACGAACAGTTGCGAGTCTTGTGGAATCCATTTGCACAGCAGCTGGGGTTGCATGCGAACCACGATCGGTGAGTTTGCGCGCTGCCGTTGTTCTTGGAGTCATCATCGAAGCAGTGTTCAAGTTGCGCCCGCGTAGCGAGCCACCACTCACAAAGTTCACTGCCTACCAATTAGGCATCTCACATTGGTTTGATATTTCAGAAACCATGGAGTTATTGGAGTGGGCACCTCGCATCAGCCTTGATGAGGGTTTCGCTCGCTTAGCGAACTCTTATGATTCTTGATCGTTCGTGGGTTTGTCGCCTTTAGCGGCGAACTAAACACCCTGTGAGCGACAAGCGTCGCTGCACCAGCGAACGTTCTCCCAATCCCGCTCCCACTTTTTGCGCCACTCAAATGGTCGACCACAGGCTGCACAAATTTTCGGCTTGTGACCATTCTTGGTTTTTGCAACACGAGCCATAGGAAAAATATAGAGCCAGTGAGGAGCTTTAAGAAGTGTGCTCCGAAAGCCCTCAAATCAGTCTGAAATGGGCTGTAGCCCTGTGACCTTGCTAGCGGAATGAATGTTTCCGGTTTGGGTGTCATGGTCAACCACTAAGGGCCACATTGCAGACAAGCGCGCACCGGCACGTTTGAATACCTTTCCACTCATCTCGGGACTGGTGTGGGTTGTGTTCACAATCATTTCAGCAAAGGCAAGAGGCATACCAGATTTCTGAGAAAGAACTGGAGCGGTTGGGAATACCTCATGCACAAGTAGATCAACTCCGTCGCATGCCTCAACGAGGTATTTGCAAGGCATGGTGTCTCCGAAAAACACCACACTTCGTCCGGCATAATCAAGTCTGTAACCAACAGCTCCGTTATGAATATGAATCACTGGAAACGAAGTAATGGTGACATCATTGCGCTGGTGGACAACTGAATCCGAGGTCCTTCATGAGCAAGTTCAGTTAATTCTGATACTTCCGTTGACGATGATTTAATAAGTGAACCCGTCTATCGAAGTTGATTTGTAAGAATTGCAACTACGGCTGCTGCAGGCTCGACACCGAGGAACCCGCCACCATTTTCAACGATTGCGTTTTGAGCGCCTTTGACTTGACGTGCTCCTGCTTCGCCGCGAAGTTGAGTCACAATCTCATAAATCATCGCGCAACCGGTTGCGCCGATTGGGTGTCCGCGCGATTCCAGACCACCTGAAACATTGACAGGTATTCTTCCTCCGAGAGAGGTAGCACCGCTCTCGGCGAACGCCCCGCCAGTTCCGATGGGGCAAAAACCAAGCATCTCGGTTTCCAGAAGTTCACCGAATGCCGTGGCGTCGTGAACCTCAGCAAGATGCATGTCTTCTGGTCCGAGACCTGATTCCGCGTATGCCTTTTTTGAAAGTCGTCGTGTGATGTTGTTTTCAAAATCATCCCAAGGACGCTGGGTGCTCGAGCCAAGAACTGAGGCGAGTACTTGTATTGGACGTGCTTTCTGAAGACGCTTGAGCCCTGCCTCGCTCGCAAGAATGACGGCCGCACCACCATCTGTAAATGGTGAGCACATGGGAACAGTGAGTGGGAAGTCAATTGCGCGACCAGCTAGGACTTCATCAACTGTCATTGGCTGTGTGTATGCACATTTGTCATTCATTGATGCATGTGTATGGTTTTTAGAAGCAATGAAAGCAAGCTGGCGTTGCGTGGTACCAAAAGTTGCCATATGCGCGCGGGCAATGTAGCCATAGATGTTCATGAAGGCAGAACGATCGCCTTCACCCGCTCCGTATTCACCAGAGTCCACATGGCGATTCAATTCATTAACGGAGTCTTCCCAAGAGTCGGGGTCGACTGCTGCCGCAAATGATTCCAGCATGCGCTGCTTATCTTCGTGATTAGTCTTCTCGGCACCAAAGGCAAGAGCAAAATCAACAGACCCTGCGCGAATGGCTTGCACGCACAAATGAAATGCAGAAGAAGATGAGGTACAGCCATTCTCAACGTTGACAGTAGGAATTCCAGATTGCCCCATATGCCACAGTGCTACCTGGCCAGGCGTGGTGACAGCTTCACGCCATAGGATTGCCTTCATATTGTTCGCAAATGCAGCGAATTCAATTTTGCTGAGATCAAGACCTGCATCTGTGACTGCTTCATTCACTGCTTCTGCCGCAAAGTCATTGAGGGGTCGCGCAATTTCTCGGCCCATTTTTGTCATTCCGACTCCAACGATGTACACCTTGTTGCTCATTTTTGATTTCCTTGAGAGTTCTTGAATTGTTCTTTGAGTGCTTTTTTGTCAACTTTGCCCACCGGAGTCATTGGTACTGAATCGACAAAATGGATAATTTTGGGCGCTTGGTGAGGGCCTTTTGCGGTCTTCACAAGTTCTGCAAGTTCGTTTGCTTTAACAGATTCTCCGGGCCTGCACACGACAACTGCAGTGACTGCCTCACCCCATTTATCATCGGGGAGTCCAATAACAGAGGCCAGTGCAACGGCGGGGTGTTGTGAGAGCACATCTTCAATTTCTTTGGGAAAGATATTCATTCCTCCTGAGATGATCATGTCCTTTTTTCGATCAACGATGTACAAGAAACCTTCAGCATCTCGCACAGCCATATCTCCTGTGTGCAGCCAGCCATTTTTCAACGTTTCAGCCGTTAATTCTGGATTTCGCCAGTACCCAGTCATGACGTTTTGGCCACGAACACATATTTCTCCAGGTACGCCATCGGGAACTTCGTTGTCATCATCATCAAACAAACAAACCGTTGTTCCGACGGCAGCTTTTCCACAAGAGCTCAAAAGGTGAGGCTTGTTAACTGGGTCGTGCTCGTAACTTGCCAACGTTGTAGCAATGGACGCACATTCTGATTGTGCATAGACCTGAACGAATACATTTCCAATTTTCTGATGTGCTTCAGCGAGACGGGTGGGTGACATTGGTGCTGCTCCGTACAAGATTGTCTCAATAGAGGAGAGATTAAATTTCCCCATATGTTCTGAATCAAGGATGGCGTACAACATCGTTGGAACCAGCAGACCGAGATTAATTCGTTGGTCCTGCACCGTGCGCAACCATGCTTCTGGTGAAAAACTTTTGTGCATGAATATAGTTCCTGAGCGCAACAGCGTGGGCAAGATTGGCATCGCAGCTGCGTGCGTGATTGGGGACGCCGCTAGGTACCGCGGGACAACAGGCATTTCCCATGACGCCAAAATTGACTGTGCTGCTTGAACGAGTGACCGTTGCGATACTGCGACACCTTTAGGCACGCCTGTGGTTCCACCTGTGTACTGCAACCAAGCAATGTCCTCTACATTTGCTTCACACGGACTAAGGACGGGTTCAGTCACTTGAGTGCTGAGTTGAAGGATGTCGATGCCGTATGTGGAAGGACCTAGCGTGAAGACGTGCCGGAGCCTGGGTGACTCGGCAGCGATTGCTTCTGCTCGATCGACAAACATAGGGTCGACCACCAGCACTTCAAGTTCTGCATTGTCTGCCATGTAAACAATGTCGCTAACAGAGTTCAAAGGATTGAGTGCGGTAAACCGAGCACCTTCTGTAAAGACTGCAGCTGTTGCCAACCATATTTCCGGGCGATTTGGTCCAAAGACACCCACCCCAGTTCCACGGACTACGCCATGGTCACGCAATACACGGCGCATCCGTGCGAAGAGATCCGCTGACTGGCGATAGGTGAGTGTGGTTTCGTCGGGTGCAACAAAAGCCGGACGGTCGCCACCGCGCTGCAGGGCGGAAATGATGAGATCGCCATAGTTGATTCCGTCTGATGCCTCTGCCATGGACCCTCCCCAGTAACGGTGAAACGCATTTCACTGACTCTGGAGACATCTTTAGTCCTGGAGTGTTTTCTTGCATCACCCCCAAGGGGGTGATTTGCTAGAGAATCTTCAACCGTTGGGCCTCAGCGATGGCATCCCGACGCGATGAAACCCCCAATTTTCGGTAGACCGCTTTTGTATGTGTTTTGAGGGTGTTGACAGAGACGAAGAGTTCATTGGCTATCTCTGAAACGGTGTATCTCGATGCTAGGTACCGAAGAACAGTGACTTCGCGCTGGGTTAACTGTTCAACTCCCGTATTGAGTGATTGCTTTGCAATGGGAACCGTTTGCTCCAAAAGCATGAGAGCGTTTCGTTGAAAATCAGTGAGATGTCCTTCAGACATAACAGCTCGAAGGCGCGAAGCTAAGGGCAAAAATGCTCTGTCCATAAATATGTACGAGGAGTCGCTGTTTTCCGCTTGTGTTAAACAATCACGAAGAAACATGTCAGCCTCGGGGAGTCTGGCATCATGTGCGGCTCGTGCCTGCAGAACGGCAACCGTGATGGCTTCGCGTGGGTGGGCATCAGCGGTGTAGCTCAATTCACTCAGAGCCAGATCTGGCTTGCCATCTTCGATATGAATACGGGCGGTCAAAATTTGCCGTTTTGTTGTGTCGGGTATCTGCCGAATCAATGCTTTGGCAGCAGAGGTGTCACCAATTGCCAGTGAGATCTCTGCTTCAAGTTGAGATGCAAGGGCAATGAGGCATCCTGATTGTGTTTTTAAGAGGTCCTTCGCTGATTGCACAGCCATGCGTGCATCATCTATTCGACCTTGCATTAACCACATTCGTGCGAGTTCCAGACCCGAGAGAAATGCGAGTGGTGGCCGAGTCCTCTCTCCTATGGTGAGTGAGCGTTCAAGGTGTGATTCAGCCTCGGTGAAGTTGCCTCTTTTATAAAGCAGTCTTCCGCGGGTTCGTAAGGCATCAACTAGGTCTGGGTGGTCAGTGGCATTCTCAGAGATTGCCAATGCGATTGCGCGCGTGGATAACTGGTCAGCTTCTTGAATATTTCCCTCAAGGTATGCAATCCACGAAAGTGCACCACCAACAATGACCTCCACAATAAAAGGGTCTTTTTGAAATTTGACTGCTTTTTGCAAAAGTGCTCGTGCCTGTGTTGTATCACCGTTCCACATGGAGAGATATGCCAAATGCAGATGATGAGTTTGAATAATTGGGTCTTGTGCGGTTGGGTTTCGTAATTGCCGCAGCGTTTCTTCAATTGCGTTTGTATCTCCAGACAAAAGCGCGATGAGTCCACGACAGATGATGAGTCGGTCATGTTCAAGAAGTGTTAGGTCTTCTTGTTGTCGGTGAGCTCGGTCTATCCAAACTTGCGCTTCGTCAATGGCACCGGCCACCGTCAGGGTCCATGCCACAGGTACGAGAAATTCAGTGGGAATGCGTACGGATCCACCTGTCAGTGCATGGACAAAACGTTGCGGTGCAGCAATGCCATCTCGAGCAAACTCCGCATTGAGATGCTCATTGAAGAGGGCGAGTGCAGTGTCGGTACGACCTGCTTCGCGGAAATGGGTAATAGCAAGATCAATAAAACCATTTTCCGAGTACCACTGAGCTGCGCCGAGATGTGTTTGTTTAATTTTTTCTGACGGTTGTTGTTTGAATTCCTGAGATAAAACATCTCGAAACAATGAGTGGTATCTGTAAGTTCCCGGCTGTTCTCCTGTCATGATGAAGAATCCGCTTGCGTGCAAATCTCGCAAGAGACGACCTGCGTCGTCAACGCGTGTAATTGCCTCACACGGACCTGGTGACAATGATTCGAGGACACTTGTTGAGCGCAGAAAATCTCTTGTCTCGGGGCTCAGGTGGTCAATTACATCGCGCAGTAACACCTCGTTGATTTCCTGTGCAGCACCAGTAAAGGACTCAACAAATTTGGCTGGATCAGAAGATGATCGAAGTGCGATACCTGCAATTTGAACACCGACTGCCCAACCGTCAGTCCTCTCCGCTAGAGATATTGCGATTTTTTCTGGAACTTGTGCTCCGAGTCGTTCCAGAAGTTCAAAAGTGTCATCGGAAGACATCCGAAGATCTCTTTCTCGAATTTCGCAAAGTATTCCCTGTGAGCGCATTCGTGCTACTCCAATGGAGTTTTCACTCCGGCTTCCAATAACGATGCGAGATCCGGGGTGCAGAGAATGTGCGAGTCTCTCAATAAATGGTCCGACGTATTCCACATGATGGATGTCGTCAATCACCAAAATCAGTGGACTCGACGATTGGGGCATGTCGGCAATGATCGAGGCCAGCAAACCGTGCAAGTCAACACGTGGTTCATCAGCAATGTCAGCTGCATCTAACCATCGATCAGGACGAGCGCGACGCAGAGCATTGACGACTTCAATCCAGAACTGTTCTTTGGTCCACGTGTCGCAGGCAATCCAGACGGCATCGGGCTGACGTGAATGAACCCAACTGCTGAGGAGAACGGTCTTTCCTGAACCAGCCGGGGCAATGACTGCAGTGATTGGTACGTCATTGGATGCGTCGAGAAGGTCAAGAAGCCGGGTTCGTTGAACGTGAAACCGGGGGAGGAGAGGTGGACTATTTGGAGGACCACCATTTCCTTGAATTCCCCCAACCACCATGTGGCAGGACTCTACTAGCCCAATATCACCCCGTCATGGGTGATGACCTTGGGACCACTTTGATGTGAAAGTGCAGGCGTAAATCTGCCTACATCGCGTTTATGAGGAGCCAACCATGAAGTACACACCTGAACTAGTCCAAGAAGGTTTTCTTTTTCCAGAGACCCCACGCTGGCACGCACCATCTGGTTCCTTTTATTTCGTAGATATCGATCGCGGTCAAATTCATAAATGGGTTCCTGGTACACCAGCAGCGCTTTTCTTCCAACACTCCGACTGGATCTCCGGTTATGGGTTTGGTCCTGGTGATAAGTGGACAGTGACATCTGCGCGTCGTCGAGTATTGATGCACGTCACAATGGGCGACACTCCGGAGAGTGCGGTCACCACTGACATTGCCGATCTTTCGGAGATCGCACTGTATGGCATTAACGATTTACTTGTAGCGCCAGATGGGACTGTGTATCTCGACACTCTTTGCTACAACTTCCTTGCAGGCGAAAGTGAAGAACCATCACCTAGTCCGGTGATGGCAGTGAAGTCCGATGGTTCGTTCACGCAGGCAACACGCGTGACTTCTTTTCCAAACGGAATGGCGCTTGGACCCAACAGCAACACACTGCTCATTGCAGATTCACTCGCACAGTGCATTTATTCGTTTGACATCAGTGACGGCGGCAGTCTCATCAATGAAAAAGTATGGGCCGCTATGCCCGGCGAAATGCCCGATGGAATTACGCTCGACGCAGAAGGCGGTTTGTGGGTAGCTAGTCACAATCGCGTTGTTCGTCTCATTGAAGGTGGAACAATTACTGACGAGGTTGATATGGGTTCCACTCGAGCTACTGCCTGCATGCTCGGAGGTGCAGACGGGAAAACACTTCTCATTACTGCATCTGACAGTCATGATCGTGCAATCATCACCGACAACCCATCTGGTCGTATTTTTTCTGTGAAAGTTTCGGTTCCAGGCAACGCTTTGCCTTCTGTCTATTAGGCCACATTGGTATCAATGCCGCTGTAGGGCATTTGCCGTCATTTCTGAGGTTCGCTGTGACCTTGGGTGGATTGAGTTCCCCCGAACTACACTTGCCAACGGAAGTATTCGGCTCTCCGGGCGAGTTTCGCTCTGGGTTCCGTTCCGCCTCCGCGCCTTTAGCTCAGTTGGTAGAGCAACGGACTTTTAATCCGCAGGTCCTGGGTTCGAGCCCCAGAGGGCGCACTGAGTATCGAAAATTGCCAGATTTAACCTGAGCAACCTTGAGCAACCCCATTAGATGCACTAATTTTCGTTGTAGTTCGTCTTCTGAGGAGTTCCATGAAACGCATCACTCGCACCCTTGCTCTTGCTGGCCTATTGGTAGTGACGTCATTGCCGGCGATGTCTGGCATCGCACAAGCGGCTGGGACGGTGACCATCACGGGAAAGACGCCAACTAACTACACCGTTTTGATGGTGGGAAAAAATGGAAACTCCACTGCTGTAAAAGGCGGGAAATTCAAACTAAAAGTATCTGCAAGTACCGCAAAGGGCGCGTCGTTGCATCTTGTGTCATCTAATGGCACCTATTCAGGCCCAGTTGTTCTGAAGTATGACAAGAAGAAAAAATCGGGAAATACATTGTTGTCAGGAAAATCTGGCGATGTTGGATCCATTGCGATGAAGACGGGTTATTCAGTTGCAGCTGCGAAGAAGACCACCGCCATCTCAACATCCACAAAGATTCCTGTCTCTACTACTGGAAAGCCAAGTGGTGCCGGACGAATGGGAATTCCAACTTCAACACAGGCAAAAGCAGTCCGAACATTTGGAGTGTCGAAGTGGGCTGACGGAGATGCACCTAACGGAGCCGACACTGACAAAGACGGCTTACCCAACACTCTCGATATTGATGACGATGACGATGGAAAAATTGACTTAGTTGATGACAGCAATCCGTCTAAAGCGATTACCACAGGTTCTCTACTTTTCTTGGACATCTCAAAAACAATTAATTTGCATGCAGGCATGGACGAAACCTCTATGCAGGCTGCAATCGATTCAATTTTCAAGTCGAACAACAATTTCTGGATCGGACTTGGCCTCAACACAGGATCCCAAGAAGCACCAGATGGAGTTCACATCTCATGTGCAGCAGATGTGTTGTGGTGTGCACCAAGCTCACCAGCAACATTGTTTGGTACAGGTACAAATGGTGCTGCTGAGAAGTGGATTGATAAGAAGGCTGACGGCTTCGGTTTATCGCTACCGAAGGGCAACGGTCCAAACTGTGACACAACAAGTTCACCAATGCTTGGTGGAATGTGCAGTGGTCCAAGCACAAACTTCAATCGTCAATTCATCCCACAACTTCCTAGCGCCGACGTAAAGCCTGGAAGTTTGTTCACAATGAACTTCACAAAAGGTGGCGCGATAGCTAAGAGTGTGGCTGGCAGTCTTTCGCCCTATTTCGCAAGTGTTCCTGCGTTGAAGGAGATCACAGTTGGTGGTCAAGTGAAAAACATTGACTATTCATTAAAGGCAGTAAATGGCAATGGTGGCGCATCCGGCACGCAAGGTAACCCAATTGTTGTACCTGCCAGCAATAAGACGATCACGCTGACCTTCTGGCGTCCTCAGAGGTCAGGAGTGTCTGTTGCGGGTGAAGGAAAATACGTTGACATGGGAAGTCTTCGATATGGCTTCTATGTCGGAGTTAATCGAATCTGTGATTCAGGTGCAATGGCACCGGTGTCGTCTGCACTCCTGAGCAGTGCGGGTAGTCAAGAGTTTGCACACACGCCACTGCTTGACACAGCCAAGGATTCGATTCCTAATGCAAGCAACACCTTGTCGTTCACAGTCGATCTTTCGAAATGTGAAGGTGGAACAGCTCCCACCATTGGTGCATCTGCGCAGATGGTGACACTGATTGCATCGTCACCTGGAAACGCCGGCATCAAGGCCTACCAAGACTTCTACGTCAAAGTGCAGTGACCAGCCCTCGGGGCGTACTCTGTATGTAAACGCAGGGAGTCTGGGCATGCAACAACTAATTCGCTCACATCGTGTTGGTGACATAGTCACACTCACATTGAGTAACCCAGCAAAGCGCAATGCGTTGTCGCTCGA